>NZ_JAPMAL010000035.1:0-85196 GCF_026343935.1 Paraburkholderia sp. CNPSo 3076 | reverse complement strand
CTGACCGACTGATGCCGGTACAGCGCCAGCGCGATCACCAGCCACACCACCTGCTGCGCTGGCAGGCGGCGCCGCCGGATGCTGGCGCTGCCGCTGGCCTGAACTGCCTGTTCAATCCATTCATATGGCAGATGCTGGCCCAGCCGATCCCATTCGAACGGCGGGTGCGCATCGACAAGAAGAGGAAGGTCGTCAACCAGCATGGCGACGAAAGTTAACACCGTCGCGCCCTGTTTACAACAGGCGCTCGCCACAAACAAAAATGCCGTTCAGTTGCTTAACTGAACGGCATTAGGGCTTAGGCCCGTCTTTTTGTTTAGACTGACGGCACCGGGCCGTCGCATAGCGAGAGAGGGCGGCCTTGCACGATTCAAGGAGCCGTCATGCCCCACACGCACTACACCACGCTGATCTCGGCCGCCAATCTGCACGAACGCCTGACCGCCGCGCCGGGCAGCGTGCTGGTTTTCGACTGCCGCTTCGATCTCGCCGATCCCGCCGCGGGCGAGAACGCCTATGCGCTCGGCCATCTGCCCGGCGCCCAATACCTGCATCTGGACCGCGACCTCTCGGGCCCGAAGACCGGCAAGAACGGCCGCCATCCGCTGCCCGACCGCTCGGCGCTCGTCGCCACGCTCTTGCTGCGCGGGCTCAACGAAGGCCAGCAGGTCGTGGCCTACGACGCGCAAGGCGGCGCCTACGCCGCGCGCCTGTGGTGGCTTTTGCGCTGGCTCGGCCACGACTCGGTAGCCGTACTCGACGGCGGCCTCAAGGCGTGGGAGGCGGCGGGCTTCCCGCTCGTGCGCGACGTGCCCGCGCCCGCGCGCGGCACCTTCAAGGCCGGCGCACCGCTCCAGGTGACGGTGGACGCGCAGGCCATCGTCCGCAATCTCGCCACGCACGAACTCACGGTCGTCGACGCGCGCGCCGCCGACCGCTATCGCGGCGAAAACGAAACGATCGACCCGGTGGGCGGCCATATTCCTGGCGCGCGCAATCGGTTTTATCAGGACAATCTCACGCCGGATGGCCGCTTCAAGTCGGCGCACGCGCTGCGCGAGGATTTCACGGCGGTGCTGCCGGGCATCACGCCCGAACACGTGGTCCTGCAGTGCGGCTCGGGCGTGACCGCCTGCCACAACGCACTCGCGATGGAGATTGCCGGCCTGCACGGCGCGGCGCTCTATCCCGGTTCGTGGAGCGAATGGAGCGCCGACGCGTCGCGCCCGGTCGCGACAGGCCCCAACCCCTGAGCCGGGAGTCCGGAACGAGGCACGGCGTCACATCACGCCGTGCTCCTTGAACCAGGCAAGCGCGCGCTTCCAGCCGTCTTGCGCATCGGCCTTGCGATAGCTCGGCCGGTAGTCCGCGAAGAACGCGTGGCCCGCATCGTTGTACACGACGATTTGCGAGCCGCGGCCGCCCTGCGGGCCCTGCGCGATGGCGGCCTTCATCTGCTCGAGCGTGTTCTGCGGAATGCTGTTGTCCTGCAAGCCATACATGCCGAGTACCGGCACCTGCAGATTGCCCGCGAGATCGAGCGGATTTTGCGGCGAATTTTCCGTGTGTGCGCCCGCCACGCGGCCATACCAGGAAACCGCCGCCTTGATGCGCGGATTGTGCTCGGCATAGAGCCACGTGTAGACCCCGCCCCAACAGAAGCCATTGACGCCCACGCGCTTCAGATCGCCACCGTCCTCGCCGGCCCAGACAAGCGCCGCGTCGATGTCGCCGAGCACCTGTGCATCGGGCACCTTGCTCGCGATGTTCTCGTTGATCTGCTGAATCGTCGGGTACACGGAGGCGTCGCCCTGGCGCACGAAGAAGTCCGGCGCGATGGCCAGATAGCCGAGTTTCGCAAAGCGCCGGCACACATCGGCGATATGCTCGTGCACGCCGAAGATCTCGTGAATCACGATGATCACCGGCAAGTGCGTCTCGCCGCGCGGCTGTGCGCGATACGCCGGAATGAGCGTGCCGCCCGACTGGAAGCCGATCTCGCCGGCTTCGAGACCTTCGCTGTCGGTGTGGATGGTTTGCGCGGAGACGGGCAGCACGGCAGCGGCGAATCCGCTGCCGAGCGCCGCCTTGATGAAAGTGCGCCGATCGAACGGCACGTGCGGGACGAGGCTATCGAGTTCGGGTTTCAGCATGCAGCGCTCCTTGAAGATCAAACAGCGGAAACAGGCAGAATAGCGCCGCGCCCCGGCCGCAAGCGCCGCTCGATGTAGCCGCTCAGTGCAGCTTCACGCGCGGCAACGTCGTGCGGCGCAGCCAGTGCGCGAAGGTATCGAGCACCATGCGCGCGTAGCCGTGCAGCGCCGCGATGTGCAGCCGGTACAGCGACATGTACATGAAACGGGCAAACAACCCTTCGATCAACATATTCCCGCCGATCAGCCCGCCCATCAGGTTGCCGACCGCGCTGAAGTGGCCGAGCGACACCAGCGAGCCGAAGTCGCGATAGGTGAACTCCTCGAGCGGCTTGCCGGCGAGCAGATTGCCAAGCGACTTGAACAGGAACGTGGCCTGCTGGTGCGCGGCTTGTGCGCGCGGCGGCACACCGCGCTCGTGGCCCGGCCATTCGCAAGCCGCGCAGTCGCCGAGCGCGAAGATGTTGTCGTCGAGTTCCGTTTGCAGCGTACGGCGCACGATCAGCTGGCCGAGCTTGTTGACGGTGAGGCCGTCGAGCCGCGAAAGCACAGCTGGCGCGGTAATACCCGCGGCCCAGACCGTGAGGTCCGCGCGCAGGTTCTTGCCGCTCGCGGTGCGTACGACACCAGGCGCCACTTCGATCACGCGTTCGCTCGTTAGCAGCTTCACGCCGAGCTTCTGCAGCAGCTCGCCCGTTGCCGACGAAACCCGCTCGGGCAATGCAGGCAGGATGCGCGGGCCCGCCTCGATCAGCACGATGCCCACGTCGTGGCGCGGATCGAGCTTGTGCAGTCCATAGGCCGACAGCACCTGCGCGGTGTTGCGCAGCTCGGCGGAAAGCTCGACGCCTGTCGCGCCCGCGCCGATGATCGCCACCTGCACGCGCGGCTCGGCGCCGGCGTCCATGGCCGGCGCGAGGTCGTCCGCCGTCACCTCCGCCGCGACTTTTTCGGGCGCCTGATGTTCGGCGCGCATGCACGCGGCGATCAGGCGCTTGCGAAAGCGCTCGGCCTGCTCGACGGTGTCGAGCGCGATGGAATTCTCGGCCGCGCCCGGCACGCCGAAAAAGTGCGTCGTGCTACCGATTGCGAGCACGAGCGTGTCGTATTCGAGCACGCGCTCGGGCAGCATTTCCGCGCCGTCTTCGTCGAGCACGCGCCCGAGCGTGATGCGCTTCGCCGCGCGGTCGAGCGCGGTCAGCTCGCCCTGCTGGAATTCGAAGCCGTGCCAGCGCGCCTGCGCCGGATATTCGAGCTGATGCGTGAATGGATCCATGCTGCCCGCCGCGACTTCGTGCAGGAGCGGTTTCCAGATATGCGTTGGATTGCGGTCGACCAGCGTGATCGATGCCGCTTGCGGCTTGCCCCGCTTCGCGCGCGCTTCGCCGTAACGATCGCCGAGCCGTGTTGCCAGTTCCAGCCCGCCTGCGCCTCCTCCCACAACGATAAAGCGATGCATAGACTCTCCGTGCATGTCGAAAGGCGATAGAAAGGCCGATGCATCGACAACATACGTGCGAGGCACCGGCCTTCAATCAAATCATTGTCGGCTGACGGAGCGCGCGGCGGCAACCCTTGCGGCGCGCATTCGCGACATCACGCACGCGAGGCTTGCCTTATCGCGCGCATGCAGTTACGTCCTGGTTACGGCTTTTGTGGCACTGCGCATTCAGTATGTACTTAGTAGAGCTTCACTAAGCGCTTCGACGCGCCTTCAATGTGCCTCTTCCCAGTTCTCGCCCACGCCCACTTCGGCGACGAGCGGCACCTTGAGCTGCGCCACCGAGCACATCAGCTCGGGCAAGCGCTTGCGCACTTCGGCGAGTTCGTCGCCCGGCACTTCGAGCACGAGTTCGTCGTGCACCTGCATGATCATCTTCGTGCCGATCTTGCGTTCGTCGAGCCACTTTTGCACCGCGACCATGGAAAGCTTGATGAGGTCGGCGGCCGTCCCCTGCATGGGCGCGTTGATGGCGGCGCGCTCGGCGGCCTGGCGGCGCGGACCGTTGCCGCCGTTGATCTCGGGCAGCCACAGACGGCGGCCGAATACGGTTTCCACATAGCCGCGCGACTTCGCGTCCATGCGCGTTTCGTCCATATAGCGCGCCACGCCCGGATAGCGCGCGAAATAGCGGTCGATATAAAGCTTCGCCGCATCGCGCGTAATGCCGAGATTCGATGCGAGCCCGAACGCGCTCATGCCGTAAATCAGGCCGAAATTGATGACCTTGGCGATGCGCCGCTGGTCCGCGCTCACTTCGAGCGGCGTGACGCCGAACACCTCGGAAGCCGTGGCACGGTGAATGTCGTCGCCGCGCGCGAACGCCGCGAGCAGCGACTCGTCGCCCGAGATATGCGCCATGATGCGCAGTTCGATCTGTGAGTAGTCGGCGGAAACGATCTTGTGCCCCGGCGGCGCGATGAACGCCTCGCGAATGCGCCGGCCTTCGCCCGTACGCACGGGAATGTTCTGCAGATTCGGATCGTTCGACGCGAGACGGCCCGTGACCGCCACGGCCTGCGCGTAGTTCGTGTGCACGCGGCCCGTTTGCGCATTCACCATGCGCGGCAGCTTGTCGGTGTACGTGGACTTGAGCTTGGCAAGACCGCGATGCTCGAGCAGGATCTTGGGCAGCGGGTAATCTTCGGCGAGCTTTTGCAGCACCTCTTCGTCGGTGGAAGGCGCGCCACTGGGCGTTTTCTTCACGACCGGCAATTGCAGCTTCTCGAAAAAGATCTGACCGATCTGCTTGGGCGAGCCCAGATTGAATTCGCCGCCCGCGAGCGCATACGCTTCCTCTTCGAGCGCGATGAGCCGCACGGCGATTTCCGCGCTCTGCCTTTCGAGCCTTTCGGTGTCGATCAGGACACCGTTGCGCTCCATCTTGCGCAGCACGCGCGACGTGGGCAATTCGATGTCGCGATACACGTAATCGAGGCCCTTCTCGGGCGCGATCTGCGGATAGAGCGCGCGATGCAGTTGCAGCGTGACATCCGCGTCTTCGGCTGCGTACTCGGCGGCCTTGTCGAGCGAGACTTCGTCGAAGCCGATCTGCTGCGCGCCCTTTCCCGCCACCTCTTCGTACTTGATCGTCTTGATGCCGAGATGGCGCAGTGCGAGGCTGTCCATGTCGTGGCTGCGATGCGATTCGAGCACATACGATTCGAGCAGCGTGTCATGCTCCACGCCGATCAGCTCGATACCGTAGTTCGCCAGCACCTGCTCGTCGTACTTCATGTGTTGGCCGACTTTCTTGTGCTTCGCGCTTTCGAGCCAGGGCTTCAGGCGCGCGAGCACTTCGTCCTGCGGCAGTTGATCGGGCGCGTCCGGACCGCGATGCGCGAGCGGCAAATAGGCGGCCACGCCAGGTTCCGTCGAGAACGACATACCGACGAGCTTCGCGACCATCGGATCGAGCGCCGTGGTCTCGGTGTCGAACGCGGTGAGTTCGGCGGCTTCGATCTTCCTGAGCCACGTGTCGAACTGCGGCCACGTCTGGATCGTTTCGTAATGGCGCGGGGCATCGACGAACAGCGCGGGCTGCACGATCGCGTCTTTTTCGGGCACGTCGCCTTTGGTCGCAGCGGGCACCGTCTCGCTCTGCTGACTCGCTTCGGTGACTTCGCGCAGCCAGGTCTTGAAGCCGTGGCGCGCGAAGATATCGCGCAGTTCTTCGCGCGCCTCGGCTCGCGTGGCGAGTGACGCTTCGATCGACTCCAGATGCGGCGTGAGATCGCAAGCTGTTTCCACCGTGACGAGCTTTCTCGCCATCGGCAGGAAGTCGAGCGCGTCGCGCAGATAGCCGCCCACGGCGCCCTTGATTTCATCCGCATGCGCGATCACGCCGTCGAGCGAGTCGTATTGCGTGAGCCACTTCACCGCCGTTTTCGGGCCGCACTTGTTCACGCCCGGGACGTTGTCGACGGTGTCGCCAATGAGCGACAGATAATCGATGATGCGCTCCGGCGGCACGCCGAACTTCGCGATCACGCCTTCGCGATCGAGCGTTTCATTCGTCATCGTGTTGATGAGCGTGACGTGGTCCGTCACGAGCTGAGCGAGGTCCTTGTCGCCCGTGGAAACAATGACCTTCATGCCGAGCTTCTCGGCCTCACGGGCGAGCGTGCCGATCACGTCGTCGGCCTCCACGCCTTCGATCATCACGAGCGGCCAGCCGAGCGCGCGCACGGCCGTGTGAATAGGCTCGATTTGTGCTGCGAGCGGCTCGGGCATGGAAGGCCGGTTGGCCTTGTACTCGGGGTACCAGTCGTCGCGGAACGTCTTGCCCTTTGCATCGAACACGCACGCGCTATACTCTGCCGTAACGTCCTTGCGCATGCGACGCAGCATGTTGATGATGCCGTATAGCGCGCCCGTGGGTTCGCCGTCAGGACCGCGCAGATCCGGCATCGCATGGAAGGCCCGATAGAGATAGCTAGAACCGTCGACCAGCAGCAGGGTCTTACCTTCCAGCTCGTTTTGTAGCTTCGTTTCCACGCGTAGTTCTTCAGGCATTATGGACAAGAGAAAAGTGATTCCGAGTCTGCGTTCACTCGCAGATCAAGAGCGCGCGACGGCCAAGAAGGCGCGCGCATCGTGGCAGATGTTCACGATTATGGCAGAGTTTATCGAGGCGACCGAGTACCTGTCCGAGATCCGGCCAGCGGTCAGCATCTACGGTTCCGCCCGCCTGAAACCGGAGTCGAAGTACTACCAGCTCGCCAGCACCATCGCGCGCAAGGTGTCCGATGCGGGCTTTGCCGTGATCTCCGGCGGCGGCCCCGGCATCATGGAAGCCGCGAACCAGGGCGCGCATGCGGGCAAGTCCCCTTCGGTGGGCCTGAACATCGAGTTGCCGCACGA
Organism: Paraburkholderia sp. CNPSo 3076; assembly: GCF_026343935.1. Classification (NCBI taxonomy): domain Bacteria; kingdom Pseudomonadati; phylum Pseudomonadota; class Betaproteobacteria; order Burkholderiales; family Burkholderiaceae; genus Paraburkholderia; species Paraburkholderia sp. CNPSo 3076. Next base: position 78,179 of record NZ_JAPMAL010000035.1, on the reverse strand, counting down.
GCAGTCGGGTAACCAGTGGCAGGACATCTCGTTGCGCTTCCGCCATTTCTTCACACGCAAGGTCACGTTCGTGAAGAACTCGGACGCCGTGATCGTCATGCCCGGCGGCTTCGGCACGCTCGACGAACTGGCCGAAGTGCTCACGCTCATCCAGACGAAAAAGTCGCGTCACGTGCCCATCATTCTGGTGGGCGCCGAATTCTGGAAGGGCCTGCTCGACTGGTTCCGCTCGGCGCTGGTGCCCATGGGCCTCATCAATCCCGAAGACATGGACTTGATGCAGGTGATCGACGACCCGGATCAGGTGCTCGAAGCCGTTCTCAAGTTCTACGAAGATGCGGACACTGCCGAAGATACCGGCAAGGAGCACCCGGCGCGCCGCGACCGCGACTCCGACGAAGACCGGATGTTCTATCTCTGATGCATCGCTTGCGGCGCAGCGTGCGGATGGCCTGCGGTTAATGTTTCCGTAGGCCTGCGTACCGCTCGCGCCTCAGCGCATCGCTTCTCTCATGCTTTCTCCGCGCTTGCGGGCACGCCGGGCGCACCGAGCGGCGCCCGCGCGCTCGCCTGCTCCTCCAGCCAGCGGCAAAACTGCACGACGAGCGGCGATTGCGCCACCTCGCGGCGCGCCACCCACCAGTAGCCGCGCGCGTCGAGATGCGGCCCCGCGAGCGGGGTGACGAGACGCCCCGACGCGAGCTCGTCATCGAGCAGCGGCAGCGGGCCAAGCGCGACGCCAAGACCATCCACGGCGGCCTGCAAGGCCAGATAGAAGTGGTCGAACGACTGCTTCTTCCGGCATTTGGCTTTCACGCCTGCAGCCGCGAGCCAGGTGCGCCACGCATCGGGCCGCGTGTCCGAGTGCAGCAGCACGTGGCGTGCAAGATCATTCGCTTGTTGAATCGGCGCTCGTTTGAGCAGCGCCGGACTGCACACCGGCAGTTCCGTCTCGTCGAGAAAATGACCGGCCTCGCAGTCGGGCCAGTGGGCCGGACCGCGTCGCACGGCCACGTCGAAGCCTTCGAGCGTCTCGACCGGCGCGTTCGAGGTCGACAGGCGCAACTCGACGTTCGGCGCGAGGCGCTGGAACTGCGAGAGCCGCGGCAGCAGCCATTTCATCGCGAAGGTAGGCAGCGCGCTCACGCGCAGCACGTGCACCACGCCCATGTCGCGCAACTGGCTGGTTGCGCGCGCGATGTCATCGAATGCCGACTGCACGGCGGCGAGGTAGCGCCGTCCGTCCTCGGTCAGCGCGACCCGCTTGCCGTGCCGGTGAAACACCTGCACGCCGACCCACGCCTCGAGCGCGGCCACCTGCCGGCTGATGGCACCGTGAGTCACATTGAGCTCGCCCGCCGCAGCGGAGAAGCTATTGTGCCGCGCAGCGGCTTCGAACGCGCGCAGCGCGGGAAAGGGAGGAAGGGAGCGTGCCATGCTTGTGAGTGTAGATCACAAGAGCGCACCATAGAAATCGTTTTGCCGCGCGCGCGATTGGGCTTAATCTCCGAACTTGCCTCAGAGGTCCCATCCATTCATGAAACAACCCATCTCATCGCCCGCCGCGGCCGGACATGGCACGGCCGCCGGCCTCCACACGCCGACGGTGCGCGATCTGTTCCTCGGCTTTCTCGGTCTCGGCTTCACATCGTTTGGCGGCGCACTGCCGTTGGCGCGCCGCACCATCGTCGAGCAGCGCCGCTGGCTCACCGCCAGCGAGTTCACCGACCTGCTCGGCCTCTGCCAGTTCTTGCCGGGCGGCAACGTCATCAATCTCTCGGTCGCGCTCGGCATGCGTTTTCAGGGATGGCGCGGCGCGCTCGCGGGCATCCTCGGCCTGATCGCGGGTCCGTCGCTCGTCGTGATCGGGCTTGGCGTGCTCTACGAGCGTACGCAAAACGACCCGCACGTGCGGCATCTGTTCGTCGGGCTCGCCGCGGCGGCCGCCGGGCTGCTCGTCTCGATGGCCCTGAAAATCGTGCTGCCGCTGCGGCGCGATCCCGCCGCGGCCGTCGTCGCCGCGCTCGGCTTCGTGGCCATTGCCGTGCTGCGCACGCCGCTTTTGCCCACCATGCTCGTGCTCACGCCAGTCGGCATCGCGCTCGCGGCCCGCGCGGCCCGCAAGGAAGGAGGCTCGCGATGAGCGCCACACTCGTTGCGCTCGCCGCGATCTTCGGCCAGCTCTCGCTGCTCGCTTTCGGCGGCGGCAACACGATCCTGCCCGAGATGCAGCGTCAGGTCGTCGAGGTCCACCACTGGATGCCCGCGAGCGAGTTCAGCGCGCTATTCGCGCTCGCCCAGGCCGCCCCGGGCCCGAACATGATGGTCGTGACGCTGGTGGGCTGGCACGTGGCCGGCTGGGCAGGCATGCTGGTCACGTCGATTGCGAAGTTCGGGCCGTCGTCGCTCGTCACGATCGCCGCGCTGCATGCGTGGGATCGCTTCAAGGACCGCCCGTGGCGGCGCATCGCGCAAAAGGGGGTCGTGCCGGTGACGGCGGGCCTCGTGGCTGCGAGCGCCGTGCTGATCGCGAGAGCCTCCGATCCTTCGTGGATCGCCTGGGCGATTACCGGCGTGTGCGCCGTGCTCGCGTTTCGCACGAAGATTCATCCGCTGTGGCTGCTTGGTGCGGGGAGCCTGATCGGGTTGACGGGGTTCGGGCAGTAAACGCCCGCCAGCAAATGATTCGGCATCCGAATTTATGCAAGGCGACAGCGCAATTCGACAGACTGGCCGACGCGCACCATGCGCCAGCCAGCCATAAAGCGTCTACTGAAACGCCACCTCCGCAAAGCTGCGCAATTTCCGGCTATGCAGCTTGTGCAAGCCGTTCGTGCGCAGAATCTCCATCGCCTTCACGCCGATCTGCAGATGCTGATCGACCTGCGCGCGATAGAACGAATCGGCCATGCCCGGCAGCTTGAGTTCGCCGTGCAGCGGCTTGTCGGAAACGCACAGCAAGGTGCCATACGGCACGCGAAAGCGGAAGCCGTTCGCGGCGATGGTCGCACTTTCCATGTCGAGCGCGATCGCGCGGCTTTGCGAGAGGCGCTGCACCGGCTCGCGATGATCGCGCAGCTCCCAGTTGCGGTTGTCGACGCTCGCCACCGTCCCCGTGCGCATCACGCGCTTGAGTTCCACGCCGTCGAGCTTCGTGACCTCCGCGACCGCACGCTCGAGCGCGAGCTGCACTTCGGCGAGCGCCGGAATCGGCACCCACAGCGGCAGATCGGCGTCGAGCACGTGATCCTCGCGCACATAGCCGTGCGCGAGCACGTAGTCGCCCAGGCGCTGCGTGTTGCGCAAGCCCGCGCAGTGGCCAAGCATGATCCACGCATGCGGACGCAGCACGGCAATGTGATCGGTGATCGTCTTCGCGTTCGACGGTCCCACGCCGATGTTGATCATCGTGATGCCGCTGCCGTCCGCGCGCTTGAGGTGATAGGCCGGCATTTGCGGCAGGCGCGCCGACGCCGTGCCTTCGTCGTCCTGTTCGCCCAGGTTCGCGTTGTAGGTCACCACATCGCCGGGCTCGACGAACGAGGTGTATTCGCTGCGATAGTTGCGCAGGTCGGCGTCGTCGGTGTGCGCCATCATCGCGCGGCCGAGCTTCACGAACTCGTCGATATAGAACTGGTAGTTCGTGTAGAGCACGTAGTTCTGCACGTGCGTGGGCGACGTGGCCGTGTAGTGCTTGAGCCGATGCAGCGAAAAGTCCACGCGCGGCGCGGTGAAGAGTGCAAGCGGATGCGGCTCGCCCGGCTCCGGCTCATAGGTGCCGTTCACGATGCGGTCGTCGAGCTGCGCGAGATCGGGCGTATCGAACACGTCGCGCATGGCGAAGAGACGCTCGCGGTCGAGATCGCCTTCGAGGTGGATGCCTTCGGCGAACGCGAAGTGCACGGGAATGGGCTGATCCGAAACGCCCACTTCGATGCCCACATGATGGTTCTTCGCCAGCAGGCGCAACTGCTCGCGATAGTAATTGCCGAATAGGTCGGGCCGCGTGACGGTGGTTTCGAACACGCCAGGTCCCGCGACGAAGCCATACGAGCGGCGCGAGTCGATATGCGTGTTGACGTTGGTGCGGATGCGCACGAACGGGTAGCACGCGCGCACGCGGCGCTCGAACGCCTCGCCGCGGCGATAGCGCGCAAACGCGTCGCGCAGGAACGACGTATTCGCTTCGTAGATGCTCGAGAGGCGCGCCACGGCGTCGGCGGCGTCTTCGAAAAATTCGTCCGGGAAGTCGTGCGCCGGCGTCATGAGGGGCCGCGGGTAGCTATCGTTGTTCATCTTCGTTCGCCTCTCCGTTTGATGGATCCACATTACCACGGAAGGTGCGACTTTCTGGCGACGGACCTCGCCGCGCGCAGGGCTTTCGCAGCCCCCGCCGGGCGGGCGCTGCGGGCGCCGCGCACCGCCCGCCGGGCGCGGGCCGCAGCGCTTGCGCGACATGGGGTATAGCGCCCGGATTTGCTAGAATTGGGGCATCCCATCGGAGAAAGACCATGAAGTCGCACCTTCTTGCCGCCGTCGCGGTGACGCTCGCTTTCAGCGGGGTCGCCATGGCCGCGCCGGCCGACGACGCAAAGACCGCCGTCGAGGCACAATCCGCGCAGTCCGAGAACGAACGCGCGGGCCTGCCCGATCTGGCTGCGATCAACAACAAGCCGGCCGCACGCGTCACCTCGAAGGTCAACATCAACGACGTGCCGCGCGTGCCCAGCTATCACGAAGTGAGCCCGAACGGCACCGAAATCACCGAGTTCCGCGACAAGGGCAAACCCGTCGAGATCAACGTGCATTCGAACTTCGGCACGCGCTACACGATGAGCGCGAACCCAGACACCTCGCCGCAAGTGCGCAACAACGGCCAGGCCAGCACGCGCCTGCCGTCGATCAACCTGCATTACTGAGCCATCCGGGCGCGCGCATGCCTTGATGGGGCATGTCCGCGCCAACGCCATGTGCGCCGCCCCATAAGCCGGGCCGCGGCCATCGCGCTTGAGCCGGACACGCCTGCAAGCCCCTCGGGCAGCACCTCGCAGCGTTCGCCGACCCGCCATTACCAATCAACCGACCTTCTTGCATGGCCGTCTTCACCGCTGTCACCGACCAAGAGCTTGCCCAATGGCTGCGCGACTACGATCTCGGCGATGTCGTCGAATTTCGCGGCATCCAGTCCGGCATTGAAAACAGCAACTTCTTCCTGACGACGACGCGCGGCGAATACGTCCTGACGATCTTCGAAAAGCTGACGGCCGAACAACTGCCGTTCTACCTCGACCTGATGCGGCATCTCGCCTCGCACCGCGTGCCGGTACCCGACCCCATGCCGCGCAAGGACGGCGCGCTTTTCGGTCTGCTGCACGGCAAGCCCGCCGCCATCGTCTCGAAGCTCGAAGGCAAGCCCGAACTCGCACCCGGCGTGGAGCACTGCGCGGAAGTGGGCCAGATGCTCGCGCGCCTGCACCTGGCGGGCCGCGACTACCGCGGCGACCAGCCGAATCTGCGCAGCCTTTCGTGGTGGGAAGAAACGGTGCCGGCGGTGCTGCCGTTTCTGGACGACGCCCAGCGCACGCTCCTCACGAGCGAACTCGACCACCAGCGCGCATTCTTCGGCTCGGCCGACTACGCGGCGCTGCCGGGCGGTCCGTGCCATTGCGACCTGTTCCGCGACAATGCGATGTTCGCGCACTCGCACCCGGCGCCGGGCCACGAAGTTCGGCTAGGCGGCTTTTTCGACTTCTATTTCGCCGGCTGCGACAAGTGGCTCTTCGACGTGGCCGTGACCGTGAACGACTGGTGCGTCGACCTCGCCACGGGCAAGCTCGACACCGCACGCGCCGACGCGCTCTTGCGCGCCTACCAGACCGTGCGCCCGTTCACGCCCGAAGAAACGCGGCACTGGATGGACATGCTGCGCGCAGGCGCGTACCGCTTCTGGGTCTCGCGCCTGTATGATTTCCACCTGCCCCGCTCGGCCGAACTGCTCAAGCCGCACGATCCCGGCCACTTCGAGCGCATTCTGCGCGAACGCCTCGCCGGCAGCGAGGCGGGCTCCCTTCACGCCTTGCCCCATCGCCCATGCAACTAATCGAAGTCTCCGCGAAGACGGGCTACGTCTGGTTCCGCCAGGGTATCTGGCTGTTCCGCCGCAATCCGCTCGCATTTCTCACACTGTTTTTCGCCTATTTGCTGGCGATGACGCTGATCTCCGCCATTCCCGTGATCGGCGGCGTGCTGCCGCTGCTGTTCGTGCCCGGCGTGGCTGTCGGCTTCATGGCGGCGTGCCGTGACACGATCGCGGGCAAACCGGTGTTCCCGACCATTCTGATCGACGGCTTTCGTTCGTACGGCAGCAACGTGGCGAAGCACCTGCTGGCGCTCGGGGCGATTTACGTGGTGGCGATGCTGTTGGTGCTGGCCGCGTCTGCGTTCGTGGACGGTGGCGCGCTATTGCGGCTGATGACCATCGGCGGCGACCTCGACGCGCAAGCGCTCGCCAACAGCGACGTGCCTCTCGCGGTGCTTGCTTCGCTGCTCTGCTACGTGCCGGTGTCGATGCTGTTCTGGTTTGCGCCCGTGCTCACGGCGTGGCACGACGTGCCGCCCGTCAAGGCCATGTTCTTCAGCATCGTGAGCTGCTGGCGCAACAAGGGCGCGTTCATGGTGTACGGGGCGCTGTGGTTCGCGGTCTCGACTGTCGTATCGATCGGACTGTCGACGCTTCTGCGCGCGCTCGGCGCCGGTGACTTCACGGTCGCGATCCTGATGCCCGCGCTCATCATCGTGACGACGATGCTCTATTGCTCGTTCTACGCGACTTACCGCGGCTGCTTCGGCGTGCAGGAAAAGCAGGCCGCCGAAATGCCAGACTCGGGCCGCTGAACGGCGCAGCAGTCCTTCACGCGCACCACGCAAAAACGGCGCCTCGGGGCGCCGTGTTCAATCTTGCCCCGTTAGCGGGGCACAGCATTCCTGCTTAGCCGTAGTGGTTCATCCACGACGGGTGGCGCGTGGCCTTCTCGCGATCCATCTTCTGCATGCGGAATTCGAGATCGTAGATGTCGACGGACTGCGCGAGATACGCTTCCTCGCGCTGCTGGCGGCGAGCTTCGGCGGTTTCGGAGAGGAACAGGAAAAGACGGCTGAGCAGGTACATGATTTGGCCCTTCTTTGACGGGCACGCGCCCGCGAATCGAATGAACCAATTATAGGGTAAACCCTGTTAAGGGTAAACCCCAAAATTGCCCGTAGTCGCTTTTAACCAACGTCCTGTGTCAATTCAGCCTCGTAGGCCTCGTCGAAGGCCTCGCGGCGGTGAGCCTCGAAAAAGTCCCAGATCAGCGTGCTCGCGTCCGGTCCCGTCGAGGAATGGAATGGCACGGTGTCGTCGCCGCCGCTCCAGGCGTGGTCGAGGTCCGCCACGCGGCACAGCCGCACGACGCTCGCGCCATCGAGCTCGTAATCCTGTTCGCGATAGCCGTCCTTGAAGGTCTCGCGCGACACGACGCCCTGACGCACGCCGCGCGTATCCGCAAGACCGTTCAAACGCAGCAGTTGCACCGCGAGCTGTTCCGCGTTGACGGGTGCGACGACGGCATCCGCATCGCCCTGCACGACGATCGCCGGCATGCCCGCGTGGATGCGCGCGCCCAATTGGGTATCAACGAGCGCCACCGGATCGTGGTGCACGCCGCGCCGCATCACGTCGAGCGCCGAAACGCCGGAGCGTGCTTCACCGAAAGCGGGGCCGGAATGCAACGCGATGGCGGCGAAACGGCTGGGCGAGCGCACCGCGAGCAGCATCGCGAGCCCCGCGCCCGCCGACAACCCTGCCAGATAGACGCGCGAGCGGTCGAAGCCATGCTCCTCGACGAGCGAGTCGACCAGCGAAACGACAGAAGCCGCTTCGCCGCCGCCCGCTGCGTCGCGCGAGTCGTACCAATGCCAGCATTGGTGCGGGTGCGCGCGTTCCGACTGCTCGGGATACACCACCGCGAAACCATGGCGGTCGGCGAGCAGATTCATGCGGGTGCCTTCGGCGAAGGAGTCCATCGACTGCTTGCATCCGTGGAGCATCACGACGAGCGGCATGCCCGCCGTTTTGCCCCCCGGCGGCAAATAGAGCCCGTAAGGAAGCGAGCGCCCGGCATGCTGGTCGTTCGCCGGCACAAGGTGCTCCGCGCGGCGCCATTCGCCCGCGGCCCAGGCGGTCGCCCGCGGACCCACGCGCGACTCGCGCACCGGCGCACCGCTGCGCGCCTGCGCGGCATGCCCGGCCGCCTGCTCGGCTGCGGCCTGGGCGGCGCGCCAGATTGCCTGCGGCTTGGGCGTATCGATCCCCGCGCCTTTCAGGGCGTCGCGGGTCGCCCGGGTCTGAATGGCGAGCAGACGTCGCACGCCACCGGCCCATAGCTTCGTCAGATTTTTCGTCATCTATGGCCTCGTAAAAGGGTCCGACACATCGTGGCGTTTTGCCGCGATCCGTCGTTGTGCAACGCACAATAACACCATTTGAACGACGCTGCAGATCGGACCCATTCGATTCCGTTCTCGTGTGGTTTCGACGTCGCAAGCCTTCGTCCATGCGAGGCAGCTATACTGGAAGCTCGTCTTACGCGCTTGTCGGCCGGCGAGGCGGCTCGCGCGTTAAGTCGCTATGAAGTAGCGGTTAAGCACCTGCAACCCCAGAATCCTCTTCAGATAGCCGGCAGCGCGGACACATGCCAGATTTGCCCATTCACCTTTGGTACTCGATTACCAACCTCGGCGGCGCAGGCCTCACCCTGCCGCTCGCGTTGGCGATCGCGCTGTGGCTCATGGTCGGCTACTCGTGGCGCATGACGGCGAGCTGGGTGTTGGTGCTCGGCCTGGCTATCGGCCTCGTGACGCTCACCAAGATCGCCTTTCTCGGCTGGGGCGTGGGGGTAAGAGAACTGGATTTCACCGGGATCAGCGGCCACGCCATGCTGTCAACGGCCGTCTATCCCGTCGCGTTCTTCCTGATGCTGCAAGGCGCGCCGTCCTTCGTGCGCGCCGCGGGCGTGACCATCGGGCTCGCGGTGGGGCTCGCGGTCGCGCTCTCGCGCGTGATGCTCGACGCTCACTCGCCTTCCGAGGCCGTCACGGGCTGCGTGGTCGGGGCGCTCACCGCGCTCGTGTTCGCGCGCTACTGGTGGCAGGCGCAGGCCCAGCGAATTTCGGCGGCGGTCGTCGCGCTGAGCCTCGCGGCACTGACTGTCGCACTGCACAACGTGCATGTGCCCACGCATCGCTGGGTCACGAACATCGCGCTCACGGTTTCAGGTCACGACCGTCCCTACGTGCGCGCCAAATGGAAGGCCAACCGAGCTAACCGCGCGCCGGTCGCGCCCGTCTCGCAAACCCGCAACGGACTCACCCCGCCCGCGCAGCACGCCTGAACCCGCCTGACTGGCGGCACCCCGCTCGCCCGCCGCTCATCCGGCCACCCCTAGCAACACGCTCGAGGCCTTGAACACGGCCGTCGCCGCTTGCCCTGCAGCGAATCCCAAAGCGTCCACGCTCGCTTCGGTCACGATCGCGGCGATCACGGTGCCGCCCGGCAAGGCGAGCGTCACTTCGGCGTTCACGGCGCCGTGCCGCACGACCTCGATCGTCCCGCTCAGCCGGTTGCGCGCCGAAAGCCGCGCCGCATCCGCCGCGCTCGCGACCAGCACGACCGAACTCGCCTTCACGAGCGCCACCACGGGCGCGCCCATGGCAAGCCCGAGCGCTTCGGCGCCCTCGTGCGTGATCGTGGCCACGAGGACTTCGCCGCCGGGCAGCGCGATCGACACCTCGTCGTTCACCGCGCCCCGCACGATCCCCGAGACGGTGCCAAAGAGCTGATTGCGCGCGCTCGTGCGCATGGCGAAGCGGCCGAGCACGGCCACGTCGCGCGCGAATCCGCCAGCGTGTGCATCGTCGCCTTCGCTCGAAACTGCCCCGAGCGCATGCGCCGCGCGCTCGATAAAGCGCTGGTGCTCGTGCTCGATGGCGCGAAACGTCTCGACGAGCCGCAGCGCCCGCGGCGTGAGCGTCGTCCCGCCGCCGCCCTTGCCGCCCGTAGCGCGCACCACGAGCGCCTCGCCCGCGAGATTGTTCATGACGTCGACGGCATCCCAGGCGCCCTTGTAGCTCATGCCGACCGCTTTCGCGGCACCTGTGATCGAACCGGTTGCATGGATGGCTTCCAGCAGCGCAATGCGCGCCGCGCCACCTAGCATCTGCTGGCCGGACTGAAACCAGACCGAGCCACCCAGACCCAGTTCCGGCGCTTCGGCGGGTGGGTACGTGTCAGTGGAACCGGCGTCGGCGTGGCCGGCTCCGGTGGGTGCGGAGGTCGGGTCAGTGGGATTCATCATGCGCAAAACAAGTCAAAACAAGACGAAATGAGCGATGGTTCGGCGTGGTTCGCCATCCGCCAAACCGCCAATCTGCGCCAACGATTATAGAGACGCGCGCGTCAGGCGCCGCGCGGCACCTTCGGCTCGCCCAGTTCGCGCAGCAGGCGCTCGCCCTCCTTCGCGGTATAGCGCTTGACGGCCTCGCACCAGCCGCGCGCGAACCCGAGCTGATACGGCTCGGCATCCATGCGCTCGAGATAGCGCAGGGCCACTGCGGCGTCGTTGCCGTCGCCGAGCACGCTCTGCAGCCGCGCGAGCGTGCGCGCCACCTCCACGCGCGTGCGGCGCGACGTGAGCGTGGCGAAGAATTCGATCGTGTAGCGCAAATACTTCGCATTGATGCGCGCGCGGTGACGGCTCGCCTCGTCGATGGCAGTGAGCTTTTGCGTGCCCGCTAGCTGATCGTAGTAGCGCCGCACGCGCTTCTTCGCGTGTCGGTGCAGCGAAAACCCGGCGCTGCCGGCGTCGTGCGCGCGCCGCGCGAGGAGGTCGAGCCACTGGAGCCACGCCAGCGCCGCGAGCGCATAGCGCGGCGAAGCCAGCGCCTCGCGCAGCCGAGCGCGCGCGGCGAGCCGTTGCGCGTTTGCCGCGTCGCGAATCGCGTCCCAGCGCCCCGGCTCGACGTCAGCGGCGGCGAGCGCCGGCAGCGTCGATTCAACGAAGACATCGCAGTCGCGCGCATCGCCGAGCAGGCCGCCGAGCCATTTTAGCTCCGGCTCGATGCGCGTCTCCCAGGTCTCGTCGCACCAGCGCGAGAAGATGCGCATGGCGGTGCGCAGCCGCCGCTGCGACACGCGCATCTGATGGATGAACTCGCCGTTCGTGCTGCCGCGTACGCCGGCGTCATTGCCGAACCACTGCGCGCTGATGTTGCGCCCGATCGCCACGAGCGCGGCCTCGGCCGTAGCCGCGCCGGCCAGATCCACGGCTTCGGCCTTGATGGCTTCGGCGTCGCCGGTCACGCTGCCGGCGGTGGCGCGCTCGAGCGCGTCGGTCAGGCGCACGAATGCGGGCAGCGCCCCGATCAGGTCGCCAGCACAGGCAAACAGCGCATCGACGATGGGCCGCTCGTCCTCGCCTTCGGGCCAGGGTGCGCTCACGCGTAACTCGTGCAACTCGTGCAAGTTCGGCGGTGGCGCCGCATCGGCGCGGTAAGTGTCCTGAGCCACCGGTTCTTGCGGCGCTGCCGACGGCTTGTGCAAGTCTTCGTCGAACGTGAGCAGCACCTCGATGCCGTCGCGCGGCCAGTGCCAGCGGCTGCGCGTCGCCACGAGCGTGGCCGAGGCAGACAGATCGTCCGCGCTGCCCAGCGCCTCGCGAAACGGCTCGGGCGCGGCGTCGAAGAGCGCATGCGCGATGCCGTGCGCATCGAGCGCCGCCTCGAAGATCGGTGCGACCACGGTGACCCCCGGCGTATGAACGCGCCGGCTCGACACGACGACGCGCCGCGTGTCGCCGCGCGATTCGACCGCCACGCGCCAGCCGAGCCCCCCAAGGACGCCGCCGCGGTCGAAGGCAACCGTCGTCACGCACTCGCGCACCTCGGGCAGCGCCACGAGCGGCGGCAAAGCCGCGCACAGGCTGGCGGCCCGCTCCGATGGTTTCGGGCTGGCGTGCGCCCTGGACACCGCTCCCGTGGCGGCGGCGGCTTTTGCGCTTTTTATATCCGGCGCTGCCGGGATCACGACATCCAGCACGATTTCCAGAACGCGATCCATGAACGCTCCAGGGTTCTGTGGGTGGGCGCGACGGCTTAGAACAGTGCAAGCGGATGGAGAGCCAGGAACTGCGACGACGCGATCGATGGTACACGCGAGCGCGCCTCGATGCCCCAGGTAACGTCCCTGACCTTCCGGCAACCGGACTCTGATGATGGTCAAGACTGCCACGGCGAGACGGTGGAAAAATAATTACGTTTCAATCTTTCTTATTTTGCCTGTCTGTAAGGAGTGTTGAGTGTTCCCTGAGTACAGAGATTTGATTTCGCGCCTCAAGATCCAGGACGGCCATTTCGCCCGGATTTTTCATCGTCACAACGAGCTCGACCAGCAGATCAAGAACATGGAGGCGGGTGTCGTGGCCTCGCACGGCATGGAAGTCGAGCAACTGAAAAAGGAAAAGCTCCAACTCAAGGACTCGCTCTACCTCATCCTCAAAAAAGCGGCAAACGCCTGAACCCGGCGGCGTCCAGCGCCGGCTGTTAGCGGGCCGGCGCTGGCCATCGGCGCGCCGGCTATTGCCCCGGCGCTGCCCTGCCAATCAAGCCGCGACGACTTCCCTGCGCTCCATTGCCGCCCGCGCTTCGATGCATCCGCTTTGAATGCGAGTCACTCTGCGCGCACGCCCATCCCCCGCATCCGCCGACACCATGCCCAAATCCACCCCCTACTCCGCTTCCGACACCGCCAGCCCCGGTGCGCGACTGCCGCTCGTCACGCCCCGCAGCGCCGAGTTGCGCGCCGTCGACAGTGCCGTCGAGTCCGCGAGCGAGGCCATCGCGGGCGCAGTCCACGATCTCGTCGCGCGCACTCGCGCCGGGCACAATCCGCCCGCCATGCTGCTCGAGTCGATCGCGGCATTGATGCAAGGCATGTCGCCCGACGAAGCCGCCCAGTTGCGCAGCCTGATCCTCGAAGGCAACCCTGCCGACTGGCGCAGCTCGCGCACGCGCCACCCCGACGAGGAACTCGCCTCCGGTTGGCGCGAAGGCGGTTATCCGTATCGCAATTTGATGTCGCGCCGCGCCTACGAGCGGCAGAAGTACCGGCTGCAGGTCGAACTGCTCAAGCTCCAGGCGTGGGTGCGCGAAACCGGTCAGCGCGTGGTGATCCTGTTCGAGGGCCGCGACGCAGCCGGCAAGGGCGGCACGATCAAGCGCTTCATGGAGCATCTGAACCCGCGCGGCGCGCGCGTCGTCGCGCTCGAAAAGCCCACCGAAGTGGAGCGCGGCCAGTGGTATTTCCAGCGCTACGTGCAGCATCTGCCTTCGGCGGGGGAGATCGTGCTGTTCGATCGGTCCTGGTACAACCGCGCGGGCGTCGAGCATGTCATGGGCTTCTGCACGCCTGAGGAATATGCCGATTTCATGCGGCAAGTTCCGGAGTTCGAACGGCAGTTGATCCGTAGCGGCATCCACCTGATCAAGTTCTGGTTTTCGGTAAGCCGTGGCGAGCAGCGGCGGCGCTTCAAGGAACGCAAGGTGCATCCGCTCAAGCAATGGAAGCTGAGTCCTGTCGATCTCGCTTCGCTCGACAAGTGGGAGGCGTACACGCAGGCGAAAGAAGCGATGTTCTCGCAGACGGACACCGCCGATGCGCCCTGGACGGTCGTCCGCTCCGATTGCAAGAAACGCGCGCGGCTCAACGCCTTGCGATTCGTGCTGCATAAGCTGCAATACGCTAGCCGGGATGGGGAGGCGATTGGGGTAGTCGATCCGTTGCTGGTGAGTCGTGCGCTGTAGGCGGCCTTGCTGATTCACGGGTCTGCGCGCTTTCCCCAGATCAATGCCTCTGGGTGGCGTTCGAGATAGTCGGCCAGGGCGTTCAGGCTGGCCAGCGTACGCCGCAACTCGGCCAGCGCCTGATGAGTATCGCTTTGCAACGGCGAACCGTGCATCGCTTGCGCGGAACGAAACGCCTGTTGCGCGGATTCGAGCGTCGAACGCGCAGCCGGCACGAGTTCCGTATCGAGCCGCACGAACAAGGCATTCGACTGCTGCAACGAGGCGTCCAGATTGCGCCCGATCTCCTGAAGCGGCATGCGGTCGAGCCGGCGTACGATATTCGACACCTGGTCCTGAAGTTCTTCGAGTGAGTTGGGCACCGTCGGCAATTCGACCGGCGAGTGATCCGTGTCCACGCGCGCCGCGGGTGCGTGCGGGAAGACGTCGAGTGCGATGTACTTCTGCCCCGTCAAAAGACTTCCCGTGCGGAGCTGTCCGCGCAGCCCCTGAGCGACGAGCTGGCGCAGCAGGCTCTTGCCCGCCGCGCCCGTACCGTCGCCGAGCGCGTCGCGGTAATGCCGGCCGAGCCGCGAGGGATACAGGCTCAGCGTGAGCAGCATGTCGAAACGTCCGTTTTCGGGTTGGAAGTCGATGGCGACCGCCGTGACCGTGCCCAACCCGACACCGCGGAATTCGACTGGCGCCCCGACGGACAGCCCTCGCACCGACTGCGCGAAGCGCATGCGCACCACGGCGGGCGGACCTTCGTTCGCGCGCATCGCATCCGTGCGGCTTTCCCCGAGCCGGAAATCCTCGACGCTCGTGGCGGACACGGCGCGCACGCTCCCACGCGGCGTATCGAATGCCACTGCGCCCGCGAGCAGTGCCGCGGCCGGCGGGGTATCCAGCCGCATGCCGCTGGAATCGAGCTTGAGTTCGACGCCGCTCGCCTGCCACCAGCGCGTATTGGACGTGATCAGACGATCGAACGGTCTCCTTACGAAAACGCCGATACGGACGTCGTCGCCACTGGGAACCAGCGAATAGCCAAGCACCTGCCCGACCTGCACACCGCGCAAATAGACAGGTGAGCCGGCATTCAGCGAGCCAAGCGTTGGGGCGCGAATCACGAAACGTGCGCCTTCCTCGTCGCTGGTGATGGCCGGCGGCGTGTCGAAGCCGGTGAACGTGTAGCACGCCCTGAGCGAATGCACGTCGATATCGACGTCGATCCAGGTTCCCGATACGGCGGTCAGGAGCCCGGAGATGTTCTTCACGTCGATACGCGGACGCACGACCCAGAATGTCGTGCCGCACATGGCGATGTGCGGTCCGGCGGCATCGAGCCTCAGTTCGGCATCGGCGCGCTGACCGTCCGCGGACAAACGCAGATGGTCGAGCCGGCCAACGACCACGCCGCGATATCGCACTGGCGTTTTCCCGGCGACAAGCCCGGCGCCGGACACGAAGCTCACGGTTACGCGTGTGCTGCGTTGCGACAGCGCTTGAGCAAGCATCAGGCCGCCAGCCAGGTTCGCCAAAACCCACGCGGCCCAGACTGCGGAGCGCCACCACCGCCGGTCACTCACAACTTTCCCACGACGACATCCCATACGCGCCTCGCGCATCGGGATGCAAAGGCGAGCGCGGATGCAAAGAAGCGAGAGAGATTCACGGTGCGTTGAAGATCTGGCGAGAAAGTCGATGAAATTCGGACCGGCGGCGCCCTTTGCCCGCAGGCGGCTTTGCCGTTAACGCAACTGCTCGACGAGCGCATCGGCGCCCTTGTCGATGCCGGTTTCGGCCGCGCTCAGCGAGCCGAACGCGGCGGCCAGATTCATCGCATTTGGGTATTGCTTCGTCACATAGGCGCGAAGCAGACGTCCCGACGCACTGTCGTAGACCTCCACGGCATACGACACCGAACCGCTAAACGCCCCCTTGCCGCCCCGGATTGCCTGGACGCCGTTATAGAGATTGCCCGCGATGTCGAAATGCATCGCCTGGCCGATCACGGCAGTCGTTTTCTCTGCGCCGGTCAATGTGAGCTTCACGCGCAGCGTCGCGGGCGACGGCTGGGTCGTCAGGTCGAAACGCTTCGATAGCGTGTCGGCAAACGTCTTGTGCATATAGGCGGCGAGCACGTCCTTGTCCGAGTCCGACAGGTCGCCGAACTGATTGTCGCCGCCTTGGTACACCGCGACCGGATCGACGATGACCTGCGAATAGCGCGACCAGAGCACGGGCGCCGCATACCGGAATGGCGTCTGCGCGGCGTCGCTATCCCGGTTCTCCTTGAGCTGGGAAGACGAGGCGAGGCTGCTATAGGCAACGGGCGGGACGCCCGCACACGCCGACAACATCAGGAGTACTACGCAAGCCGACGACGTGTGGAGAAGACGGTTGTTGAGCACGAAGGCATCCTTTCAAAAGTTGCCGGATACCGCCTGGCATCCGGCCGAGTTCACGACGAGACGAAGCGTAACATCGGTCTCAAAGGATGTAAACCGTCTATCCGGTTTGTTTATAGGATGATGCAGGGGTACAATCACGCGCATGGATAACCAGACACGTTCCGAGATTTCCCGCAGAAAAGCGATTGACGCGGCGCTTGCGATCCTGGCCCGCGACGGGGTCGGCGGACTGACATTCGATGCGCTCGCGCGCGAAAGCGGCATCAGCAAAGGCGGATTGCTACACCAGTTTCATAACAAACTGGGCGTGCTGCGCGCGCTGCTGGATCGTCAGCGGGAACAATTCGAGCAGATCGCGCAAGATCACCTGGCGGCGGCCGGCCAGGCCCGCGCAGAACCGGTTCTTTCGGCGCAGATCGCGATTTTCAGGGAGTCGATCAACCAGCCGGACTCCGTCGCGCGCGCCGTGCTCGCGGCCCTGGTCGAAAGCCCGGCGCTGCTCGAAAACCTGAAGGCCCAGGACGCGGCCAAGATGGAAAAGCTGCAGGCCGAGGCCCGCGACCTCGAACTCTCGCTGCTACGCTACTTCGCCGCGAGCGGCATCGCGTTCAGCACGCTGCTCGGGCTTTCGGCCGTGCCCGACGCGCTGCGGGAACGGCTCTTCGACCGCCTGCTCGACGAGAAGAAGTGGTGATGCGGCTGCCTCGCGGGAGCATTTGCGAGGCATGCTGACGGAGGCGGCCTCTAGCGCCGCGCTCAGGTCGAGTACTGCGCCACCCCATTCCCAAACGACCAGTTCTCCCGCGCGACATCCACGAGATTCACGAACACATCCTCGCGCCTCACCCCCGGATCGCGCGCGAGGTTTTCGGCAATCTGCGCGAACAGCGCCTTCTTCTGATCCTGCCCGCGCGTGTTGCTCACGGCGATCTGAATCATGACCAGATCGTCGCTGCGCTCGATCCCGAGGTAATGCCGGCCGAACACGAAGTTATCGGCATCGTGCTCGGTGATGATCATGAAGATGTCGTCTTCGGGCGCCTTGAACACCTCCATCAGCGCTTGATGAATGCCCTGCGTGAGCGCCTTGCGATACGCGGCGGGCTTGCCTGCGCGAACAGCGATACGAGTGAACGGCATGTCGATCTCCTGCTTCGGTGGGTTTGAGATGACATCAGCTTAGGCGCGATATATCATAATAAACAGACATAGATAGATATTTCATCCATTTCCAACTGAAATGAAACCACTGGATCTCGACGCCGTGCGCGCCTTCGTGCTCGTCGCCGAGCTGCGCAGCTTCACGCGCGCCGCCGCCGCCCTCGACACCACGCAATCGGCCGTGAGCCTCAAGCTCAAGCGCCTCGAGGCGCATCTGGGCAAGCAATTGCTCGAACGCACGCCGCGCGTCGTGCGGCTGTCGGCTGACGGCCTCACGTTCCTCGGCGCGGCGCGCGACCTGCTGGGCGCGCATGAGCGCGCGCTCGGGGCGCTTTCAGGCGATGAGCGGCGCCTCGCGCTCGGCCTGAGCGAACATGTTGCGGACGCCAACCTGGCCCGCCAGCTCGCCCAGCTTCGCGTTCATGATCCGGGGCTCGTGATCGAACTGCATCTGGGACTCTCGGCACATCTGCTCGCGCAGTTCGACGAGCGGCGGCTCGATGCCGTCATCGTCCGTCAGGAAGAAGAGGAGGCGCCACGCGGCGATGCCCGCCGGCTCTTCGCGGAGCCGCTCGTCTGGCTCGCCGCGCCGCAATGGCAGTGGCAGCCCGGCACGGCGCTGCCGCTCGCGCTGCTCGCCGCGCCATGCGCGGTGCGGGCAGCGGCGATTCGCGCGCTCGACGCCGCGGGCGTGGCGTGGACCGAAGTGTTCGTGGGCGGCGGTGTCGCCGCGGTGGGCGCGGCGCTGGCCGCAGGGCTCGCGGTCTCGCCGCTGGCGCGCCGGGTCGCGCCGCGCGAACTGATCGACGTCGGCGCGCGGCTCGGTTTGCCCGCGCTGCCGGTTTCGCAGGTCCTGCTTCACTCGCGGGTACGCGAGCCTCGAACCGCGACAACGCTGCAATTGCTCGCGTCGGGGCTCGGGACAGGCTAGATGGCGCTCAACTCAGGATGGGCGGCAGCGCGTGAGGCGCGGGAATCGCGCGCTGGATGTGCGGCGGCGGCGCATCCACCACGAGCTTGTGGCGTGGCGCGGGCCGCACGGCGGCGGGCTTCGGCGCGGGCCGCTTTTGCGTGACGGTTTTGGGCGCAGGCGCCGTGCCAGCAGCCGGATGATACGCATTTGCCGCCGCGTGGGCCTCGCCGGGCGTGTGCCGCTGCACCGCGGCGTGGCCCTTTGCGTGCGACGGCTTGCCGGCCTCCGCAACATGGCGCGGGGCGCTCGCACGGGTGGCACCCGTCGCGTGCGGATGGCGTCTGGCCGTGCGCGGCGCCGCACCGCCGTGCCCGCCACGCGCTTTGGACGCCTGCCCGCCATGCGACTGCTGCCCGGCAGCCGCTCCCTGCCCCGCATGCGCCCCTGCCGTCTTGCCCTGCCCCGATGCCCACACCGGCGCGGCAAAAACCATTGCCGCGACCATCAATACGCCTGCCCGCACCCCGTCTCTCCCCAAATGCCGTCCAAATGCCCGGCGAGGATTATACCGAGTCAAAACTTGCAATAATCCACATATGGACTAATATCTATTAAAAGTTCAATTCAGGACTCGACCACCATGTCATCCGCCACTGCTTCCGTCACTCCGTCGCGACGTCCCCGCGCCGAACCCTCGCTCACCGAAATGTCGGCGGCGGGGCTCAGGGCGTTCTTCAACATTGCACGCGACTGGGACCTGAGCGCCGAAGAGCAGATTATTCTGCTCGGCTCGCCGGGCCGATCCACGTTCTTCAAGTGGAAGCAGTCCCCGCAAACCGCCCGGCTCGGCCGCGACACTCTCGAACGCCTTTCGTTGCTGCTCGGCATCTACAAGGCGCTGCAGATTCTCCTGCCCCAACCCACCTCCGCCGACACCTGGATCAAGCGCCCCAATAGCGCGCCGCCCTTTGGCGGGCGGCGCGCGCTCGACCGCATGCTGGCCGGCAACGTCAGCGACCTCGTGGCGGTGCGCCAGTACCTCGACGCCATGCGAGGCGGCTGGGCGTGACGCAAACAAACTGGCAAGACCGCTGGCACAGCGCGCAGCTCACCTGGTCACCTGCGTTCAGAGTGATTCCCACCCGGTTTCCCGCCGTGAACCTGTTCGACCGCGTGGCTTCCGCGGACGACTTCGAGGCGCTCTACGCGCTTGAAGCGCTCACCAACGACCGCCTGCGCACCGAGACCGGCGACCTCGATCTCGTGCCGCGCGAGGAGCGCCGCTTCGGCCCCGGCTACGGTCCGATCATGGCGGCCTTCACGCACCTGAATCCGCAGGGCAGCCGTTTTTCCGACGGCACCTACGGCGTGTTCTACTGCGCGCGCTCGCGCGCCACCGCCGTGGCGGAAACGCGCTATCACTCGGGGCTTTTTCTCGCCGCCACGAACGAGCCGCCCATCCGCCAGCAAATGCGGCTCTATACGGTGATCGCGCATGGCGAGGTGATCGATCTGCGCGAGGACCCCGCGCTCGACCCGGGCGTGCTCTCGCCCGACGACTACACGGCCGGCCAGGCGCTAGGCCGCGCCGCCCGCGAGGCGCGTGCGCCAGGCATTGCGTATCCGTCGGTGCGCGACGAGGACGGCGAATGCCTCGCCGCCCTCAGCACGACGCTGCTGCGCGCGTGCCATCACGCGGCGTATCTGGAATACAACTGGAATGGGCACACTATCGATATGGTGTTCGAGTTGAACCGCATCGTATAGCCCGAGCGGCCAACGAGAGACCGGCAGGCGCCAGGCCTCAGGGCAGCACGATCGCGGCCGCGCCGTGCGCGAGCGCTTCGACCTGCGAGACCGACCAGATGCGCGATGTGAGCGCCTCGACCATGGTGAGGCGTCCTTCGGTGATGAACGCTCCGGTGTCGATGAACACCTGCGAGCCGATCTGCCGCACTTCACGCACCGGCGTGTGCCCGCAGAACGTGAGGGAGAGTGCATGGCGCGCCGGGTCGCCCGTGCCGAGCACGAGATCGCGGCCCCAAAGCATGCGTTCGCGCACGTCGGAATTGAACTGGCCACTGTCGAGCGCGGCGTCGTCGCCGAAAAATTCCGCGTGGATGATGTTGAAACGCTTTTCGCCCTCGCCCACCACGCGCGCGAGCGGCAATTGGCGCAGCCGTTGCGCGTAGTGCACGAGTTCGGCGTCGGGCACGCTCTGCGCCCAGCCGCCGCCGATGCCATACCAGCGATTGCGCGGCATGCGCCCCTCGGCCACGGCGCACAGTGCATCTTCGTGATTGCCGAGCACGGCGTAGAACCATGGTTTGTCGAGCAGCGCGAGCGCCTGTTCGCACTGCTCGCGTTCGCCCCGGTCAACGAGATCGCCTACCGAAAACAGCCGGTCATGCGCGGTGTCAAATTCGACCTCGCGCAAAAGATAGCGCAACGCCTCCACGCAACCATGCAAATCGCCTACTACAAAGTCGCGACCTGCAAGGTTGGCGGCATGGTGCTGCACGAGAGCGTCGGGTGTATGCGTCATCACTTCATCATAGCGCTGTGTGAGTGGGCCATATGAGCGCCAAATATCGTACCGAATGCGATTCCGATAAGCGCGTCACGAGGCAAACAATACGCAAGCGGCGTGCCTGCGCTCACAGCATACGCGTTTGCGGCTGCCAGCGCCGCCGCGAGCGCGGCGCAAAGTCCCGGCGTGACTGGTGAGTTACTGGGGCTGGGCACGCAGCGCCGCAACCTCGCCGGCCGTGAGGGTGGCCCGCGGATCGCCGAACTGCGTCGTCACGTAGTTGGAAATGGCCGCCACCTGTTCGTTGCTCAATGCATCGCCGAATGCCGGCATCAGCACGTCGCTGTCCTTCGTTCGACGTCTCACGCCGTGCAGGATCACCATCGCGAGATTGTTCGGGCTCGGCGCGCCCGCGACGCTGTTATGAATGAGCGATGGATAGGCGCCCGGCGCGCTTCCCCCCACGCCCTCGCCGGTCCAGTGATGGCAGCTCGCGCAGTTCGCCACGAAAAGCTGCAAGCCGTTCACGGTCGTGATCGCCGTGCCGCGCAGCGCGGTGACGTCGTTCACAGCGGGCTTGCCCCAGGCATCGCGCGGCCGCGTCACGCCGCCCGAAACCGGCGGCAGCGCGCGCAGGTAGGCCACGATCGAGCGCAGGTCCTCATGCGTCAGGTATTGCGTCGAGTGCTGGACCACGTCGGCCATCGGGCCTGCTGCGCTGGCGTGGCCCGCGGCGATGCCCGTGGATAGATAGGCGATCAGCGCGTCGTCGCTCCAGTTGCCAATGCCGCTCGTACGGTCGGGCGTGATGTTGTAGGCCTGCCAGCCCGCTTGCGTCGCGCCCGAGAAGCGCCCGGTCGTCTTGAGGCCTTGCATGAAGTTGCGCGGCGTGTGGCATTCCTCGCAATGCGCGAGGCCTTCGACGAGATAGGCGCCGCGGTTGAATTCGGCGCTCTGCTTCGGGTCCGGCACGAAGCGGCCCTGGTTGAAGTTGAAGAGATTCCACAAGATCATCAGCCAGCGCTGGTTGAACGGAAAGCGCAGCTCGTTGGCGGGCGGCGTGTAATGCACCGGCGCGACCGTATTCAGATACGCGCGGATCGCGAGCATATCCTGCTCGGTCATGCGCGTGAATTCGACGTAAGGAAACGCGGGATACAGCCGCTCACCGCCTCGGCCGATGCCTTCGTGCAGCGCGCGCACGAAGTCGGTATCGCTCCATTGGCCGATGCCGGTATCGGGGTCCGGCGTGATGTTCGGCGTGTAGATTTTTCCAAACGGTGTGCTGATGGGCAAGCCGCCCGCAAATGGCCTGCCCGGGTCGGCGGTATGGCACGCGACGCAGTCGCCTATGCGCGCGAGATAGGCGCCGCGCTTGATGAGGTCGGGCTTGTCCGCGTCCTTAATGGGCATCGACGTGTCGTCGCCGCGCGCCGTGGAGATCGGCAGTTCGTCGACGGGACGCGTTTGCGATTCGTGCGACGCGTGCCACGCGATATAGAGCGCGAAGGCGCAGAAAAGCGCGGCTGCGATGGCGGCACGCGCGCGTCTCTCTCGCTCGTGATTCGTGGTGGCCGCGGTGGAGGACTTCGCTGTTTTCATCGTCTGGCTCGTATCAAAGCTCGTGGCGCAGCTTGTCGGCAAGCTTCAGCGACAGCGCGGCAATCGTTAGCGTGCAGTTCACCGAGGCGGCAGAGGGCATCACCGCGCTACTGGCGACGAACAGATTCGAATGATCGTGCGTGCGGCAATCGGCATCGACGACCGAATCGGCGGCGTTCGCGCCCATGATCGTCGTGCCCATGATGTGATTGTTGGGCGCGAACGTGTCGTCGAACGCGATGTCCGTACCGCCGAAAAGCTGCGCGATCTGCGCATAGAGTTCATGTGTGTTCGCCGCGCTCTTCTTCACGTAATCGTTGATCGAGTAATAGATCTCGGGTTGCGGAATGCCCAGTCCGTCCTTGTGCTCGCCCGAGGGCAGCACGCGGTTCTGCGGCTCGGGCAAATGCTCGTGGAAACTGTTGATGGTGAGCGTGCGCGACGTGCGCTCGCGTATCTCCCGGTCCAGCTCCGCGCCGGTCAAGCCGTTCTTGATGAGCGCGGCCGTGACGGCCATGGTGGGCACCGCGTTCGACAGATGCAGTTTCTTCGCGGCATACGCAGAGCGGAACGCGCCGTCACGGAAGTTCACGACCGACGTCATCTCCATGGGCCCGCGTCCCGGCCATAGCGGTTCGTTGGCCATGAACGTGATGCCCGTGCCCGGATGATCCATGAGATTGCGGCCCACCTGGTCGGAGCTGTTGCCAATGCCGTGTGCAAATGCATCGCTCTTCGACATCAGCATGAGCTTGGGCGTTTCGATGCCGTTCGCGGCGAGCACGAAGAGCTTGCCGGTCACACGCGTGCTTCTGCCGCTCGGGTCCTTGTAGTGGACCGCGGTAATGAGTCCCTTGTTGTCGGCCTCGATGCGATAGACCACGGCCTGGGGCACGAGCTTCGCGCCCGCGCGCTCGGCTTTGTCCGCGTGAACCACGCCGTTGTACATCGCACCGATCGGGCAGATCGGCATGCAGTTGTTGTTGCCGCAGCAGGTGGGACGCGCATCGAACGGGCGGCTATTGCGCGCGACCGGCTCGGGCACCACGTGAAAGCCATTCGCATTCAGCACTTGTGAGAAGCGCTGATCCATCCAGGAAAGCGGCAGCATGCTCATTGGATACGGCTTGGAGCGCGGCGAGCCGAGATCGAACGTAGCGTCCGGTCCAGACACGCCCAGCTCCAATTCCGCGAGCTGATACCACGGCTCCAGCGTTTCGTAGGGAAAGGGCCAGTCGCGTCCCACGCCGTACTGCGTTTTCAAACGAAAGTCCGCAGGCAGCAAACGCCACGCGGCGGCGGCCCAGTGCCACGTGGTTCCGCCCACGAGACGCAAATATTGTGAGTTGTACGGATAATCGCCCTTCTGCACGAGATACTCATTGGGCGGGGCGTATTCGGGATGCGGCGCGTAAGTCACGGACGGATACGGCGTGGCGAAATCGGCCTTGGCGGGCGAGTTGCGGAAGTTCTCCACGATCTGCCAGCGCGCGAGGCGCGGCCCCGCTTCGAGCAGCACCACGGAAGCGCCGGCCTGGGCGAGCTGGTGCGCCACCAGACTGCCCGCCACGCCGGAACCGACGACGACCACGTCGGCGGAATGTCCTGTCGCCATTGTCGACCTCATCCTTTGGCTTTCGTTGTGGGGGCCTGGCGCGGCCCGTGATGTGCGTGCCCGTTACCCCGCTATTCGCCTGCGGGTTTGTGCTTCCAGTAGAACGGCACGTCGCGGCAATACGAGGGAATTGCGAGCACGTCGTTGACGGGGTCGAACATCAACGCCTTTTCGAAGGCCACCACTTGCACCTTCGGCATCTCGCCCACGAGACCGAGATACCACGCGCGCATGATGTCGCCCACCATCGAAGCGAGCTCCGGCTGATCGGGCTTGAGCGCCGCGGTCACGGTATCGGAGGGCACGCCGCCGTGACCTTGAATCCAGGTGTTGAGCGTGGCGACGTTCGCGTCGAACTGACTGCTCGCGTGGTCGAGCGCAGCATAGACGCGCTTGCCGAGCACGGCGTCGAAGCTCGTGCGGCCAGTGAGGCGCTGCGATAGCTTGATGAACGCTTCATAGCCGCTGCCGGATGCGCTCGCCGGAGTAGCCGCAAAGGCGCGGCCCATGCCGAATGGCGCACGCGAGCGCCCGGCAGCCGCGAAGGCGAGCAGCGCCGCTACGCACGTGCCCGAGACGAAACGCCTGCGGCCTGGACGGCCGAGGCGCTCGAATACAGCGGGAAGATCGTGCGGCGCCTGAGACATCCCGTGTTGTGTCACATCTGTCATTGGCACTCCAGATGAGGTCGATCCCGCCAGGTTCCCCTGGCTGGGGCGAAACACGCTTGCCGCCGGCGCGGGCGGCGCCTGAAACCAGGCCATACGAAAAACGTTTGCTATCGTCAGTCACCGCGATCAATGCATATGCACCATCGTTGCGCTGACTGCGAGAACGCGCTGCCGCGTTGCGCAAGCAATATAGCCCCTTATGGCCCGATAAGACAAACCGAAAGCTTGCATGCCCGGCATAACAGCGAGCAGCGCGTCACCCCGGCGGACCACGCACGGTAGAATCGCCGCAATTGATTGCTAACCCGCGCCACCCGCGCCACTCCATGAACCTCATCCCGCTGGTACTGCGCAACCGACCGCACTTGATGATCGCCATCGCCGTGGGCGTCGTGCTCGGCTTGCTCGCGCCCGCCTCGATCCATACTTCCGCGCGCGTCCTGCTCGGCTGGGACGCCACGGTATGGACCTACCTCGTGCTGATCTGGCTGCACATGGTGTTAGCAAACGAAGAAAGCGTGCGCGCGAACGCCCGCCGCGAAGACGAAAACGCGGGCACCGTGCTGTTTCTCATCTGCATCGCAACGGTGGCGAGCATCGTCGCCATCGTCATCGAACTCGGCACGACGAAGGATCTCGACACAGCCTCGAAAGTGCTGCATTCGCTGCTCACGGGGCTCACGCTCATCGGGGCGTGGTTTCTCATTCCCACCATCTTCACGTTGCACTACGCACGCATCTACTACGGCTCCGATCCCAACGAGCCCGCCCTCGCGTTTCCCGACAAAAAGCTCACGCCGAATTACTGGGACTTTCTGTACTTCTCGTTCACCATCGCATGCGCATCGCAAACCGCCGATATCGGCCTGCGCGGGCGCAGCGCGCGGCGCGGCGTGCTCGCACAATCGATTTTGTCGTTCTATTTCAACGTTTCTGTGCTAGGCCTGTGCGTCAATATCGCCGCGAGCATGGTCGGTAGCTGAGCGCGTTTCCCTTTTTCACCGCTGCAACGGATACCGGCAATCGCCGCCGGTTTCGCCTCTCGATTCGCCCGCCTTTGAGCCCAGCCTTTGCGAACATGCGCCTGCGCGCGGCGCCGCGCGCCTGGCTCGCTCATGGGCATGTGCCTTGCTCGGCTCCCCCGCAAGTCGCCACGCGGCGCAAGCGGTTTGGTTCCGGCCTGCTCTTGCACTACTCTGAACAGGTGCCTGTCACCACGCGCAGCGCGGCACGCTCCGGCAGCCCCCGGGCGGCGCGATCGCATTTCGGCTAACCCCGACTTGCATCCCCTTCGCCTGACGTACCTGGAATACGACCGATGGAACCCCCCCACGCCTATGCGCCGCGGATCTACTTCGTCCATTCCGTCCTGGCAGGACCACTCGACGCGTGGCCGGCGCATATCGCCCGCGCGGCGTCGCTGGGCTTCGATCACGTCCTGATCGGCGCCCTGTTCGCCTCGGGCGCGTCGGGCGACGACCGCATCGTCGCCGACCATGCGCGCCTGAACGCGGCCTTCGGCAGCCAGCTTTTCGCCGCCGACGCCGTGCGCGAACTCGCACTCTCGGCGCAATCGCGCGGCGTCACGCTGCTCGCCGATCTCGTGCTCGATCGCAGCGCCGCCGACGGCGCGCTCTACGCCGCGCACCCCGAATGGTTCCACCCCTTCGAGCCCGAAGACGCGCGCCTCGACCCACGCCACGGCCATCGCGAAGCCAACGTCGCCTATGCCGATTTCGAGCGCGCGAGCGCGCCCCTCATCGCATGGTGGACGGCACGCGCCGTCGCGCTCGTCGAAGCGGGCATCGGCGGCTTTCGCGTGGACTCTCCGCACCGCACGCCGCCCCATGTGCTGCGCGCGATCTTCGATGCCGTGCGCGCGCGCTTTCCGCAAACGCGCTGGCTCGCCGCGACGCCAGGCCTGCCGCGCGAGGCGCTCGCGCACCTCGAAGGTGCGGGCTTCGACGCGGCCTTCTCCTCGCTGCGCTGGTGGGACTTCTCGTCGAGCTGGATGGTCGAGGAGCACGCCGCATTGCGCCGCGTGGGCTCGCCGATAACGTTTCCAGAAGCGCCCTATGGCGCGCGCTACGCGCACGACCAGGAAGGCGCCGCCGATGCGCGCGCGCTCGAGCGCGCCTATCGCCGCATGCTGCGCGCGGCAGCCGCGCTCGGCACCGGCTGGCTCATGCCGATGGGCTTCGAATATGGCGTGGACGAAGCGACCTCGCACAGCGGCAACAGCGCACAGGCGTGGGAAGCCGCGAAGGCGCGCGCGCCCTTCGATCTGAGCGCCGATGTCGCGCACGCCAACGCGCTGCAACGCGAAACGTGGGTGCTGCAGACCAACGGTGAGCTGCGTGCGCTCAATGGCCCCGGCGCGAGCGTCGCGGCGCTCTTGCGCGGCGACCGCGCGGACCTGCGCGAAGCGGACGACGCCATCCTCACGCTCATCAATCCCGCGCTCGCTGCGCCTGTGCGTGTGGATCTCTCGCGCCTGCTCGACGGCGTGCCTGGCGGCTTCACGCGCTTCGCGCCGCTCGACGCCGAAACGCTGCGCGGCGCACGCCTGCCCGCGCCACGCAACGCGAGCGCGATCCCCGACGCGTTCACGCTGCCCGCCGGCGCATGCTGGATGTTCCGCGCGCTCGCGAGTCCGCTCGTGGTCCTTGCGCCGCCCGAAGATCGCGGCAAGACGGACACGAGTGGACACAAGAGCGTGCTCGAGGCGATCGCCGCGCCGCGCATTGCCATCGAGAGCGCGCAGCCCTCGGTCGATCACGGCCGCTTCGCCGCGAAGCGCACCGTGGGCGAGCGCTGCGAAGTGCGCGCGGCGATCTTCGCCGAGGGCCACGACCGCATCGACGCCGCCGTGCTCTGGCGCGCCGTCGACGAAACCGCCTGGCACGAGTCGCTAATGACGCCCGTGCCGCCCGCGGGCACCGACCTGTGGGCGGGCCACATTCCCCTCGATCGCGTCGGACGCTACGAGTACGTCGTGATTGCGTGGCGCGACGACTTCGCCTCGCTCGCGGAACATCTGCACAAGAAGCGCGCAGCGAACCAGCCCGTCGATCTCGAGCTGGAGGAAGCGAGCCGCCTGTTCGCGCTCGTGCTCGCCACCGCGGAAACATCGGGCACGGGCGGCGACGACCAGAAGCGCACCAACGAAACGCTCGACGCCATCGTCAAACGCTTCATTGCTGCAGACACCGAAACACGCTGCGCGATCATCGCCGCGCCTTCGACCGCTGCGGCCGTGCGCGCCGCGCGCCATCGCCCGTTTCTCTCGCGCGACACGATCGTCAATCGCGTGGATGCGGAGCGCGGCGCCGCGCGCTTCGCGAGCTGGTACGAGATCTTCCCGCGCTCGATGAGCGACGACGAATCACGCCACGGCACCTTCGACGACGTGATCGCGAAGATGCCGCGCATCCGCGAAATGGGCTTCGACGTGCTGTACTTCCCGCCGATCCACCCCATCGGCCTCGCGAACCGCAAGGGGCGCAACAACACGCTCAATGCGCAGCCCGGCGACGTGGGCAGCCCCTATGCAATCGGCGGAGCCGAAGGCGGCCACACCGCGGTGCATCCGCAACTGGGCACGCTCGAGGACTTCTGCCGCATGCTTGCCGCGGCGCGCGAACAAGGCCTCGAAATCGCGCTCGATTTCGCGATTCAATGCTCGCCTGACCACCCGTGGTTGAAAGCGCATCCCACCTGGTTCGCGTGGCGGCCCGACGGCACGCTGCGCTACGCCGAAAACCCGCCGAAGAAGTACCAGGACATCGTGAACCCCGAGTTCTACGCTCACGACTCCAAGCCTGATTTGTGGCTCGCGTTGCGCGACGCGATTCTGTTCTGGGTGGACACGGGCGTGCGCATTTTCCGCGTGGACAACCCGCACACGAAGCCGCTGCCGTTCTGGGAATGGATGATCGCCGACGTGCGTGCGCGCCACCCCGACGTGATCTTCCTCTCCGAAGCCTTCACGCGGCCGCGCCTCATGTACCGGCTCGCCAAACTCGGCTTCTCGCAGTCGTACACGTATTTCACGTGGCGCGAATCGAAGCGAGATTTCACCGAGTACCTCACGGAACTCACGCAAACCGAGGTGCGCGACTTCTATCGGCCGAACTTCTTCGTCAACACGCCCGACATCAATCCGCGCCATTTGCAGACCGGCGCGCGCTCGAGCTTCCTGATCCGTGCCGCCCTGGCCGCGACGCTATCCGGGCTGTGGGGCGTGTACTGCGGCTTCGAACTGTGCGAAGGACGTGCCATGCCTAATTCGGAAGAATATCTGGACTCCGAGAAATACCAGCTGCGCGCATGGGACTGGCATCGCCCCGGCAACATCGTCGCGGAGGTCGCCACGCTCAACCGCATCCGGCGCGCGAACCCCGCGCTGCACACGCATCTCGGCATCACGTTCCTCGACGCGCGCAACGACTCGCTGCTGTGCTTCGAGAAGGCCACGCCCGCGCGCGACAACGTGCTCGTCGTGGCCATCAATCTCGATGCCTTCAACGAGCAGGGCGCCGACTTCGAACTTTCGTGGGCGACGTTCCAGCGCTGGCACCTCGACGACCACGCCCCCCTCAATGTGATCGACGAAATGACCGGCGAGCGCTTCGAGTGGCGTGGACGTTGGCAGCACGTGCGGCTCGACCCGCATGCGCGCCCGTTTTCGATCTGGCGCATCGAGCCCGCGAAGGGCCTGCCGCGCGAAGAACCGCTGCCTGAACACGCCGACGAGCACATCGAGGGCCATCCCGAACTGGACGCGGACTTCCCGCCCGGAGGAGCGACATGAAACGCGACCCCGCTACGCACGAGCCTGTGGCAACGAACGTGCAGACCGTCACGCGAGACTCGACCGCACACGACCCACAAGATGAGGAGCGCGCCACGCAACGGCGCGGCAGGCCGTCGATGCTCTCCGACGACCCGCTCTGGTACAAGGACGCGATCATTTACCAGGTGCACTTGAAATCGTTCTTCGATTCGAACAACGATGGTGTGGGCGATTTCCCTGGCCTGCTCGCGAAGCTCGACTACATTGCCAGCCTTGGGGTCACGGCGGTCTGGCTGCTGCCGTTCTACCCCTCGCCGCGCCGCGACGACGGCTACGACATCGCCGACTATCGCAACGTGCACCCCGATTACGGCCAGCTCGCCGACGTGCGACGCTTCATTCAGGAAGCGCATGCGCGCGGCATCCGCGTGATCACCGAACTGGTCATCAACCACACCTCGGACCAGCACCCGTGGTTTCAGCGCGCGCGCCGTGCCAAACCCGGCTCGAATCATCGCAACTACTACGTGTGGTCCGACACCGACCAGAAGTACCAGGGCACGCGCATCATCTTCATCGACACGGAGCCATCGAACTGGACGCACGACCCGGTGGCGGGCGCGTACTACTGGCACCGCTTCTATTCGCACCAGCCCGACCTGAACTTCGACAATCCGGCCGTGCTGCGCGAGGTGCTGCAGGTCATGCGCTTCTGGCTCGACATGGGCATCGACGGGCTGCGCCTGGACGCCGTGCCTTACCTCGTGGAGCGTGAAGGCACGAACAACGAGAACCTGCCTGAAACGCATGGCATTCTCAAACGCATCCGCGCGGCCATCGACGAGCACTACCCGAACCGCATGCTGCTGGCCGAAGCAAACCAGTGGCCCGAGGATGTGCAGGAGTACTTCGGCAACGAAGACGAATGCCACATGGCGTTCCACTTCCCGCTCATGCCGCGCCTCTACATGGCGATTGCGAGCGAGGACCGCTTCCCGATTCTCGACATCATGAAGCAGACGCCCGACTTGCTGCCGAGCTGCCAGTGGGCGATCTTCCTGCGCAATCACGACGAACTCACGCTCGAAATGGTGACCGACTCCGAACGCGACTACCTCTGGAACACCTACGCGAGCGACCGGCGCGCGCGCCTGAACCTCGGCATTCGCCGGCGTCTCGCGCCGCTCATGGAGCGCGACCGGCGCCGCATCGAACTCATCAACTCGCTGCTGCTCTCCATGCCCGGCACGCCCGTGATCTATTACGGCGACGAACTCGGTATGGGCGACAACATTCACCTTGGCGACCGCGACGGCGTGCGCACGCCGATGCAGTGGTCGTCGGACCGCAATGGCGGCTTCTCGCGCGCCGACCCCGAACAGCTCGTGCTACCGCCGCTCATGGGCTCGCTCTACGGCTACGACGCCATCAACGTCGAAGCGCAAAGCCGCGACCCGCATTCGCTGCTCAACTGGACGCGCCGCATGCTCGCCACGCGCCGCGCGAAGCAGGCGTTCGGGCGCGGCGCGATCCGCTTCCTGCGGCCTGCGAACCGCAAGATCCTCGCGTACCTGCGCGAAATGCCCGGCGAAGCGCCGATCCTGTGTGTGGCGAATCTGTCGCGCGCGCCGCAGGCGGTGGAACTCGATCTTTCCGAGTTCGCGGGCATGTCCCCCGTCGAGATGACGGCCGACTCCGTGTTCCCGGCCGTCGGGCAGTTGCCTTATCTGCTGACATTCCCGCCCTACGGCTTCCTGTGGTTCCTCCTGAGCGCGGGCGATCAGCGGCCTTCGTGGAGCCAGCCGACCTCGGAGCAATTGCCCGAGTTCGTGACCGTGGTGATTCGCGAAGGGCAAACCGGTGCGACGCCCGAAAATGTGCGGCTGCTCGAATCGGAAGTGCTGCCTTCGTGGCTCTCGCGTCGCCGCTGGTTCGCCTCCAAGGACAAGCCGCTGCGCGCCGTGCGTCTCGCGGCGCTCACGACGATTTACGGCGCGGGTTTCGCCTTCACGGAGATCGAGGCCGAGCTTGCGGATGGCACGAGCGAGCGCTACGTCCTCCCGATCGCCATTACGTGGGGCACCGAAATCACCACGCCGCTGCACATTCAGCTCGCGCTCTCGCGCGTGCGGCGCGGCCGCACGGTGGGCTATCTCACGGATGCGTTCTCGCTGCCGTGGTTCGCCTACGGCGTGCTGCGCAAGCTGCGCGAGCGCGCCGCGGTGCCTACCGTGCAGCAGAGCACGATCCGCTTCGAGCCGACCGAGCGCCTCGACGAACTCGACCTTGGCGACACGCCGGAAGTGCGCTGGCTCGCCGCGGAGCAGAGCAACAGCTCGCTCGTAATCGCGGAAACCCTCGTGCTCAAAATCGTGCGCCGCCTGATGGCTGGCGTGCACCCCGAAGCGGAAATGAGCCGCTACCTCACGAAGCTCGGCTACGCGAACACCGCGCCGCTCTATGGCGAAGTGGTGCGCGTCGACCCCGCGGGCGTGCCGCATACGCTCATCATCGTGCAAGGTTTCATCGACAATCAGGGCAACGCGTGGGACTGGGCGCTCGACTATTTGCGCCGCACGATCGACGAACTCGCGCTCGCCGTGGACGACGACACGAGCGCCGACCAGGCGCACGAAGAAGAAGCCGTGCAGGGCTACTGCGCGGTGATCGGCGCCATCGGCAAGCGGCTGGGCGAGCTGCACGCGTTGCTCTCGAGACCCAGCGACGACGAAGCCTTCGCGCCCGTTGCCGCGACCCCCGAGGACGTGCGCGCCTGGATAGCCGACGCGAAGACCATGCTCAACGAAGCGCTCGACATCGTCGCGCGGCATACGGGCGAGGACGAGCAAATGCTCGACGAAGACGCACGCGATCTCGCGCGCAGCCTGATCGATCGGCGCAAGGCGCTTGTGGCGAAGATCGACGAACTCGTGCCGGACGACACGAAGGCCGTGCGCATCCGCATCCACGGCGATTTCCACCTGGGCCAGGTCCTGCTTTCCCAGGGCGACGCGTATTTGATCGACTTCGAAGGCGAGCCCGCGCGGGCGCTCGAATACCGGCGCGCCAAGGCCTCGCCGCTGCGCGACGTGGCGGGCCTGTTGCGCTCGCTCTCGTATGCGGGCGCCGCCGCGCAATCGACGCTCGAAAGCGCGCCGCAGCAAGTCGTCGATCGCAAGCGTGCCCTGTTCGAACGCTTCCGCGGCTATGCGGCCGAAGCGTTCCTGAGCCAGTACCGCGCAGCCGTGGCAGAAGGACCGCTTACGCTCGTCAGCGCTTCGCACGAGCAGGCGCTGCTCGACCTGTTCCTGATCGAGAAAGCGGCTTACGAGATCCGCTACGAAGCGGCCAACCGTCCCACCTGGCTCGCGCTGCCGGTACGCGGTCTCGCGGCGCTGGCGGCTCGCGTGCTTGGGCTCACGCCCACGCAGTCCACGCAATCGCATTCCGGCGGAGGTGGCCATGGTTGAGCGCGCGGCCCAAGCCGGCCTGAATCCCCACGACGCCGACGCACTCGCCGGTGCGTACCACTCCGATCCTTTCTCCGTGCTCGGGCTGCACTGGGTGGACGGCGCCCCCTACGTGCGCGCATGGCTGCCGAACGCCTCGGGCGCGAGCGTGGTGGCGCGCGACCGCGCCCACACGCTCGGCGAACTCTCGCTCGTGCATCCCGCAGGACTCTACGCAGGGCCAGTCGCGGAAGCGGTGCCCTACCGGCTCGTGGTCGACTGGCATGGCGTGAGCCAGGAAATCGAGGACACCTATTCATTTGGCCCGCATCTCGCGCACGATGCGCTTGTGCGTCTCGCGGAC
Organism: Paraburkholderia sp. CNPSo 3076; assembly: GCF_026343935.1. Lineage (NCBI taxonomy): Bacteria > Pseudomonadati > Pseudomonadota > Betaproteobacteria > Burkholderiales > Burkholderiaceae > Paraburkholderia > Paraburkholderia sp. CNPSo 3076. The sequence goes on along the minus strand of NZ_JAPMAL010000035.1, from coordinate 44,787 downwards.
GGCGACCCCTACGCCGTGCTCGAATGCCTCGGCGCGCGGCCCTTGACTTGCGACGGCGTACCCGGCGTGCGCTTCGCGGTCTGGGCGCCGAACGCGAAGCGCGTCTCCGTGGTGGGCGACTTCAACGCGTGGGACGGGAGGCGTCACCCCATGCGGCTGCGTCACGAAGCGGGCGTATGGGAGCTTTTCATTCCGCGTGTGGCGCCCGGCGCGCGCTACAAGTTCGAGATACTCGGCGCACGCGGCGTGGTCCTCCCGCTCAAGGCCGACCCCTGCGCGCTGCAGACGGAATGCCCGCCGGGCACGGCTTCGATCGTCGCCCCTGTCGAAGCGATCGACCACTACGCGTGGCGCGATCAGGAGTGGCTGCAAACGCGCGCCGAACGGCAGAACGCGCGCGCGGCCATGTCGGTCTACGAGGTGCATGCGCCTTCGTGGCTGCCCACGCAAGGCGTCGACGCCCCCGCGCCCGACTGGGGCGCGCTCGCCGATCGCCTGATCCCCTACGCGCAGGGCATGGGCTTCACGCACATCGAACTGCTGCCCGTGGCGGAACATCCGTTTGGCGGCTCGTGGGGCTATCAGCCGCTTTCGCAGTTCGCCCCCACCGCGCGTCTTGGCGCGCCGGTGGACTTCGCGGCGTTCGTCGATCGCGCGCACGAAGCGGGGCTGGGCGTGATTCTCGACTGGGTGCCCGCGCACTTCCCGAACGACGCGCACGGTCTCATCGATTTCGACGGCACGGCGCTCTACGAGCATGCCGACCCGCGCGAGGGCTATCACCCCGACTGGAACACGATGATCTACAACCTGGGACGCCGCGAGGTGAGCGCGTTCCTGGTCGCGTCGGGTCTTGCGTGGCTCATGCGCTATCACGTGGATGCGCTGCGCGTGGACGCGGTCGCCTCGATGCTCTATCGCGACTATTCGCGCGCGCAAGGCGAGTGGGTGCCCAATATCTATGGCGGCCGCGAGAATCTCGAATCGATCGCATTTCTCAAGCGCCTCAATCACGAAACGCAATACGTTCCGCAACGCCCCGGCGTGATCACCATTGCTGAGGAATCCACAGCATGGCCGGGCGTCACGGCGCGCCCCGAAGATGGCGGGCTCGGCTTCCAGTTCAAGTGGAACATGGGCTGGATGCACGACACGCTGCACTACATGCACGAAGACCCCGTTTATCGCCGCTATCACCACCACCTGATGACGTTCGCGATGGTCTACGCGTGGTCCGAGCGCTTCGTGCTGCCGCTGTCGCACGACGAAGTGGTGCACGGCAAAGGGTCGCTGCTAGGCAAGATGCCGGGCGACCGCTGGCAGAAGTTCGCGAACCTGCGCGCGTATTTCGGCTTCATGTGGGCGCACCCCGGCAAGAAGCTGCTGTTCATGGGCGGCGAGTTCGGGCAGATGGCCGAATTCGATCACGACGGCACGCCGCACTGGAACCTGCTCGACGACCCGCTGCACCGCGGCGTGCAAACGCTCGTGCGCGACCTCAACCGCCTCTACGCGAGCGAGCCTGCGCTCTACACGCTCGACACGGAACCCGGCGGCTTCGAATGGCTGGTTTCCGACGACAACGAAAACAGCGTGCTCGCATGGCGACGCGTGGACGGCTCGGGCCGCGAGATCGTGGTGATCTGCAACTTCACGCCGGTGCCACGCCACGGCTACCGTATCGGCATGCCGCAGCCGGGACAGTGGGAAGAAGCGCTCAACACCGACGCCGAGGTGTACGGCGGCTCGAACATCGGCAACGGGGGCCTCGTCACCACGGAGAGCGTGGTGAGCCACGGCAAGCCGCAGTCGGCCGCGCTCGTCCTGCCGCCACTCGGCACGCTGATCCTGCGCCTGCGCCGCTAAGCCCGGCGCAGCGGCGGGATTGGATCAGGAAGCCGATGCAAAACGAAGAACAACACATGGAGCATCGTCATGGCAAATGGTCCGCCTGAGCGCCTGCTGCCCGGCTCCCCCTGGCCGCTCGGGGCGACGTGGGACGGACTCGGCACCAACTTCGCCGTGTTCTCCGCCCACGCATGGCGCATCGAGTTGTGCCTCTTCGACCCCACCGGCCGCAAGGAACGCATTCGCTACACCTTGCCCGAATGCACCGACGAGGTGTGGCACGGCTATCTGCCGGGTGCGCATCCCGGCACCGTCTACGGCCTGCGCGCGCATGGGCCCTATCAGCCGCATCTGGGGCACCGCTTCAATCCGCACAAGCTGCTGCTGGACCCCTACGCGAAGCAGCTCATCGGCCAGTTCCGCTGGTCGGACACACTCTATGGCTACCGCGCGCATTCGAACCGCGTGGACCTCTCGATCGACCGGCGCGACTCGGCACCGGCCATGCCCAAGTGCGTGGTCATGAACGACAACTTCGACTGGTCGCGCGACCGGCGGCCCAATACGCCGTGGGGAGACACCGTGATTTACGAGGCGCATCTGCGCGGTCTTTCGATGCAGCGTCACGATTTACGCACGCACATGCGGGGCACCTTCGCCGGGCTAGCCGCGCCGCGTTTCATCGAGCATCTGCACAAGCTCGGCGTGACGGCCATCGAGATCCTGCCAGTCCACGCGTTTCTCTCCGAGCGCTTTCTGATCGATCGCGGGCTGCGCAACTACTGGGGCTACAACGCGGCCGCGTTCTTCGCGCCCGAGCCCAGCTACCTGGTGGGCCACGACACCGACGAAATGCGCATCGCCGTGCGGCAGCTTCATGCAGCGGGTATCGAAGTCTTTCTCGACGTGGTCTACAACCACACCTGCGAAGGCGGCGAAATGGGGCCTACCGTCTCGTGGCGCGGCCTCGACAACGCCAGCTATTACCGCTGCGTGCCAGGCGACGAGCGCCACTTCATCAACGACACGGGCTGCGGCAACACGCTCGACCTATCGCATCCGCGCGTGCTGCAGATGGTCGCCGACTCGCTGCGCCACTGGACCACGTCATATGGCATCGACGGCTTTCGCTTCGACCTTGGCGTGACACTCGGGCGCGAGCCCGCAGGCTTCGACCCGAACGGCGGCTTCTTCGACGTGCTGCGCCAGGACCCGGTGCTTTCGCAGTGCAAGCTGATTTCCGAGCCGTGGGACGTGGGCCCGGGCGGTTATCAGCTTGGCAACCACCCGCCCGGCTTTTCCGAATGGAACGATCGCTTTCGCGACAGCGTGCGGCGCTACTGGCGCGGCGCGCCGGGCCAGCGCGCCGACCTCGCGGCGCGCCTGACCGGCAGTGCGGACCTGTTCGACAAACGCAAGCGCCGGCCCTGGGCGTCGATAAATTTCGTCACCTCCCATGACGGCTTCACGCTCGCCGACCTCGTTTCGTACGAACGCAAGCATAACGAAGCCAACGGCGAAGAAAACCGCGACGGCCACAATGAAAACTGGAGCGCGAACTGGGGCGTGGAAGGCCCGACCGACGACCCCGCCATCCTCGCCACGCGAGCGCGCGTGGCCCGCTCGATGATGGCCACGCTCCTCATCGCGCTCGGCACGCCCATGCTGCTCGCGGGCGACGAGGCCTGCCGCACGCAACGCGGCAACAACAACGCGTACTGCCAGGACAACGACATTTCGTGGTTCGACTGGGCGCTCGCCGACACGCCCCAAGGCAAGGCCATGACGCGTTTCGCCGCGCGCGTTATCGCGCTGCGCCGCGAACATCCGCTGCTGCACGAAACGCGCTTTCTGTTCGGCGAGCGCGAACTAATGCCCGGCGTGCATGACATCGACTGGTTCGACGAACGCGGCGAATCGCTCTCGCCCGAGGCCTGGCACGACCCGGAAGCGAGCGCGTTCACCCTGCGGCGCGCGGGAGCGGGACTCCACGGCCAAATGGAAGTATTGTTGATGATGCTGAACGCTTCGCAGGGCGCGGTGACATTCGTCGCGCCCGCGCCGCGCATGGCATGGGAGGTACTGCTCGATACCGCGCGTCCCGACGCGGCGCCCTACGCGCTGCCCGACACGACGTACGAGCTGGCTGCGCGCGCGCTCGCCGTGCTCCGCGCCCGTCCGGCGCGAGCCGACACGCACCGGCCAGCGGGCACGCGCGGCGACGCGCCCACGCCGGACCCGCGCCGCACGCCGGGCGCGTCCGGGTCGGGCGCCCCCGCGGGCCCGGACGAAGCCGCCGCTGGATAGGAACAGGACGCAACCAGGAATCCACCATGTCCCCGCTTTCGCACGATCCGCACACCCGCCAGTACATGCATTGCCTGCCGTTCGGCGCGCAGCTGATCGGCGCGGCGCACGCGCAGCCGCATACGCGCTTTCGCTTCTGGGCGCCGTCGTGTCAAACGGTGCAGGTCGTGTTCGAGAACGTGAGAGACGCGCCGCCGCTCGACATGACGCCGAGCGGCAACGGCTGGTTCGAAGCGCAGGCGCCGTGCGGGCCGGGCACGCTGTACCGCTACTGCATCGACGGCCAGCAACGCGTACCCGACCCCGCATCGCGCTTCCAGCCGCAGGGCGTGCACGGACCGAGCGAAGTGCTCGACCCGCGCGCGTACGCCTGGCAGCATGCGCACTGGCAAGGGCGCCCCTGGGAAGAGACCGTGATCTACGAGCTGCACGTGGGCGCGCTGGGCGGATATCAGGGTGTAATGAAACGTCTGCCCGCGCTGGCAGCGCTTGGCGTGACGGCCGTTGAACTCATGCCGCTCAACGACTATCCGGGCGAGCGCGGCTGGGGCTACGACGTCGTGCTGCCTTACGCGCCGCACGCGGCCTATGGCAGTCCTGAAGAACTGAAGGCGCTGGTCGATGCCGCGCATGGGCTGGGGCTGCAGATGTTCATCGACGTCGTCTACAACCACTTCGGGCCCGACGGGAACTGGCTTGGCCACTATGCCAAGCCGTTTTTCCGCCAGGATGTGAAGACGCCGTGGGGCGAAGCGCTCGACTTCGACCGCTTCGAAGTGCGCGACTTCTACTGCGACAACGCGCTCTACTGGCTCACGGAATATCGCTTCGACGGTCTGCGCATCGACGCTGCGCACGCGATCGGCAACACCGACTGGCTGCGCGAACTGGCCGACCACGTGAAGGCGCGGGTCGAGCCCGGCCGCCATGTGCACCTCGTGCTCGAAAACGAGCACAACGAAGCCAATCTGCTCGAATCGCACTTCAGCGCGCAATGGAACGACGACGCGCATCACTGTTTTCATGTGCTGCTGACCGGCGAATCGGAAGGCTACTATCGCGCCTTCACGGACTCCCCCATCGGCAAACTCGCGCGCGTGCTCGGCGAAGGCTTCGTGTACCAGGGCGACCCGTCGCCCGTGCATGCGGGCAAGCCGCGCGGCGAACCGAGCGCGCACCTGCCGCCTACCGCGTTCGTGATGTTTTTGCAGAACCACGACCAGATCGGCAACCGCGCGCTCGGCGACCGGCTGCGCACGCTGGCCGACGACGACGCCCTGCGCGCGGCCACGGCAATGCTGCTGCTATCGCCGCAAATTCCGCTGCTCTTCATGGAGGAGGAATACGGCTCGACGCAGCCGTTCCAGTTCTTCACCGCCTTCACCGGTCAGCTCGCCGATGCGGTACGCGAAGGCCGCCGCCGCGAATTCAAGGCATTCACCGCGTTCAATGACGAGGCTAGCCGCGCGCGCATTCCCGATCCGAACGATCTGCAGACCTTCCTGAATTCGTCGCCACTGGCCGACGCGCCGCTCGACGGCGAACGGCTCGAATGGATGCACTTCTACAAGTCGGCGCTATGCGTGCGCGCGCATTTGCTCATGCCGCGCCTGCGCCACACACGTGCGCTCGGCGCGACGGTGCTCGCCGACGACGCGGCGAACGGCCTCGCCGCGCTCGTCGCGCGCTGGCGCCTCGATGATGGCGAAACGCTCACGATCGCGCTGAACCTGGGCCGCGACGGCGTGCTGCTCAATCCACGGCCCGAGGGCATGGTGATCTTCGAAACGCCGCCGCGTGCGCGCGACCATGCCGACAATGGCGTGCTGCCCGAGAGCGCGTGCATTGCATGGCTCACCGGCAACGTACCCGAGTATTCGAGCGAACACGACGCGCGCGTCGTGCATCGCGAGGAGCCCAACGCATGAGCACGGCGCGCCGCAGCGAAACGCTCGCGACCCTGGCCGCACGCGCGGGCTTCGAGGTCGAATGGACCGACGCGCACGGCGCCGTGCAGCGCGTACCCGACAGCACGCTCGCCGCCCTGCTGGAATGCGCGGGCCTGCCTTGCGCCAACGCCGCGCAAATCCGCCAGAGCACCTCCGCGCTCAATGCGGAACAGTCGGCGCGGCGACTGCCGCCGCTCATCACCACCGAATACGACAGCGCGATCGAACTGCCGCCTTCGGCCGTACGCGCGGGCAGCCACTATCGTATCGACCTCGAAAGCGGCGAGCATATCGAAGGCCGCTTCACCTCGCCGCGCGGCGAGAGCGCACTGCTCGCGCCGCTTGCGGAGCCGGGCTATCACACGCTCACCGTCAACGACCACCGCTTGACGATTGCGGTCGCGCCGCCGCATTGCCATACCGTCGCCGACGCCTGGCGCGCCCGTCACGGCGACAGCGGCGTGGTGCCGCCGCTGTGGGGCCTCGCCGCACAATTGTATGGACTCCGACGCAATGGCGACGGCGGCATCGGCGACTACACCGCGCTCGCCGCACTGGCAGCGGAAAGCGCGCGGCGCGGTGCACAGGCGCTCGCAGTCAGCCCGACCCATGCGATGTTCAGCGCCGAGCCGGGCCACTTCAGCCCCTATTCGCCTTCATCGCGCCTGTGGGTCAACGTCGCGCATATCGACCCCGCCGCGGTATTCGGCGCCAAGGCCGCGCACGACGCGAGCGTGGCCGCGAACGCGCTCGACGCCTGGCGCGAACTCGAAGCCGCGCCGCTCGTGGACTGGCAGCGTGCGTTGCCGCTCAAGCTCAAGGTGCTGCGCGCGCTGTTCGAGCGCTTCGACACCGAAGAGCGCGCGAGCGGCTCGCCGCATGCCGCTGCCTTCGACGCATTCCGCGCACACGGCGGCGAGGCGCTCGAAGACCACGCGCGTTTCGAGGCGCTGCAGGAAGCCATGCTGCGCGGACCCGGCGGCGAGCGCCACTGGCGCGACTGGCCCGAACCGCTGCGCGACCCGCGCAGCACCGACGTGGCAACGTTTGCGCAGGAGCACCGTCGCGAAGTCGACTTTCACTGCTTCCTGCAATGGCTCGCGGCGCAAGGGCTCTCGGGCGCGCAGCGCAGCGCGCGCGAGGCCGGCATGGCGATCGGCCTCGTCGCCGACCTCGCCGTGGGCTGCGACGGCGCCGGCTCGCACGCGTGGTCGCTGCCGCAGGACATGCTGCAACGCGTTTCGGTCGGCGCGCCGCCCGACATCTTCAACCAGGCCGGGCAAAGCTGGGGGCTCACGACGTTCTCGCCGCGCGCCATGCACAACAACGGCTTTCGCGCGTTCATCGACATGCTGCGCGCGGCCTTCGCCCATGCGGGCGGCGTGCGCATCGACCATATCCTCGGGCTGCGCAGGCTCTGGCTCGTGCCCGAAGGCGAAAGCGCGCGCCACGGCGCGTATCTGCGCTACCCGTTCGACGACCTCGTGCGGCTCATCGCGCTCGAATCGTGGCGGCATCGCGCGATCGTGATTGGCGAAGACCTCGGCACCGTCCCGCCAGGGCTGCGCGAACGGCTCGCCGCGCACGGCCTCTATGGCATTCGCGTGCTGTGGTTCGAGCACGACGGCAAGGGTTTTCTCGCGCCCGCGCGCTGGGACCCGCACGGCGTCGCGACGACCACCACGCACGACCTGCCGACCGTCGCGGGATGGTGGAGCGGCGCGGACATCGACTGGCGCAACCGCATCGGCCAGACGCTCCCGCGTGCCGACGGGCTCGACCCCGTCGCGCTCGACCACGCGCGGCGCGCGACAGATCGCGTCGCGCTCTGGCACGCGTTGCAGCACAGCGGGCTCGCGCCGCGCGACACCGATCCGCCGCCCGCCGACGATCCGCCCGTGAATGCCGCGCTCGCCTATGTCGCGGCAACGCGGAGCCCGCTCGTCACCTGCCCGCTCGAAGACCTGCTCGCGTTGTCCGACCAGCCGAATCTGCCCGGCTCGATCGACGAGCATCCGAACTGGCGCCGCCGTCTGCCGATGCCCGTCGAGACGCTGTTCGCCGATGCGGCCGTCTCCGCGCGCGTCGAAGCCATCGTACGCGCACGCGACGCCGTCGCGCGCACGCCGGCCGACCCGAGCGCCGGTGCAGGCGCAAACGACGCCAACTCAACCGCCAGCTCGGCGCCACGTGCGCCGGAAAAGAAGCCGACGCCATGACACACCCTCGCGCGACGCTGCGCCTGCAGCTCCATCACGGCTTCACGTTCGTCGACGCGCTCGCGCAGCTCGACTACTTCGCCGCGCTCGGCGTGAGCCATCTCTACCTTTCTCCCGTCACGACCGCGCAGCCCGGATCGATGCACGGCTACGACACGGTCGACTACGGCACGGTGAGCGCGGAGCTGGGCGGCGAAGGCGCGCTGCGCCGCTTCGCCGCGAAAGTGCACGAGCGCGGCATGGGCATCATCGCCGATTTCGTGCCGAATCACATGGGTGTGGGCGGCGGCCACAACGCCTGGTGGCTCGACATCCTCGAATGGGGACGTCACAGCGCGTACGCGCGCCACTTCGACGTGGACTGGCACTCGCCCGACCCCGCCCTGCGCGGCAAGGTGCTGATGCCGTTTCTCGGCGCACAGTACGGCGAGGAACTCGCCGCAGGTCGTATCGAGCTGAAGTTCGACCCCGCCGCCGCGCGCTTTTACGTGCAGTACGGGCCGCACGTGTGCCCGATCTGCCCGACCGATTACGCGGCGCTCCTGCAGTCCGCGAACCGCGCCGACCTGAACACGCTCGCCGGGCCATTCCAGGGCCTCACGACCCAGCCCGACGACCAGGCGCGCGCCGCCGCCGGGCGCGACGCGCTGCGCGCGTTCGTCGAGCGGGCCGGCACGGACCCCATCGATTTCGTTCTGGAATCCTATACGAGTAGCGACCCGGTGCCGCGCGAGCGGCTACACCGCCTGCTGGAACGCCAGCACTTCCGGCTCGCGTGGTGGCGCACCGCCACCGATGAGATCAACTGGCGGCGCTTCTTCGACATCACCGCGCTCGCCGGCGTGCGTGTGGAACGTCACGACGTGTTCGAGGCCGTGCACAAGCTCGTGTTTCGCCTCTACGCCGACGGCGTGATCGACGGCCTGCGCATCGACCATATCGACGGACTCGCGGACCCGCGCGAGTACTGCGAACGCCTGCGGCAACGGCTCGCTGCGCTGCGCGCCACGCCGCCCTACATCGTGGTCGAGAAGATCCTCGCGCAAGGCGAAACGCTGCGTGACGACTGGCCGGTACAAGGCACGACCGGCTACGACTTCATGAACGACGTGGGCGCCTTGCTGCACGACCCCGCGGGCGCCGCGCCGCTCGCCGAGGCGTGGGCCGCCATTGCAGGCGACGACCGGCCGTTCGCGGCCTACGCGCTCGACGCGCGCCGCGAGATGCTGGCCGCCTATCTCCCCGCGGAACTCGACCATGTGACGCGCGCGCTGCACCGCATCGCGCGCGAACTCCCGGGCACGCGCGACACCACCTATGCATCGGTGCATCGCGTGGCCGCGCATCTGGCCATGTCCTTCCCGATCTACCGGATCTATCCGGTGAACGGCTTGCGCAGCGCGCTCGACAACCGTTACTTCGACGTTGCGCTCGACGCCGCGAGATGCGCGCTGCCGCGCGCGAGCCTCGCGGCGCTCGACCTGGTCGACGGCTGGCTAGGCGGACGCGCCCCCGAACCGGCCGCGACCAACGCCAGTAGCGGCAGCGGCAACAGTGGCAACACTAGCGGCGGTGCCAGGACGCCACGCGCCGCGCCAGCCGTCGCGAACGCGAGCGCGGGCAACAGCCAGGCGAATACGCCGCTCAGCCACGCGCTGATCGCGCAACGCACGGCGCTCGCGCTGTTCTCGCAGCTCACCGCGCCGCTCGCGGCGAAGGCCACGGAGGACACGGCGCTCTATCGCTACGGCCGCCTGCTGTCGCGTAACGAAGTGGGCGCAGACCCCGACGATTTCGCGCGCACGCCGCACGACTTTCATGCGACGAACCGATTGCGCCAGCGGCGTCCTTATGGACTGCTCGCCACGGCCACGCACGACCACAAGCGCGGCGAGGACGTGCGCGCGCGGCTCGCCGTATTGAGCGAGATTGCGGGCGACTGGAGCGCCACGCTGCGCGCCTGGTCGACGCTGAACCAGACGCATCGCCGCAACGAAGGGGCGGCCGGTGCGGCCTGGTCGCCCGGACCGACCGCCGAGGCGATGCTGTATCAAACGCTGGTGGGATGCTGGCCGCCCGAGTTGGACCCCGGCGACGAAGCGGGCGTGCACGCGCTCGCGGAGCGCGTCTCGACGTGGCTGCTCAAAGCATTGCGCGAAGCGAAGCTGCGCACGAACTGGCTCTCGCCTGACGAAACCTATGAATCGGAGTGCCAGGCATTTCTCTTCGATATCCTCGCACCGCAACGGCGCGACGGCTTCCTGCAGGCGCTGGCCGAATTCGTCGCGCGCGTGGCGCCCGCAGGGGCGCTCAATACGCTGCTGCAAACGGTGCTGCGGCTCACCTCGCCGGGCGTGCCCGATCTCTATCAGGGCACCGAACTCTGGGACTTCAGCCTCGTCGATCCGGATAACCGGCGGCCCGTCGATTACGCCGCACGCGCGGCCGCGCTCGATGAGCAAGCGCCCGCCGCGAAGCTGAAGGACTGGCGCAACGCACAGGTGAAGCTGGCCACCGTGCACCGCCTGCTCGCGCTGCACTCGCGCGCGCCCGAACTGCTGCGCGAAGGCGACTATCTGCCGCTCACAGTCAGCGGCGCGCAGGCCTCACACGTGATCGCGTTCGCGCGCCATCACGGCAATGCGTGGGCCGTCGTGATCGGCACCCGCCTCGCGGCAGGGTTGCTGGATGGCGACACCCCGCTCGTCGCGCCCGAACGCTGGGAAGATACGGCCGTCGAATTGCCGAAAGGATGCGCACCAGCCACGCTATATGACTGGCTCAGCGACGCCACGCACACGGTGCGCGAAGGCGGTACGCTCGCGCTGCGCGACATCCTGGGCGCAATGCCCGTAGCCGTGCTCGCCACACTCACGCGCAGCTGAGCGGCACTCGAGGCGCGCTCAGCCGCCCTCGTCCTCGAGATCTTTCGGATACACGCGCACGAGCACGATGCGCGGCCCCTTCATCTTCTTCACGACGATGTCGAAGCGGTCGAACTCCACGCGCTGCCCTTCGGTGGGCAGATCGTTGAGCGCGTGAATCACCAGGCCGCCCACCGACTCCGCGCGCCCTTCGTCGATGTCGATGCCGAGCGCCTGCTCCAGCGACACCACAGGCAGGCTGCCGCGGCCCATCAACGTGCCGTCGTCCATGCGGGTCCAGTCGGTGTCGGCCTGGTGAAACTCGTCGTGAATCTGGCCCACGAGCGCACCGAGCAGATTGTCGAGCGTGAGAAAGCCGGCCGGGCGTGCGTTCTTGTGCCCCACCAGCGCGAAATGCGGCGCGCCCTTGCGAAAGCGGCGGAACAGTGCGAGCGCGGGCGTGTCGGGCCGCACGTACTGCACGGGGCGCACGAACTTGCCGAGATCGCTGAGTGCGTTGCCCGCCTCGCGCGCGAGCAGCAGGTCCTTCAGGTGGATGAGGCCCGCCACGCGTTCGCCCGCGGCGTCCTCGAACAGCGGGTAGCGGCTGAAACGATGGCGCGCCACGATCTGCATGTTCTCGCGCAGCGAAAGGTCGCGGCGCAGGCCCACCATCTCGTGCGTAGGCCGCATGAGGTCGGATATCGTGAGACGCGAGAAGTCGAGCGAATGGGCGAGCGTGTTCCATTCGTCGGCGCTATAGGCATTCGCAGCCGGCGCGGGGAGGAGCGGCACCGCGCCGCCTTTTGCGCCGCGCGGCTCGTGCATCGCGTCATGCGCCTCGGCCTGGGCGGCGGCGCGGCGGCTGCGCAGGATCAGCTTGAGTTCGTCGGTCGAATAGTGCGTGTCGTGGCCGTGCCCCGACGAAAGGCCCGCGAGACGCAGCACCGCGTTCGCACTCGAATTGAGCACCCAGATCGCGGGATACATGGTCCAGTAGAAGCCGTAGAGCGGCATGGCCGTCCACAGCGAAATCTTCTCGGCCTGGCGGATGGCGAGCGACTTCGGCGCCAGTTCGCCCACCACGATGTGCAGGAACGAAATGACCGTGAACGCGAACACCAGCGAGATGGCGTGCACGAGATCCGCCGATTGCACGCCTAGCAGTTCGAACACCGGCGCGAGCAACTGCGCGAAAGCCGGCTCGCCAATCCAGCCGAGGCCGAGCGAAGCGAGCGTGATGCCGAGCTGGCACGCGGAAAGATAGGCATCGAGCTGGCCGTGAACCTTGGCGAGCAGGCGGCCGCGCAGGCCGTGCTGCTGCGCGAGGCTCTGCACGCGCGTGGCGCGCAGCTTGACGAGGCCGAACTCGGCCGCGACGAAGAAACCGTTGAGGGCAACGAGCAGGAACGCCCCGATGAGGGCGAGAAGCTGGATCAAGACACATGGCTCCGAGAGACGAAGCGCTCAGTATAAGGGTGCAAGGTGAGTGAAAGGTGCGGGCGGGCTCAATACGACCCGCCGCGCACGCGGCGGTCGTTCGTGCGCGACCCGGCTCGATCCCCGCTCACACGCCATTCAGCGGCACATTCAGCGCAAGCACCATCGCCTCGCCCTCGCCCACTAGAGCCGGCGCCTCGAAGCGTCCGCCATGCGCCTCGGCCACGCGCTGGCACAGCGCCAGCACCCAGGCGTAGCGCCCCGCTTCCTGCTGCTCGCTCGCCTGGGCGCGCGCGAACGGTTCCAGCACGTGCGCCAGCGCGTCGTCGGTAAGCACCGCACGCGTGGCGTGCCATCGCACTTCCAGTTGAGCGGCAGTGGCGCTCGCGCTCGCCGCGAGCGCCACGCTGGCTCCCTGAGCACTCGTTTCCGCCGCGAACACCAGCATCAGCCACAGCGCCTGCGCAATGCGTTCGCGGTCGCCGTCGAGCGTCGCCGCGCCTGTCGCGTCCTGCACCGCGAACGTCACGCCGCGCGCATCGCCGAGCGCGGCGCGGGCATCATCCACGGCCTCGCCGATCAGTGCCGCGACGGCGAACGGCGCGCGCTCGATACGCAGCTTGCGCGTTTCGGCGCGCGTGGTATCGACGAGCGTTTCGAGCAGTTGAACCTGCTGCTCCACGCCCGTGCGAATGCCGCCCAGCGCACGTTGCGCGGTGGCGTCGGCGTTGTCGATCTTGCGTTCGAGCACGTAAGCCCAGCTATGGATTGCATTGAGCGGGCTGCGCAGATCATGCGAGACGCGCGAGAGCACGTGGTCGCGCATGAACAGCGCTGCCTCGGCGCACAGGCGCGCCGTGCGCTCGGTTCGGTTTTGCGAAGTCGACACCATCTGATTCCTCGTATTTCGCCACAAGCCGGGCGAGCGGTCCCCCATTATAGGCAGCGGGTTGCGAGCAACCGGCGTGCCTGGCTAGCCGCTGCCCGCCCGGCCCTGCAAAGCGCCTACAATAAGCGGTTCAACCTATCCGAATCAGGAGTTTTTCCATGTCTATCGTGACCACCGAATCCGGCCTCAAGTACGAAGACCTGACCGAAGGCACCGGCGCCGAAGCCAAGGCCGGCCAGACCGTCAGCGTGCACTACACCGGCTGGCTCACGGACGGCCAGAAGTTCGATTCGAGCAAGGACCGCAACGATCCGTTCGCCTTCGTGCTGGGTGGCGGCATGGTCATCAAGGGCTGGGACGAAGGTGTGCAGGGCATGAAGGTCGGTGGCGTGCGCAAGCTGACGATTCCGCCGCAACTGGGCTACGGCGTGCGTGGCGCGGGCGGCGTGATTCCGCCGAACGCGACGCTCGTGTTCGAAGTCGAGCTGCTCGACGTCTGATGCCCGCTTGACACTTCACGGCGCTCGCCTGACTTGCAACCGCAACCGGTCAACATGAATCCGCATCACCACGCTCCCGTCACCGCGCCCGGCGTCGAACTGCGCCGCTACGGCGCGATCGAGGAAACCGATCTGCACGATTTTCACCAGATCGTGCTCGGTCTCGACGGCGAGATGGAGATGACCGTGAACGGCCGGGGCGAGCGCATCGACAGTTGTTCCGCGTGGCTCATTCCGGCGGGCGCGCGGCACGACTACATGGGTATTGGCGATAACCGCCAGCTCGTGCTCGACCTGCCCGCGGCTACGCTCGCGGTGCCCGAACGGCTTTTCGACACCGCGCGCGCCGTGCGCCTCGACCCTGCGCTCACGCAGCTCGTGAGCCAGATCGCGCAGCGCGCCGCCGCGGCCACGCCGCCGCGCGACAGCGCCGACCTGCGCGCGCGCCGCTTTCACTGGGACGCCTCGGCGCGCCTGTGCGCGGCATTCATCGCACAAACCGGCGTGGCAGCCAGCGCCCCATTCAGCGCGGCTGCCGGGCTGGACTTCGCCCGCATCGACCGGTGGCTGCGCGCGCATCTCGCGCAGCCGCTGCGCATTGCCGATCTCGCCGCGCATTGCGGCTTCGGCATGCGGCGCTTTCATCAGCTTTTTATCGAAGCGTTCGGCGAGACGCCGCATCGCTACTTGCAGCGGCTGCGGCTTGACACGGCGCTCACGCTGCTCGCCGACCCGCGCACCTCGCTCACCGACATCGCGCTCGAAGTGGGCTTCGGCGACCAGAGCGCGTTCACGCATGCGTTCACACGCCGCTTTGGGCTCGCGCCCGGCCAGTGGCGCGCGTTGCCGTCACACTGAGCGCGCAGGCGCGGCTCATTCGTCGAAGCGGTATTCCCACGCGGCACGTGCGCCCACCGTCACGTGCTGGCCCGCTCCCGTCACGACCATCGCGTTCTGGCCGAACGTGAGGCCGCCGTCCACGCGCGGATCGGCGCGAAACACGGCAAGCGTGTCGAGCGGCTCGGTGGGCCACTGCGCGTCGCGCTCGCCCGACTGCTGATCGATCGTCGTGATCGGGCAGCGCGCGCAGGGCTTCA
The DNA here is from genome assembly GCF_026343935.1 of Paraburkholderia sp. CNPSo 3076. Lineage (NCBI taxonomy): Bacteria > Pseudomonadati > Pseudomonadota > Betaproteobacteria > Burkholderiales > Burkholderiaceae > Paraburkholderia > Paraburkholderia sp. CNPSo 3076. The sequence continues at coordinate 29,674 of NZ_JAPMAL010000035.1, read as the reverse complement.
CGAAGCGCAACACGATCTCTTCGCCGCCTGAAGCCGATTCGATGGCGAGCGTGTCGATGAAGTCTTCTTCGAATGCGTCGTCAATGTCGCCGACGACGATGTTCGGACGAAAGCGCGCCATCGGCACGGGCGGCGCGCCCTTCGCCGCGAGGCGCTCGTTGAGTTCCGCGAGCGACGCCTCGCTCGTCACGAGAATCGGAAAGCCGTCGGCGAATTGCGTGGGCGCGTCTTCGCCGTTCGTCCACTTCTTGCTCGCGAGACGCGTCACGTCGTGCGCGAAGCGCAGCAGGCGCACCGGCACGCCAATCGCCTGTGTGAACCACTGCGCCGCGTGATCGCCTTCGTCGAGCGCCTCGAAATCGTCGTCCCAAACCGAGGCCGGCACGCGCGCCTCGCCGCCGCGCGGCGCGAACGGCAGATGGAGCACTTCGCTCATGCCTTCCATGCTGAGGCGCACGCCGTCTTCGACGAACGCGGGCACGATGCGCGCCATGGCGGCGTACTGGCGCTGCGTGACGAGCCGGCCGTTCTCGTCGGCGACCATCCAGTGGCGGTCCCACTCGATACCCTTCAGGCCGAGCTGCGCATCGTCGAGCGCGATCGCGCCGCATGACTTCACGGGATAAACGAACAGCGCACGAACAATGGGCATGACGAACTCACGGGAAAGGAAAAAAGGAAATAGGCCGGGCAGCGCCCGACCCACGATCATACAACCGCTGCTTAAAACAGCTTACCGCGCCGCATCGAGCCCGCGCGCGAGATCGTTGCGCACGTCCTGCGCGTTTTCGAGGCCGACGGCCAGGCGGATCAGCCCTTCGGTGATGCCGGCCGCCGCGCGCGCTTCAGGCGTGATGCGGCCGTGCGTCGTCGTCGCCGGGTGCGTGATGGTCGTGCGCGTATCGCCGAGATTGCCGGTGATCGAACAGATCTTCGTGCCGTCGATGACGCGCCAGGCATTCGCGCGCTGCTGCTCCGGCGTGCCACCCTTCACTTCGAACGAGACAATTGCGCCGCCCAGCTTCTGCTGCCGCATGGCGAGCGCATGCTGCGGATGCGACTCGAGGCCCGGATAGAAAACGCGTTTGATGGCCGGATGCGTCTCCAGCCAGCGCGCGATTTCGAGCGCATTGCCGGACTGCTTCTCCACACGCAGCGACAGCGTTTCCATGCCCTTGAGCAGCACCCACGCGTTGAACGCGGAGAGCGTCGGGCCCGCGGTGCGCACGAACGGAAACACCTTTTCCATGATGAACGCCTTCGAGCCCACGAGCGCGCCGCCCAGCACACGGCCCTGGCCGTCGAGGAACTTGGTGGCCGAATGCATCACCACGTCCGCGCCGAATTTGAGCGGTTGCTGCAGCGCCGGGCTGCAGAAGCAGTTGTCGACCACGAAGAGCGCGCCCGCCGCCCGGGCGATCTTGCCCACGGCTTCGATGTCGGCCACTTCGGTGAGTGGGTTCGACGGCGTTTCGAGGAAAAACATCTTCGTTTCGGAGCGCGCGGCGTTCTTCCATGCATCGAGATCGGTCGGATCGACGAAGGTGGTCGTGATGCCGAACTTGCTGAAGATCTGCGAAAACATGGCGAGCGTCGAGCCGAAAATGCTCTGCGAGCTGACGATGTGGTCGCCCGCCTGCAGCGCGGCCATCACCACCGACATGATCGCGGCCATGCCCGAAGCCGTGGCGATGCACGCCTCGCCGCCTTCGAGCGTGGCGAGGCGCTCCTGGAACATGGTGACGGTCGGATTCGAGAAACGTGCGTACGTATAGGCGGTCTCGGAATTCCTGAAGCGCTCGGCGGCTTCGGCGGCGCTGCCGAAACAAAAGCTCGACGTGAGGTAGAGCGCTTCCGAATGTTCGTTGAACTCGCTGCGCAGCGTACCCGAGCGAACGGCCAGCGTGTCGAAGTTGAAGGTGTCGTCCATGTTCGTGTTCTCCGTGTTCTGAACAATCAGGCTTCAATCCTGCACGTGCAGGCGCAAAAAAGCCCGCTTTTGCGTCGGCAGAAAGCGGGCTTCGGAATCGGCGGGAACGCGAGCCTCACGCTCGCGTTTGCCGAAGGGATCACTCCACCGAGAGCTGCAGGTGCAACTGCGAGCGGGAGCCGCCGTCCATCGCGTCGCTCGCGGCGTCGCGGTCCGACTGCGCCTGGGGCGCGAGGCGCGCCGTCTCGATGTTGTCGAGGTACGTGCTCGTGATGTCGCCGGTGATGTAGTCGCCGTCGAAGCACGAAGCCTCGAAGCCCTTCAACTCCGGATTGATGTCGCGCACTGCCTGCTTGAGCGATTCCACGTCCTGATACACGAGGTAATCCGCGCCGATGATGCGCGCCACTTCGTCATCGGTGCGGCCGTGCGCAACGAGCTCGCCGCGCGTGGGCATGTCGATGCCGTAGACGTTCGGGTACTTCACGGGCGGCGCCGCCGAAGCGAAGATCACCTTGGTCGCGCCGGCGTCGCGCGCCATCTGCACGATTTCCTGCGAGGTGGTGCCGCGCACGATCGAGTCGTCGATGATCAGCACGTTCTTGCCCTTGAACTCGATGCCCATGGCGTTGAGCTTCTGGCGTACCGACTTCTTGCGCATGGCCTGGCCCGGCATGATGAAGGTGCGGCCCACGTAGCGGTTCTTGAAAAAGCCTTCGCGATATTCCACGCCGAGCTTGTTCGCGACCTGCATGGCCGCGGGGCGCGACGAATCGGGAATCGGCATGACCACGTCGATTTTCACGTCGGGCAGCTCGCGCCTGATCTTCTCGGCGAGATAGTCGCCCATGCGCAGACGCGCGTTGTACACGGGCACGCCGTCGAGCACCGAGTCCGGACGCGCGAGATACACGAGTTCGAAGATGCAGGGGTTCAGGCTCGGCGCCTGCGCGCACTGCTGCGAATGGAAGTTGCCTTCGAAGTCGATGAACACCGCTTCGCCCGGCTTCACGTCGCGCACGAACTCGAAACCGATACCTTCGAGCGCCACCGATTCCGATGCAAGCATCCACTCAGTGCCTTCCGGCGTTTCCATCTTGCCGATGCAGAGCGGGCGAATGCCGAACGGGTCGCGGAACGCGAGCAGGCCATGGCCGGCAATCAGCGAGACGATCGCGTACGAGCCGCGCAAGCGGCGGTGCACGCCCGAAACCGCCTTGAAGAGCGTCGCCGGATCGAGTTCGAGACCCGAGGTGGCGAGCTGCACTTCGTGCGCAAGCACGTTGAGCAGCACTTCAGTGTCGGAATTGGTGTTCACGTGGCGCCGGTCCACGCGGAACATCTCTTCCTTGAGCTGTTGCCAGTTGGTGAGATTGCCATTGTGAGAGAGCACGATGCCGAACGGCGCGTTCACGTAGAACGGCTGGGCTTCTTCTTCGCTCGACGCCGAGCCGGCCGTCGGGTAGCGCACCTGGCCGATGCCGGCGGTGCCGGGGAGGCTGCGCATGTTGCGCGTGCGGAACACGTCGCGCACCATGCCATTGGCCTTATGCATGTGGAACGTGCTGCCGTTCGCGGTGGCAATGCCGGCCGCGTCCTGACCGCGGTGCTGGAGCAACAGCAGCGCGTCATAGAGGAGCTGGTTGACGGGAGAGCGGGAAACTACGCCTACGATGCCGCACATGGCAGGTCCTTCAAAAAAGCGAAATCGGTAGCGGGTCGCCCAGCTTCATCAACACCGGTCGAGCGCCGCAAATGGGCAGTGTTGCCGGGAAGCTTCGCCTCGCATCGCGTCCGACCAGTTTCTGATCAGACGTGTACGTAGGCCGCGAGCGCCTCGGGCAACAGCGGTTTCAGTTCGAGCACGCCCTGCACGGCATAGGGCCGCAGCAGCGCGTGGCGCCAGAAGTCCTGCTGGGGCAGCTCGGTCAGCCCGCCGAGGACGACGAGGATCAGCACCAGCACGACGCCTCGCACGAGGCCGAACATCATCCCGAGCGAACGGTCCACGCCGGACAATCCGCTCACCTGCACCAGACGGCCGATCAGTGCGTTGCCCACGCCGGCCACGAGCACCACGGCAATGACGATCAGCGCGAAGGCGATCAGCCACTGGGTCAGCGCCCCACCCGGCCAGTTCGCCGGAATCCAGGGCACCACGCGGTCCACGTAGCGGCAGGCCACGAGCAACGCCGCGATCCAGCCGATCAATCCAAAAATCTCGCCGATCAAGCCCCGCCACGCGCCGCGCAGCGCCGACAGGCCTATCACCGCCATTACAGCGTAGTCGAATGCAGTCAACATCGACGGCTTATTCCGCGTTGGCGTTCGAGCCCGCCATCAGGCCGGCGCCGCGCACCCTGGCGATCGCCGCCGTGGCCGAAGCGCGGTCCGGGAACGGGCCCGCGCGCAGCAGCGTGCGCGTCGTGCCGTCGGCTTCCTTACGCTGTTCGGTATATGCGGGCACCCCCGCTGCTTTCAACTTCGTTACCCAATTGTTCGCCGTCGTGCCGTTCGAGAACGCGCCGAGCTGCACCGCGAAACGTGCGCCCGGGGGCGCCGCCGGTGTGGCGGATTCGGCTTTTGCGCCGTTTCCGTCGCTGGTGTCGTTGTCGTTTGCGGCGGGCGTTGTCTGCTTGCTGTTCGCGGCGACGGTCGTGCTGGCCGACGCCGCCGGCCTGGCGGCGGGCTTTTGCGTCTGGGCGGTTTGCGTCGATTGGGCCGCCGCGGCTGCCGCCTGGGCGGGCTTTTTGGCAGGCGTTGCCGGCGTCTTGTCCGTGCTTTGGGCGTTCTGCGTGGGCGCAGCGCCCGAAGCGGCCGCGAGAGCCGACGCGCCAGGCGTCGCTTCAGCGGCTGCGGGATTGTCGGGAGCGACGCCGGCTTGCGTGTCTTCGGCGTCGTGCTGGCGCGCGGCGGCCTTGTCGGCCGGGCGGCTCGGAATGTCGATGGCGATGTCGTCGGTGACGGGCTTCGGGTGCGAATCGAGCACCATCGGCAGGATCACGATGGCCGCGAGCACCAGCGCGATCGCGCCGACGAGACGGCGGCGCGCGCGTTGCTTTTCAGGGAGCGTGGGGTCGAGCAGCATCGCCTCGGCGTCGCCCGACCGGTCCGGCCGGCGGCTGCGCCGCTCCACACGCGAGCTCTGATTGCTGCGCCGGCTGGAGCCGGACTCAGTGCCGCGCCGTCGGGGCGCGTCAGCGTCATCTTTCTTGCCGAACGAGAAAATTCCCATGTATGGCTTGCTGTTGGCCTACCTGGCCTGTCTTACGTGGGCGGCGTGCGGGTGCCGGGCGGTCAATGTTGCTGCGACTTTCGCCAGGCCATGACCCCGGCAACCGTCAGAAAACTTCCGAAAACAATAATTCTATCATTTTCGGTTGCACGTTTTAGCGCATCTTGGAAGGCGGCGGCGGGATTTTCGTAGCGCGTAACGCTGCTATCGGCGCCGTCCGTCACGCCCGCATCGCGCAGCACTTCTTCAAGCTGTTCGGCCGTGGACGCGCGCGGCAGCGGCAGATCGGTCACGCACCAGTGGTCGATCTCGCCCTTCAGGTGCTCGACCACGCCCGCGATGTCCTTGTCGCGCATCGCGCCAAACACCGCGTAGGTGTACGGGAAATAGCCCATGCTGCCGAGGTTTTGCGCGAGCACGGCTGCCGCGTGCGGATTGTGGCCGACGTCGAGAATGATCGAAGGCTTGCCCGGCAGCACCTGGAAGCGCCCGGGCAGTTCGACGTTGGCGAGGCCGAGGCGAATGTCCTGCGCGGAAACCGGCAGGCGGTCGCGCAACGACTCGAGGCCCGCGAGCGCAGCCGAGGTGTTGATCAGCTGGTTCGCGCCGCGCAGCGCCGGATAGGCGAGCGCCGAGCGACGCATCGTCGGGCCCACGTAGCTCCATTGCTGGCGTTCGTTGCCAGGCTGCCCTTCGTAGCGGAAATCGCGGCCGAAGAGCCACAGTTCGGCGCCGATCGCCTCGGCATGGTCGATGAGCGACTGCGGCGCCATCGGGTCGGCGCAGATCGCGGGCTTGCCCGCCCGGAAGATGCCGGCCTTCTCGAACGCGATCTTCTCGCGCGTGTCGCCGAGGTATTCCGTGTGATCGAGGTCAATGCTCGTGATGATCGCGCAGTCGGTGTCGAGCACGTTGACAGCGTCCAGACGCCCGCCCAGACCCACCTCGAAGATCACGGCGTCGAGCCTGCGCGAGGCGAACAGATGCATGATCGCGAGCGTCGTGAACTCGAAGTACGTGAGCGTAACGGGCGTGGCGAGCGAATTGCGCGCGGCTTCCACGGCCTCGAAGTGCGGCAGCAGCTCCGCGTCGCTGGCCTGCTGGCCGTCCACGCGCGCGCGCTCGTTGAACTCGAGCAGATGCGGCGAGGTGTGGCAGCCCACGTGAAAGCCCGCCTTGAGCAGGATCGTTTCGAGAATCGCGCAGGTCGAGCCCTTCCCGTTCGTGCCGCCCACGGTGATGATCGGGCAGTCGAACTTGAGGTCCAGCGCGTCCTTCACCTGACGGATGCGGTCCAGCCCCATGTCGATGCCGACCGGATGCGCAGTTTCGAGGTGCGTGAGCCACGCGTCGAGGGTGGGAAAGGTACTCATCAGGATAGAAATTGCCAGGTGCTGCGCGTGAGACGCCGCCAACGGCGGAGGGTTCACACGAATGTTCCGCTTCGAAAGAACGGCATTATCGCGGAAATGACAACGCGCCGCTTGCTTTCGCTCGCGGCGCGTTAGGTAAAGCGTTGCGGCTTGCGGCACGGGCTGCGCCGCAGATCGCTCAAAGCAGGGTTCAAGCCACCGCGTCGGCGGGCTGACGCTGCAGCAGCGCCAGCATTTGCGCGATTTCGTCGCGCAGCTTGCGGCGGTCCAGGATCATGTCGATCGCGCCCTTCTGCAGCAGGAATTCGGCGCGCTGGAAGCCTTCCGGCAGCTTTTCGCGCACGGTCTGCTCGATCACGCGCGGGCCGGCAAAGCCGATCAGCGCCTTCGGCTCGGCGATCACCACGTCGCCAAGGAACGCGAAGCTCGCCGAAACGCCGCCCATCGTCGGGTCGGTCAGCACGGAGATGAACGGCAGTTTGGCTTCGGCCAGCCTGGTCAGCATGGCCGTGGTCTTGGCCATCTGCATGAGCGACAGCAAGCTTTCCTGCATGCGCGCGCCGCCCGAAGCCGTGAAGCAGATGAACGGCACTTGCTGCTCGAGCGCGTTTTGCGCGCCGCGGGCGAAGCGCTCGCCCACCACCGAGCCCATCGAGCCGCCCATGAACGAGAACTCGAAACAGGCCACCACCACGGGCAGCGTGCGGATCGCGCCGCCCATCACCACCATGGCGTCGGTTTCGCCGGTTTCGTCCATCGCCTCTTTCAGGCGGTCCGGGTACTTGCGGCTGTCCTTGAATTTGAGCGCGTCGACCGGAACGATCTCCTGGCCGATCTCGTAGCGGCCTTCCGGATCGAGCAGTCCGTCAAGACGCTCGCGCGCGTTGATGCGCATGTGGTGATCGCACTTCGGGCAAACGTGGAGATTTGCCTCGACGTCGTTGCGGTACAGAACCGCTTCGCACGACGGGCACTTGATCCACAACCCTTCCGGAATGCTCTTGCGGCTTTTCGGATCGGTTTGCTTGATCTTGGGCGGCAGCAGTTTATCGAGCCAGCTCATTGATGTTCCTTCCTTGACCTTCGTGATGCGCGGGCGCGGCGGATCGACCCAGTCAACCGATCGGTAAAACCGACCGGGTTCCGACCCCGACCGCGCATGGCGAAAAGTGGATTTTACAGCAGTCTCGAATCTAGCCAACCAGGCTAGCCTCCAGCACTACCCGGCGGAGACTTCGTCCAGCGCCGCGCGAATGCCCGTGATGAACTGCGTGAGCGTGTCGGCGGCCGTCTCCGGCGCAGCCTGTTCGAGCAGCTGAACGATGCGGCTGCCGATCACGACAGCGTCCGAAACCTGCGCGACGGCAGCGGCCGTTTGCGCGTCGCGAATGCCGAAGCCCACACCCACGGGCAGCGAGACATGCTTCTTGATCGCCGGGATTTTACCCGCGATGCTCGAAACGTCCAGATTCGCAGCGCCCGTCACGCCCTTGAGCGAGACGTAGTAAACATAGCCGCTCGCGGCACGCCCCACTTCGGCGATGCGCTCATCGGTCGAAGTCGGGGCGAGCAGAAAGATCGGATCGATGTCGGCGGCCTTCATCTTCGCCGCGAACTCGGCCGACTCCTCGGGCGGATAGTCCACCACGAGCACGCCGTCCACGCCCGCTTCCTTCGCGGCCTGCGCGAACGCATCGGCGCCCATGCGCTCGATGGGGTTCGCGTAGCCCATCAGCACGACGGGCGTCTTGTTGTCGGTTTCGCGAAAGCGCTTGACGTCGGCGAGCACGCTCTTGAGCGTCACGCCCTTCTCGAGCGCGCGCTCGGACGACTGCTGGATCACGGGGCCGTCGGCCATTGGGTCGGAAAACGGCACGCCCAGCTCGATGACATCGGCGCCGCCTGCGGCCAGCGCGTGCATGAACTCGACGGTGCGCGCGGGATCGGGGTCGCCTGCCGTCATGAACGGGATCAGGCCTTTGCGGCCTTGGGCGGCGAGCGCCTCGAACGTGGTCTTGATACGGGACATTTCAGGGTCCTCAGCTTTTAGGCGTTACTGCGCGTGGGTCCGGCGGCGGCGCATCAGGCGCCGGCCGCAACGGCGCTTGATGCGGCCGCGCTGACGCGTTCGCGCGCGATCGCGCAGTAACTTTCGTTAATTTCATAGCCGACGAATTCGCGTTGCTGACGTGCGCAAGCCACTGCCGTGGTGCCGCTGCCCATGAACGGGTCCAGCACGCGGCCGCCCGGCGGGCAGCTCGCGAGCACCATGCGCTCGACGATTTCCAGGGGCTTCTGGGTGGGATGATCCACGCGTTCCGCGTGCTGGCGATGCAGCCGCGAGACGGACCAGACGTCCTTGGGGTTGTAGCCGAGCTCCAGCCACTTGCTGCCTTCGAACAACTTGCGCGAACGCGCCTTCTTCGTCACGGCATCGTACGGGATGCGGACGGGATCGAGATCGAAGTAATAGTCCTTCGACACCGCGAAGAAACCGATGTTGTCGTGCACCGAGGTAAACCGGCGCGTCGTGCCACCCATGCTGGGTACGCGACGATCCCAGACGATCTCGTTGATCATCGTGAGTTTCGACTTGAGATAGACGAAGATCTCAGGCGCGTACTGCCACGTGCAGAACACGTAGAGCGAGCCCGTGGGCTTGAGCTTCGGAATCGCCAGGTCGAGCCATGCATACGTCCAGGCGAGGAAGTCCTCGCCCGAGCGCATGTCGGAGTCATTGCCGTAGTCCTTGCCGAGCCCGTAGGGCGGGTCGGCGACGATCAGGTCGATCGAGGCATCGGGCAGGTTGGCTGCATCGGTCAGAAAATCGCGGTTCAGGAGCCGGATGGTTTCCGGCACCGTGGCGAGTATGGGTAACTCGGCGGCTGCATTGGCGACCGCCTCGGCGGCCTCCAGAGCAGCCGCTTCGGCGTTCACCTCGCCCACGGGCGCCGGCATCTGCGGCTCGTCGAACTCGTCACGCATCGCTTGTGTCGCTCCGGGCGCTCAGAACTGGATGCCCGATCGCTCAGCGACCGTGTGCATGTCCTTGTCGCCGCGGCCCGACAGGTTCACCAGCAGGATTTTCTCCTTCGGCAACGTCGGTGCGAGCTTCGCCGCGTACGCGAGCGCGTGGCTCGATTCGAGCGCGGGAATGATGCCTTCGATGCGGCAGCAGTCGTGGAAGCCCTTGAGCGCTTCCTCGTCGTCGATGGTGACGTACTGCGCGCGGCCGCTGTCTTTGAGCCACGCGTGCTCGGGACCGACGCCCGGATAGTCGAGGCCCGCCGAAATCGAATGCGTCTCGATGATCTGCCCGTTCTCGTCCTGTAGCAGGTAGGTGCGATTGCCGTGCAGCACGCCCACGGTGCCCGCCGCGAGCGACGCGGCGTGGCGGCCCGTGTCCATGCCGTCGCCGGCAGGCTCGACCCCGATCAACTGCACGGAAGTGTCCTCGATATACGGGTAAAAGATACCCATCGCGTTCGACCCGCCGCCTACGCAGGCGATTACGGAGTCGGGCTGGCGGCCCGTCATTTCGGGCATCTGCACGCGGCATTCGTCGCCGATCACGCGCTGGAAGTCGCGCACCATCATCGGGTACGGGTGCGGGCCCGCCACGGTGCCGATGATGTAGAAGGTGTTTTCGACATTGGTGACCCAGTCGCGCATGGCTTCGTTGAGCGCGTCCTTGAGCGTGCGCGAGCCCGACTCGACCGGCACCACGGTCGCGCCCAGCAGCTTCATGCGGTAGACGTTGGCGGCCTGGCGGCGCACGTCCTCAGCGCCCATGTAGACCACGCACTCCATGCCGAAACGCGCCGCGATCGTCGCGGTGGCCACGCCGTGCTGGCCCGCACCGGTTTCGGCGATCACGCGCGGCTTGCCCATTCGCTTGGCGAGCAGCGCCTGGCCGATCACGTTGTTCACCTTGTGCGCGCCGGTGTGGTTCAGGTCTTCGCGCTTCAGGTAGATCTGCGCGCCGCCCAGCAATTCACTCCACCGCTGTGCGTGATAAATCGGCGACGGACGGCCGACAAAATGCTTCAACTCGCGCTCATATTCAGCGCGGAAGTCGGGATCGTCCTTGAATTTCGCGTAGGCGTCGCGCAGTTCGTCGATCGCCTGCATGAGGGTTTCGGCAGCGAATACGCCGCCATAAGGGCCAAAATGGCCGCGTTCATCTGGCAAATTGTACATAAGTCACTCGCTCGGCCGGGCTTGGGAGGACCCGCGTTGCGCGGGCCGTGCCGGCCAAAGGGGCATCCACCCCGGATTTATCCCGCGTCCGCTTCGCGCACTGCGCGCACGAACGCCGCCATGCGGGCGTGATCCTTCACGCCCTTTGCGCCCGGAACCTCGATGCCACTGGAGACATCGACAGCGAACGGACGCACCCGGCGAATCGCATCACTGACGTTTTGCGCGTTCAAGCCACCACTCAAAACGGCCCGACGCGCGAGCCCTGCGGGAATAAGTGACCAATCGAAGACCTTTCCGCCGCCGCCGTAACCTTCGACATGCGTGTCGAACAAGAGGCCGCTGGCTGATGAATAACGATTAGCCGATTCTATCAAATCGGCCTGCTGAGTATCGGCCGCCACCCGCAGCGCGCGCAACCAGGGCAAACCGGCAACGGAGGCCAGCGACTCGCACTGCTGGGGCGTTTCGTCGCCGTGAAACTGCAACATGGTGAGCGAGACATTGCTCGCCACTTCGCTCATCCATTGCGGCGTGGCGTTCACGAACAGGCCCACGACCGAAACGAACGGCGGCAGGTCACGCGTGAGTTCGACCGCCTGCGCCACGCTCACCGAACGCGGGCTGGGCGGATAGAACACGAAACCGACGGCGTCGGCGCCGAGGTCGATGGCGTACGCGACCGCCTCGGGCGTCGAAAGTCCGCACAGCTTGATGCGCGTGCGGTGCGCGGGGGCGAGTTGCTCGGCTGACGTCATGGTTCTGGCTGCGGTGTTGGTCTCGATGATTCAATCCCGATGATTCAATCGCGACGTGATTGCTCGCGGGGCAATACGCCGGGCCGCGTCAGGCACGGCCTTCGGGCGCGTCGCTCCAGATCGCGCTCCACGGCACGCTGGCGGTATGCGGCGCGGGTACCGCGAACTCATCAGGATAGCCTACCTGGGCGAGATAGAGGCCGTCGGGCATGAAGGTCGGCGCGGCCAAGGTGCGGTCGCGGCCCGCCAGCACCTCGGCCATCCACGCGGCCGGATATCGCCCTCGCCCCACGGCCACGAGGCAACCCATGAGGTTGCGCACCATGTGGTGCAGGAACGCGTTGGCGCGAAAGCGGAAGTGGATGAAGTCGCCCTGCGGCCGCATGTCGATCTGATACAGATGCTTCACCGGCGTCTTCGCCTGGCACTCCGACGAGCGAAACGACGAAAAATCGTGCTCGCCGATGAGGTGCGCCGCCGCCTCGCGCATCGCATCTACGTCGAGCGGCGTGTGGATCCAGCCCGTGCGGGCCGCCAGCATCGGCGAGCGCACGGGGTTCACGTAGAGCACGTAGTAGTAGGTGCGCTCGAACGCCGCAAAGCGCGCGTGGAACGCCTCGGGCATCGGCTTGGCCCACTGAACGGCCACCGTGGAGGGCAGGAACGCATTGGTGCCGCGCACCCAAGAGAACGGCGTGCGATCGAGGTCGGTGTCGAAGTGCACGACCTGGCCGAGGCCGTGCACGCCCGTGTCCGTGCGGCCCGCTACGATGGTGGACAGCGGCACGGTGGCGAATTCGCGCAGTGCGCGCTCGAGCGCGTCCTGCACGGTCTTGCCGTGCGGCTGCGACTGCCAGCCGCAGAACGCGGCGCCGTCGTACTGGATTCCTAGCGCGATACGCATACGGCTTGCAACGGCGTCACGAAAGCGGAGCGAGCGTCGACAGCAGCGCCTGCGCGTCGCTGCGCGTCGCGGGGTCGTTCGACTCGATCACTTCGTTGATGAGCGAGCGGGCGCCCGACACGTCGCCAAGCGCGATGTATTCGTGCGCGAGGTCGAGCTTGTTGCGCGCGATGCGCGCGAGCTGCTCGGGCGTGAAGACCGGCAGCGGCTCGGCCGAATCGGGCGGCAGGTTCAGGTCGAAGTCGAGCGTGAGCGCGCCAAAGCGCGGCGCGCCGAGGCCCGCGAGCGCACCTGCGCCCGCCGTCCCGGCCTCGATGGCCTGGCCCGCCAGCGGCGCAGGCGGCTCGAAGAACGGCGACGCAAGACGCGCCGAGGCCTCGGGCGTAGCGGCCGGCTCGGTCGACAGCGGCGCCGTGGGCATGACCGGCTCCCCGATGCGCGGCGGCAGGGGCAGGTCGAGGCCGCCCATCGCTTCTATTGCATCGTGCGGGAACGCGATCGGGACTTCGGCGTAGCTCATGTCTTCTGCGGTGACTGCGGGCACAGACGGAATTTCAGGTGCGGTAAGCGGCGCCGGCGGGCGCTCGAAGGCTTCGGTGATGGGCGGCGTTTGCACGGCGGCCGGTTCGGCCTGCGGCGCTTGCGCGGCTTGCGGTGCGCCGAGACTTTCGGGCGGCAGCGCATCCGCGCCCAGCTCCATCGCGGCGGCGAGGCTGGCGGCGTCGGTCGCGTCGGCGAGCGTCTGCGGCTCGCCCGGTTCCACGCCGTGCTGCAGTTCGTGTGCCGCGTGAGCTTCCTGCGCAGCCGAAGGCGCTTGCGGGGTGGCCGGGTGCAGCGTCTCGGTCAGCATCGGCGGCAGCGCTTCGTCGTGTTCGAGCGGCGCGGCAGAGACGGCTGGCGTGGGCACCGGCGTGATCGCGACTTCGTCCGCTGCGGGTTCAACCGGCGCAACCGGCGGCACAAACTCCGCTTCCTCCACAGGCGCGGCTTCATTCACGCCCGGTTCATCCCCGGCGCGTGAAATCGGCTCGTGCAGTACCGGCGGCTCCTCGGCCACAGGCGCGGCGGCAACGGCGGCAGCCGATGCAGACGGCGTCGGCTCGTGCGCTTCGGGCGAGACCTCAGCCGCCTGCTCAGCGGGTTTCTTGCGCTTGCGCATGAGCAGACGCACGAACAAGGCCAGCAGCGCCACGACGATCGCCGCCACGGCCCCCATGGCGATCGGCGAGACTTCCGGTTGACCGCCAGCCGGGCCGGCGTTCGCCGCGCCGTTCTGCACCGGCGCACCGCCTTGCGCAGCAGGCGCACCGGCGGATGCGCCGCCCGCCGTCTGCGCCGGCTTGCCGATGCCGTGCTGCTGCAACGCCATCAGCACGCGGTTCTTCAACGCGAGGAGCTGCTGCAGGCTCGAGACCGTCACTGGCGCGCCCTTCGCGCCCTGGGCCGACGCGCCTGCCGCGCCGCTGGCCGGGGCCTGGATCGAACCGCTCCACACGTGCGAGTCGCTGGCCTCTGACGCCGCAACGGCGGCGCTGGCGCCCACCGCAGCGGCGCCCGACGCGCCTTGCGCGGCCGCTTCGGGGCCGCTCGCTGCGACTGCCGAAGCCGTTGCCGCTGCCGTCGCGGCAGCACTGGCCGAACTCGCGCCGCCCGTTGCGGCGGCAGCCGCCGACGATGCAGCTGCCACAGCCTCGGCAGCAGCACTCGAAGCAGCGGCCGGTGTGCTGGCAGGCGCAGCCGTCGCCGTGGCGGGCGCGCTGGGGGCGGCCGAAGCACCCGCCGAAGCCGAAGCCGCCCCGCCCGATGCCGCCGTCATGCCCTCCGCCGCACTGGAAACGTCCGGCGTGGCCGGCACGTTCAGTGTCGCACCCACGCGCATGCGGCTGGGATCCTGCTTGATGAACGCATTGGGGTTCGCATCGAAGAGCGCCTGGCTCATGCGTGCGAGCGTGCCCTTGTCGTGCGACTGCGTGACATCGACGGCCACGTCGTGCAACGACTGGCCGGGATGAACGGTGTACTGCCCCGCGATGCTCAGCGCCGCCGCGGCGGAAGACGCGGCACTGGCACCACTGGCCGCAGCGCCTTGCGCCGCACTCGCGCCGCCCTGCGCAGCGGCGAGGCCGCAGAACAGGAAACTCGCCGCCGCCACGGTGGCGCGGATGGCGCGCCGCCCTTGGGCGCGCTTCGCGCGAGGCGCGGCGGAATCAGTATCAAATCGAACGATCATCAGTTGCCCTGGCATACCGCTCTTGCGGCTGTCGATCAAATAGGAGTGTGCTTCGGGGCGATTGCATCGATGCATGCAATAGAAAGCATGCAATAAAAAAAACGCCGCGACTGGCGCGGCGCTTTTCACCCGGTCTACGCGTCATTAGCCGCGTAGTTTAATTCATTCACTTGTCGAGCAGAATGCGCAACATGCGGCGCAGCGGTTCAGCCGCACCCCACAGCAACTGGTCGCCCACCGTGAAGGCCGACAGATATTCGCCGCCCATGGCCAGCTTGCGCAGACGGCCCACCGGCACCGACAGCGTGCCCGTGACCACGGCCGGCGACAAATCGCGCATCGAAGCCTCGCGCTGGTTCGGCACGACCTTGACCCAGTCGTTGGCCGAAGCGAGGATGCCGTCGATCTCGTCGAGCGGCACGTCCTTCTTCAGCTTGATCGTGAGCGCCTGCGAGTGGCAGCGCATCGCGCCGATCCGCACGCACAGGCCGTCGACCGGAATCGAGCCCGGCTGGCCCATGGCCGGCTTGCCGAGAATCTTGTTGGTTTCCGCGCCGCCCTTCCACTCTTCCTTCGACATGCCGTTGCCGAGATCCTTGTCGATCCACGGAATCAGCGAGCCCGCGAGCGGCACGCCGAAGTGTTCGGTCGGCATGGCGTCGCTGTTCATGGTGGCCAGCACCTTGCGGTCGATGTCGAGGATCGCCGACGACGGATTCGCCAGATCGCTCGCGACCGATGCGTTGAGCGCGCCCATCTGCGAGAGCAGTTCGCGCATGTTCTGCGCGCCCGCGCCCGAAGCGGCCTGATACGTCATGGCCGTCATCCAGTCGACGAGGTTCTCGCGGAACAGGCCGCCGAGCGCCATCAGCATGAGGCTGACCGTGCAGTTGCCGCCGACGAAGTCCTTCTGACCCTTGACGAGAGCATCTTTGATGACGTCGAGGTTGACCGGGTCGAGGATGATGACGGCGTCGTCCTTCATGCGCAGCGCCGAGGCCGCGTCGATCCAGTAGCCGTTCCAGCCTGCCGCGCGCAGCTTCGGATACACCTCGTTGGTGTAGTCGCCGCCCTGGCAAGTGATGATGATGTCGCACTTCTTGAGCTCGTCGACGCTGTTCGCGTCCTTGAGCTTTGTCTCGTTTTTGGCGAAAGACGGAGCCGCGCCGCCTGCGTTGCTGGTGCTGAAAAACACCGGTTCGATCAGGTCGAAATCACGTTCTTCCTGCATACGCTGCATCAGCACGCTGCCGACCATGCCGCGCCAACCTACGAGACCTACGTTCATGACTAACCCTTGAAATGGACACTTCCCCGCTTCGCTCGCCCGGCGTGACCGCGCGGGGAAGATGAGCGGGCACGACGAGCGATCAACGAATGGTGATCGTTTTGATAATCGTCGTTTTCGTGGTGATGGCGAGCGAAATCGCACGGGCTTTCATGCCGTGGATGTTCGTAACAGTCGTGATCTGGGGGATCTTCGCCATCGAAGCAATATACACGAAACGGTTAATTTGCGCGGCAAAAACCTACTTTCCGCTATTTGCAACGCCCGTTCTTCAGGCGCGCGAAACAAAAAAGGGCACGCCTGAAACGGCATGCCCTTCGTGCGACTTACAGCGCTGCGATCACCGCATCGCCCATTGCCACCGTGCCAACCTGCTTGCAGTCCGGCGTGACGATGTCGGCGGTGCGATAGCCTTGTTCCAGCACCTTCCTCACCGCGCTCTCGATGCGGTCCGCCTGCTCCGGGCGACCCAGCGAGTAACGCAGCATCATGGCCGCCGAGAGGATCGTGGCGAGCGGGTTGGCAATGCCCTTGCCCGCGATATCGGGCGCCGAACCGTGCGACGGCTCGTACAGACCCTTGTTGTTCTTGTCGAGCGAGGCCGAGGGCAGCATGCCGATCGAGCCCGTGAGCATCGCGGCTTCGTCCGAGAGAATGTCGCCGAACATGTTGCCTGTCACCACCACGTCGAACGCCTTCGGCGCCTTCACGAGCTGCATGGCCGCGTTGTCGACATACATGTGCGACAGCTTGACGTCCGGATATTCCTTCGAGACATCGATCATGATGTCCTTCCAGAACTGCGACGTTTCGAGCACGTTGGCCTTGTCGACAGAAGTGAGCTTCTTCTGGCGCTTTTGCGCGGCCTGGAACGCCACGTGAGCGATGCGGCGCACTTCGGGCTCCGCATAGCGCATCGTGTCGAAGCCTTCGCGCGCGCCCTTGAAGTTGCCGTCCGGCGCTTCGCGCGTGCCGCGCGGCTGGCCGAAGTAGATGTCGCCGTTCAGTTCGCGCACGATCAGGATGTCGAGGCCCGAAACGATTTCCGGCTTCAGCGACGACGCCCCCGTGAGCTGCGGATAGCAGATCGCCGGGCGGAAGTTCGCGAACAGTTCCAGGTGCTTGCGCAGGCCGAGAATGGCCTGCTCGGGACGCAGCGCACGCTCGAGCGTGTCGTATTTCCAGTCGCCCACGGCGCCGAACAGGATCGCGTCAGCGGATTTGGCCAGCGCGAGCGTTGCCTCGGGCAGCGGGTGGCCGCTCGCCTCGTAGCCCGCGCCGCCAACCGGCGCCTCTTCCAGCTCGAATTTTTCGCCCAGTGCGTTCAGCACCTTCACGGCTTCCTTGACGATCTCGGGACCGATGCCGTCGCCCGGCAGCACTGCAATCTTCATCCTGTGATTCCTCGCTGTTTGTTCAGTGTGCGTATGTGCAGGTATCAAAGCACGCGGTTGTTCAGCCACGGCTGGCGCGCGAGGCGCTCGGCTTCGTACTGGCGGATCTTGTCGGCGTGACGCAGCGTGAGGCCGATGTCGTCGAAGCCGTTCAGGAGGCAGAAGCGGCGGAACGCGGCCACTTCGAACGGATATTCCTTCGAGCCATCCGTCGTGCGCACGACCTGCTTGTCCAGATCGACCGTGAGCTGGAAGCCGTTGAACGCGTACGTCTCGTTGAACAGGTGATCCACATCCGCTTCGGAAAGCGCGATCGGCAGCAGGCCGTTCTTGAAGCAGTTGTTATAGAAGATGTCCGCGAAGCTCGGCGCGATGATCGCGCGGAAACCGTACTGGTCGAGCGCCCACGGCGCGTGTTCGCGCGAACTGCCGCAGCCGAAATTCTTGCGCGTGAGCAGCACCGAGGCGCCCTGATAACGCGGCTGGTTCAGCACGAAGTCCGGGTTCAGCGGACGCTTCGAGTTGTCCTGGCCCGGCTCGCCGTGGTCGAGGTAGCGCCATTCGTCGAAGGCATTCGGGCCGAAGCCGGTACGCTTGATCGACTTGAGGAACTGCTTGGGGATGATCGCGTCGGTATCGACATTCTCGCGATCGAGCGGCGCCACGACGCCGGTGTGTACGATGAATTTTTCCATGATCCGTGTAGCCTCAGCCCAGCTTGCGAATGTCGACGAAATGGCCTTCGATTGCCGCGGCGGCTGCCATGGCCGGGCTCACGAGGTGCGTGCGACCGCCCGCGCCCTGGCGGCCTTCGAAGTTGCGGTTCGAGGTGGACGCGCAACGCTCGCCCGGCTCCAGCCGGTCGGCATTCATCGCGAGACACATCGAGCAGCCCGGCTCGCGCCATTCGAAACCGGCTTCGGTAAACACCTTGTCGAGGCCTTCGCGCTCGGCTTGCGCCTTCACGAGACCCGAGCCCGGCACGACCATCGCGAGGCGGATGTTCGGCGCCACGCGGCGGCCGAGCTTCTTCACGACGTAAGCAGCGGAGCGCAGGTCTTCGATGCGCGCGTTCGTGCACGAACCGATGAAAATCTTGTCCGGCTTGATCGACTCGATCGGCGTATTCGGTTCGAGCGCCATGTACTGCAGCGCGCGTTCCATCGCGTCGCGCTTGACCGGGTCCTTCTCGCGCTCGGGATCCGGCACGCGGCTGTCGACTGCCGTGACCATTTCCGGCGACGTGCCCCACGTGACCTGCGGCACGATGTCGGCCGCGCTCAGTTCGACCACGCGGTCGAAGTGCGCGCCTTCGTCGGTGCGGAAGTTTTTCCAGTACTCGACGGCCTGATCCCACTCCGCGCCTTGCGGCGAGAACGGACGGCCCTTGAGATATTCGATCGTGGTGTCGTCCACGGCGACCATGCCGGCGCGCGCGCCGCCTTCGATCGCCATGTTGCACACGGTCATGCGGCCTTCCATCGTGAGGCCGCGGATCATCGAGCCGCCGAACTCCATGGCGTAGCCCGTGCCGCCCGCGGTGCCGATCTTGCCGATGATGGCGAGCACGATGTCCTTCGCGGTGCAGCCGCGCGGCAGTTGGCCCTCGACCTTCACGAGCATGTTCTTGCTCTTCTTTTGCAGGAGCGTTTGCGTGGCCAGCACGTGCTCGACTTCAGAGGTGCCGATGCCGTGCGCGAGCGCACCGAACGCGCCGTGCGTGGACGTGTGCGAGTCGCCGCAGACGATGGTCATGCCAGGCAGCGTTGCGCCCTGCTCCGGACCGACGATGTGCACGATGCCCTGGCGCTGGTCGGCCATCTTGAACTGCGTGATGCCGAAGGAGTCGCAGTTCGAATCGAGCGTGTCCACCTGCAGCTTCGAGACCGGGTCAGCAATGCCGTGACTGCGGTCGGTGGTCGGCACGTTATGGTCGGAAACGGCCAGGTTCGCGCTGATGCGCCATACCGGGCGCTGGTGCAGTTTCAGGCCTTCGAAAGCCTGCGGACTGGTGACTTCGTGCAACAGATGACGGTCGATGTAGAGAATCGTCGTGCCATCGTCTTCCGTGTGGACCACATGCGTGTCCCACAATTTGTCGTAGAGCGTCTTTGCCATGATGTGCGGGGAAATGTTTGACTGCGGGGCAATACGGTGTGAATCGATTATGCCACGCGAAACCCGCTCGCCACAGGGCCTTACCCGAAAAAAAGCGATAAAAAACAGGGAGTTGGGTGGTAGTCGCGATACCTGTATCAGTGTTACCCGGCGCGCGCGCGCGGGTTGTCGCGCATGGGTGCCGCGGCGTAGCGAGCGCCGCTCGGCCGCGCGTTGCAAGGATTCGGAAGGCAAAAAGGAGATGCGCCGGCCCGACCACGACCGGCGCAAGTTGGTGACCGCTGTGAGAACGGTGCAACATGGGCTCCGGATTCCGCGACACAGGGGGGGCCGCATCGCCGAAGTCCATGACTGTCTAACGGCAAATCGGCGCCAAGGTTTAACCGGGGCGAATGCGGCGCTCCAAAACGGTGCACCGGAGCCCCTGCAATTCTGT
Source organism: Paraburkholderia sp. CNPSo 3076 (assembly GCF_026343935.1). Taxonomy (NCBI): domain Bacteria; kingdom Pseudomonadati; phylum Pseudomonadota; class Betaproteobacteria; order Burkholderiales; family Burkholderiaceae; genus Paraburkholderia; species Paraburkholderia sp. CNPSo 3076. The sequence goes on along the minus strand of NZ_JAPMAL010000035.1, from coordinate 9,808 downwards.
TAGTTCTCCTGATTATTTAGCTTCGTTTCCCGCGTTTGACAGCCATAGCCGCCGGGGAGCGCGGGGAATCGCCGGAGCGGACGCCGGCCGGTCATGCACAAGCCAGGCACGAGGTTTGCGAAACGAGCCACGCCGCGCCGGATTCCACTTTGTGATTGCGTCACACCAACAAACGACGCCGCGGCCGACCATGCAAAACCGGAGGCTTCATGCCACTCGCAATCCGCACTGCGCAACAACGAAAAAGCAGAATAAAACCACCGGCGCCGCGCCGCTCGCGGGCCACGCAGCGAGCTTCTCTCGCCGCCGCGGCATGCGCCCTCGCCGCGCTCGCCCCGCGCGCCGAGGCGCAGACCCCCTCGCCGCTCGGCGAATGGCAATATTCTGCAGGCATTCCGCTCGAAAAGATGTTTCAGCCGAACCGTCCCGACTTCGAGGCGCGGCTCGGCGTGGGCGCGACCTTCGAGCCGCGCTACGACGGCTCAGACCGCTATCACACGCAGATCGGGCCGAGCATCGACCTGCGCTACAAGGACATCCTGTTCGGCTCGACGGGTGAAGGCTTCGGCGCCAACGTCCTGCAGGGCGAAAACTGGCGCGTGAGCGTGGCAGCCGTGTACGACCTCGGGCGGCGCGGCCAGGACGACCCGACGCGGCTGCACGGCATGGGCAACATCAACCCGGCGCCAGAATTGAAGATCGCTGGCGAGTATGTGATTTCGAAGGACTTTCCGCTCGTGTTCCGCACCGCCTTCACGCGCAGCTTCGGCGGCTCGAATGGCTGGATAGCGGACCTCGGCGCCTACATGCCGCTGCCGGGCAGCAACCAGAACTTCTACTGGTTCGCCGGCCCCTCGGTCACGTTCGCCGACTCCAATTACATGCAAAGCTGGTTTGGCGTGACGCCGCAGCAGGCGGCCGCATCGGGTTACCGTCAGTACGACGCGAGCGCGGGCCTCAAGTCGGCCGGCTTCGGCATCACGATGGTGTACTTCGTCAACAAACATTGGTTCGTGAGCGCGGACGGCGCCATCAAGCGCCTGCTCGGCAGCGCCTCGCACAGCCCGATCGTCCAGTCGAAGACGGGCGGCGTTTGCGACGTCTCGATCAATTACGAGTTCTAGCGCGGCCGGCCGCCTGACCGGCGTCAGGCCGGCGTACGTCGCGAGAGCGCCTGCCCGGCCACCCCTCATTCACCGCTCATTCTTCGCCACTATCCTTGACCGTACGGGCGCCAGGCCCAGTCGGCCGGCTGCGCCCGCCTAAAACGCGCAGCAGGGCCACGTTTCCCTCTACGTTCAAAGGATCGACCATGCTCGCGCCGATCGCCACGGCCTCCTTCCTCGGTCAGCCCGCGTGGCTCTGGATCGCCTTCCTCGCGGTGGTGATCGTGCTGCTCGTACTCGACCTCGGCGTGCTGCATCGTGACGACCACGAGATCGGCATCCGCGAAAGTCTCTGGCTCTCGCTCGGCTATGTCGCCGTGGGCGTCCTGTTCGGCGGCTTCGTCTGGTGGCAGCTCGGCGCGCAGCCCGCTACCGAGTACATCACCGGCTATCTGATCGAAAAGTCCTTATCGCTCGATAACGTGTTTGTGATCGCGTCGATTTTCGGCGCGCTTGCCGTGCCGCGCCAGCTTCAGCATCGCGTGCTGTTCTGGGGCATCGTCGGCGTGCTGGTACTGCGTGCATTGATGGTCGGGCTCGGCGCCGCGCTCGTCACGCACTTCGAGTGGATGCTGTACGTGTTCGGCGTATTTCTCGCCGTGACCGGCGTGAAGATGCTGCTGGGCCCGAAGCAAGAGCCCGGCGTGAACGACAGCGCCCTCTTGCGCTGGCTGCGTCGCAAGCTGCCCGTCACGCCGCATCTCGAGGGCCGCGCGTTCCTCGTGCGCCAGGCGCATCCGCGCACCGGCAAGCCCGCGCTGCTCGCCACGCCGCTCCTGCTCGGGCTCCTGATGATCGAGTTCGCCGACCTGATCTTCGCCATCGATTCGATCCCCGCGATTTTCTCGATCACGACCGATCCGTTCATCGTCTATACGAGCAACATCTTCGCCGTGCTCGGCCTGCGCGCGCTCTACTTTGCGCTCGCGGCCGTGGCGCATCGCTTCCACTACCTCAAGCATGCGCTCGCGCTCGTACTGGTGTTCATCGGCGCGAAGATCTTTCTGGTGGGCATCATCGGCAAGATTCCCGCTCTATTCAGCCTTGGCGTGACGGCCGCGCTGCTCGCGGGCGGCGTGGTGGTGTCGCTCGTCAAGACGCAGAAGCCGAAGGACACGCTCGGCACGTCCTGAAGCCGAACCCGACTCAGACGGAGCGCCCCCGTGCTCCTCATTCTTCGCTCATTTTGCTCTGCCAGGATGGTTTCCATCGAGGCCGCACTGCCCTCCACGCAGGACGGCAAGGGCCTCGATGACCTGTCACTCATCACGGAGCGCATCATGAAATGCCCCAACTGCCCTGACGTCACCCTCTCGCTCGCAGAGCGTCAGGGCGTCGAACTCGACTACTGCCCGCAGTGTCGCGGCGTCTGGCTCGATCGCGGCGAACTCGACAAGCTGATCGAACGCAGCGGCAACCGGCACTATCGCAACGAAGGCGATGCACAGGCATTCCGCCAGCACGATTCGAAGCACGGCACGCAACACGGCGACTACGCCCCGCGCCGCGCTCACGAAAGCTACCGCGGCAATGGCCATCGCCGCAAGTCGTGGCTGCAGGACATCTTCGACTGAGCCACGGCTACGCCTGCTATCCCATCGACATCACGTTTCAAGAGGATTCCTGATCATGCGCAACTATACCTGCAACAGCCCGCAAGCCGCGGGCCGGATCGTCGCGGTCGCACTGCTCGCAGACGGCCACCTGGGCAGCGAGGAACTCGCAGCCGTCCATCGCGCGCGCCTGGCCGACCGGCTCGGCCTCGCGCCCGGCGAATTCGGCGATATCCTCAAGGATCTGTGTGAAGACTTGCAGACCACTTCGCACCTGAACTGGAGCGATGCGTGCAAGCTCGACTCCGACGTGATGCAGCAGGTGATGCGCGAGCTCGACGATCCCGCGCTGCGCGCCGAAGTGTTGAATCTGTGCCACGTGGCCGTGTATTCGGACCGGCACGTCGCCGAAAGCGAAGTCGCGCTGCTCGCCTCGCTTAGCCGTGCGTGGCAGAAGGAACCCTGGCAGCGCCTGCTGGCGTAAGTTCGGTTTTTACAGCGCGCAGCTTTTTTGCGCGCTTTTTTCTTCGATGGTTCCGCCGCTCACACGCACACGGCCCAGCCGAGCCCGCGCACATTGCGGATCACCGCGTGGCCGAACTTGCGCCGCACGCTGTAGATCACGGCGTCCACCGCGTTGCTTTCCACTTCCTCGCCCCAGCCATAGAGCCGCTCCTCGATTTGCTGACGCGACAGGATCGCGCCCGGCCGCTCGAGCAGCGCGAGCATCAGTGCGTATTCGCGCGCGGAGAGATCGTCGGACTGACCGTCGAACGTGAGGCGGCGCGCGTTCATGTCGAGCGTGACGCGGCCGCTGCCCATGGTCGGCGAGGCAAAGCCCGACTTGCGCCGCACCACGGCGCGGATGCGCGCGAGCAGTTCCTTGCTCTCGAATGGCTTCACGAGATAGTCGTCGGCGCCGAGATCGAGGCCTTCCACGCGCGTGTCCACGTCGTCGCGCGCGGTGATGATGAGCACGGGCGTGCCGTCCAGCGACTCGCGCAGCGCGCGCAGCACGTCGAGCCCGCTCATGTCGCCGAGGCCCAGGTCGAGCAGCACCGCCGTGTACGAGCCGTCGCGAATGGCGTCGCGGCCGCTCTCGCCCGTGCGCACCCAGTCGACGCTGTACGACGCGTCCTTCAACGCGCGCAGCAGCGCAGGGCCGATCAGCAGATCGTCTTCGATCAGCAGAATGCGCATCGTGTCCGTCCTTTGTTTCGCATGCTTCCCGGGATTTTGCCTGACCTGCGTTCGCTACATCGACGCGGCGCTCAGGCGCGCGGTAACTCGCGCGAAAACTCAATGCGCGCGACGATGCCGCTTTGCCCGTCGCCCCGGTTCGCGAGCGTCACGCAGCCGCGATAGCTGCGCGCCACCGCCTGCGCGATGGCGAGGCCGAGGCCGCTGCCGTGCGAGTCATGCTCACCGCGCGGGTGACCTCGATGACCGCCCGCGCGGAAAAACCGGTCGAACACGCGCGGTAAATCGGCCTCGGCAATGCCGGGCCCATTGTCGGTCACGTCGATGACGACGCCCTGGCCCTCGCGGCGCACCGCCACGTCCACATTCGCGCCTGCGTGGCTATAGCGGATCGCGTTGTCCACGAGATTGCGCACGAGCACGCGCATGTCTGTCTCGGTGGCGCGCACCGTCACGTCGTCGAGGCGCGTCACGCCCAGATCGACGCCGCGCGCGTCGGCGAGCGGCAGCAGGTCGGACAGCACGTCCGTGACAACTTGCGCGAGCGGCACCTCCGCCAGCACGCGTTGCGTGCTGCCGATTTCGGCGCGCGCCAGACCGAGCAGCTGCGAAACGAGCGCCCCGGTGCGCACGATGCCGCGGCGCAGCTCCTCGAAGCGCTCGGGGTATTGTTCGGGCGGCGCGTTGCGCAGGTTGTCGATCTGCAACTGCATGGCGGAGATCGGCGAGCGCAGTTCGTGCGCGGCATCGGCGATGAACATGCGCTCGGTATTCACGAGCACGGAGAGGCGCTCGATCATGCGGTTGATCGACTCGACGAAGGGCCGCAACTCGACGGGCGCCTGCCCCACTTCGAGCGGCTTGAGGTCGTGCAGATCGACCTTCGCCGCGCGCCGCCCGACGCGCTCCAGTGGCCGCAGCGAAACGCGCACCGTCACCGCGATCGTGAGCGCGAGCAGCGGCAGCAGCGCGAGCACGGGCAGCAGGCTCCAGAACGCCACGCGCAACGCGTTGCGATTGCGCATACTGCGCGATTCGGCCACCTGAATGTATTCGTCGCCGGCGGCGAGCGCGAACACGTCCCAGGATTCGCCGTCGTATTCGACCGACGAGAAGCCGCTTTGTGCGCGCGGCAACGCGATACGCGCGTTGCTCGTGCGGCTCGGGACCGCGCAGTCGTCGGCGGACCAGATCTGCACGACGAAATTGTCGGCGGCTTCGCTGTCGCCGCGCGGCTCGATCGCGCGATGCGGCACGCCGGTCTGCACGTGCGCGGCGGCGTCTCGCAGCGTCGTGTTGAACTCGGCGGCGAGACTGCGCACGACGAGGAAAGTGCCGAGCGCACCCAGCACGCCGACGAGGATCGCGAGCGTGCCGATCGCAATGCTCAGGCGGCGATGCAGGGAATGCGCGGCGAAAAACATGGAGCGTCTCGGGTGGGAAGGCGCGCTCCATCATAAAGGATTCGTCGTGCGTCAATCAGACCGTGCAGTGTGTTTCAGCGATGAGAGCCGCCGTGCATTCCACCCGCACCGCTCCAGACGCCGCCGTGCCCGCCATGAAAGCCGCCGTGCATGCCTGGCGCCGGATGCATATGCGGGCCGCCCGGAAAGACGTGATCCATGTGATGAAAGTGATGGAAGTGATCGATGAACACGAACGAGCCGCCCACGAACACCGGCGGCCACCAGCCGTACCATGGGCCGGCGTACCAGGTCGTCGCGTCGGTCCATGCCACGGGGTAGACCTGCGTGCCGTCGTTACCCTGCACGATCTGCCAGGTGCCGTCGGGCTGCAGGCAAGCGAGACCGCTGATCACCTGCGGCGCGCCGTCGATCTCGGCGGTGCCGGTGACGGAGCGGCAGTTGGGCGGCGGCGGGTAATAAGATGCGTCCGCCGCCTGCTGCGACGCGACCGGTGTCGTGCAGGCGCCCAGCAGACAGGCCAGTGCAGTGAAGGCGAGAAGATTGCGCATGATGTCGCCCCTCTCGACGGACCGGCCTCGCGGTGCACGGGCTGTGCGCCTTGGCCGTGAAGACTCCATCGGTACGCCTGGCACGCGGCGCGCGAGTGGGCTCGCGCCGGCCGCGTGTCATCTGCAAAACGAGGGGCGCAGGGGTGCTATTCCTTTGCGCGCGGCGCGAATGGCCGGGCCCTGATTACGACTTGTATCCGCGAATTCTATCCGCCGGCTGGCCGAGTCGCGTTTCAGGCCTGTCGCCGCGTCACGAACGCGCGGATATCGTCGTTCACGCGCGCGGCGTGGTTGAAGTACATGCCGTGCGTGCCGCCCTCATAAACCTTCAGCACCGCGTGTTCGAGCGCGGCCGCCGTGGGGCGTCCGGTGATCTCGAGCGGCGCCGAGGCATCGCAGTCGCCGTGCAGCACGAGCGCCGGCACGTCGATCGCGGCCAGTTCGCGGCGGAAGTCGGTGACCATCTGCACGCGCGACAGTTGCGTCGCAGCGTAGAGCGACGTGGCCAGCATCATGTCGGCCGTCCACTGAATGACCGTGCGAGAAGTACCGGAGCTGAAGTAGGCTTCGGCGCGCCGCTCGATCCAGTCGGGAAACGACGTGAGCATTTCTTCGATCGACGCTTCGAAGAGGCTAGCATCGAGTCCGCCGGGATTATCAGCAGTCTTGAGCAAATAAGGCGTCGACGCCGGCGAAACCAGCACGATGCCCGCCACGCGACGCGAGCCGTGACGGCTCAAATAGCGCACGATCTCGCCGCTCGCGAACGAATGGCCGACCAGCGTGACTCGCTCCAAACCTCGGGCGGCGAGTACGGCTTCGAGATCGTCGGCGAGCGTGTCGTAGTCGTAGCCGCGGCCCGGGTCGCTGGAGCGCCCATGGCCGCGCCGGTCGTATGCCACGCAGCGATAACCCGCGGCCGCGAGCGGCGCGCATTGGTAGTTCCACATGTCGGCGTTGAGCGTCCAACCCGAGAGGAACACGAGCGGTGCGCCATCGCCCCAGTCGCGATAGTGCAGCGCGGTATCGTCGTCGATGCGGATGTAGCCGGGTTGGCGGGCGTTGGAAGTTGCCATGGTCGTCGCTCCTTGCGGGTGGGGTGTGCCGATGAGCGACATGGTCGTCGATGCCGTGCGTGCTGACGATTACGTCGGAGGTAATGGCCGTGCGTGGGCGGCAAGGACGCGTGAGCGCGCTGCGCGCAATCGCACCACGCTGGTGCTAGATTCGTCACACATACAGCCCAGGAGACAAGCATGAGCAACACCTCGCCGCGTCCGGCCTTCGGGTCTGCCATCTACTATCGCGATCCGTTCGCCGCGCTCGATTGGCTCGAAAAGGCGTTCGGCTTCACGCGCCAGTTCGTCGTCACGTCGCCGGACGGGAAGCTCGGCCACTCGGAGATGCGCTTCGGCGACGGCTACGTAATGATTTGCGGCGGCTGGCCCGGCATGCCCTACACGACCCCCGCCGAACTGGAAGGCAAGAACACGCAGTCGGTACACGTGCAGTTGAAAAGCGGCCTCGACGCGCATTGCGAACGAGCCCGCGCCGCCGGGGCAAAGATCATCCGCGAGCCGGCCGATCAGTTCTACGGCGACCGCGTCTATGTGGCATGCGACCCCGAAGGCCACGTGTGGAGCTTCGGCGAAACAGTGCGCGAGGTCACGCGCGAAGAAGCGGAAGCGGCGAGCGGGCTGAAGATCGACGGCTGGATTTGAGCCGGAAGCGCATCGCCGTGTATAGATCAGGGTATGGGAAGTGCATCGGCAAAATGCTGGCCATATCAGGTTGCTTCGCGCGAAAGGTGCCCCTGCGAGACAACCTTGAAGCTTTAAATCGCCCGTAGCTCCCCTCAAAAACCGTTGGGACGTGGACGAAGTGTCCGCGATACAGCGTCCCAAAGGGCGACGGCCTCATTTTCCGTAAGCGACGCCTTGCGAGGCGGATCACCCTGCCAATCGTCTGGCAGGATGTCGCCGTTGTCCAAATCGAGTTCCACTAACGGCGTAAGCGCACTTCCTGTTTTCGAATTTGCCTCCAGGACAAAATGATGACCCGGGATATAAAGATACGTTGTACCCGCCATCAGCCACTCCTCGGCCTGCATACCCGGTAGATCAACCACGCCCTTTCGAACAGTATGGCCGTTACGCTCTTTGAGTGCGTCATTGATACTATCGCCACGTTGAAGCAACGTGGTCTTCTCGTGAATGAAAGAGGTTGTCTCAAGAACAAAATTCACGTCTTGTTTATCGCGCAGGTAGTATTGGCCAGACAGATCCTCTTTCTCCCCGGCACGCCCATGCAGGAATCCGCCAAGAAAGCACACGCCGGGGACAGTTGGAATCGTGGCCTCGTCACGACCTTCCACCCTGCTGAGAAGACCAAAGACAAGCCGCTTCTTTTCCGGAACATCGTTTATGAGTTCGCCGTGGATGCCGTACGGCGTACCTTTGTTCTCTCTTACATATACCGAATTGACCATATCGGTTGCTGTGCTTTGTAGCTTTATCTGGTAGCCACGATCCCAGCGGTATGCTTCTACGATGCGCGGCATATCGGAGCTTTGCCCTTTAGGGGATTCGAGTGAAACGAAGTAATAGCTGTCTGTTATTGCCGGAACGACCCCGTGCTCGTACAGGACACGATATCCTCCGGCCAGATTCACAAGGGACTTGAGGTTTGCCTCCCGAGCCGAGATGTTCTGGAGGGATTCCGCTTTGGATGCTGGTATAGCCTCAAACGTCACGCCTTCAATGAAACTGTTGCCAAACGTCCGGATATCCTTTGGTAGATCAATTAGATATCGGCCCATACAGCGCGTTTCGAGTTCCGTAGTCAACGCGTGAACGGTGGCTTCTTCCTGCTCGGTCATCGGTTTCTCCCGGTTACACGCGGACACCAGCGCCATCATGCACGCGAGCATCGTGATCAATAGTGTTCTCATTCGACATACGCCATTTTCGTCTCCTTCGCCCGGTACACGATCCGAGTGACAGCCCAAAGCGCAAAGAGCATCTGTGGCTTTTTCTTATATGCGCCCTCATGGTCTACATCCTTGTGTCCAACACATAGCTTGATCTTTCCCCTCGGGGCTGCACCCGAAACGGCGGGAACGGTCCCGTCACCGCTCTGTGCAGCAGGCCGCAATGTATAGTGCGCGGCGAGCGGGTCCCTCCCACTGCGTTGAAGCAAATCCTGGTCGCCTGTACCCGTATCCCGCATGACCTGCCCGCTTGTAAGGTCATCGACCTTGGCATAAGCATCTGCCCACTTCAGAACGGTGCCTATCTTTCTCTCCCATACCACCTCGCCCCATGTCTTGTGGGCATCATCGTCTCCGTAAAATGCGTAGGAGTTACTGTGGTACTTCCCAGCTAGCCCCAGGTGGAAAGGAATGACCAATTTGTTGATGATTCGCTCATAGGAGGCCCAGTCCTGATCAACTGTCTGTTTATTCGCATCGATTGGGTTGATTAATTTGTCGTCGCAAAGACTCCACCATTGTCCACGGGACAGATAGACCTCTCCGTAAGGATCAGCAACCGGGAGAGCTGCCGACTGTGAGCCGTCACGGATTTTCAGCCACCCCATGCCGTACTCCGCGCCAGGAAGTAGTCGCCCCTGAACAATTCGCTTCTCGTGCGGCCGGCGTCACACCATCGCGTCGGCAGCAATGCTGCGGTTGAACAATGCAGCGAGAATGAAGACACAAAGAAAGCGCAGCTTCCTGAGGATCATCCGCAGATTATGGCCAGCGCCGCACAGCACCGCGTGCATCGCATCGCCGAGCGCGCCCTTCAGCCAGTTGCGATCGAGTTTTCCGTCTGTCTTCATGTGACCGATGGCTGGCTCGATTGCGCTGCGCCGTCTGATCATCGCGCGTAGCCCGCGTGTGATGCCCCGCCGCA
>NZ_JAPMAL010000034.1:0-85444 GCF_026343935.1 Paraburkholderia sp. CNPSo 3076 | reverse complement strand
GCCTGAGGACACGAAGGTCCGATCCTCGAAATATCTCAATAATCTGGTCGAGCAGGACCACCGCAACATCAAGTCCCGGACGAAAGTCATGCTCGGCTTCAAACGTTTCAGGAACGCAGCGATCACGCTCTCTGGTATTGAGTTGGTACATCGCATTCGCAAGGGCCAATTCGGCCTCGCGAAGCTCGGCCTCAAAGATACCACGGCGCCCGCAGTCTGGGAGGCCGTCCTGTCTGCTTGATGAGGTATCCTCTATATAACAACAATCTCGTACAGACCGCCTATTTGCACCAGAGCCCTCCGTACAGTCGTTTGATGCTGAGGTCCCGTTGCAGGCTCGCAAATCAACGTTTTCCGCGGGCCGCGCACGTCAGTCGATTCTTAAAGGCGCGCGCGCACTGCTGGCGAGTCGAATACGCCTCACTCACGACGTGGAGTCCCTGGCTCATGCACGATCAGCCACGCGTTCGCCGAGGAGACCCGACGGACGGAACACCAGCACGATGATGAGCACGATGAATGCAAACACATCCTGATAGTTACTGCCGAATATTCCGCCGGCAGGTTCCCGATGTATCCGGCACCCAGCTGTTCTATCAAGCCGAGAATCACGCCCCCCACCATTGCGCCACCGAGGTTGCCGATACCGCCCAGCACTGCTGCGGTGAACGCCTTCATGCCAGGGATGAAGCCCATGTAGAAGTGAGCATTGCCGTACTCCGACGCGATCATCACGCCCGCCAAGGCAGCCAGAGCCGAACCGATCATGAAGGTTGCCGAGATCACGAAGTTCGGATTCACTCCCATTAGCGAGGCGACACCTTGGTTTTCGGCGATCGCGCGCATCGCGCGGCCGAGCTTGGTCTTGTGCACAAGAAGCAGAAGGCCGGACATCACGACAAACGCGACAGCGATGATGACGATTTCCGTCATCGATATCACGGCGCCCGTTGTTGTGTCGGTCGCCTTGATCACGTTGAGCGGATCGGTCGGGAGAAGCTGCGGAAACGGCAACGGGTTGCGCGACCAGATCATCATCGCTAGGGTCTGCAGCAAGATCGACACCCCGATCGCGGTGATCAAGGGGGCAAGGCGCGGCGCCTTGCGCAATGGCCGATAAGCCACTCGCTCTATCGTGTAACCGACTCCCGCACATACGACTGCCGCAATTACCAGGGCGATACACAGCGTCGGCACATTGCCGAGGCCTGGGAAATGGTTCTCCAGCACACTGATCGCCGACAGTGCGACCATCGCGCCCACCATCAGCACATCGCCGTGCGCGAAGTTGATGATGCCGAGAATGCCGTACACCATCGTATAGCCCAGTGCGATGATGGCGTAGACGCTGCCAAGCACAAGTCCGTTGAGGATTTGTTGAATAAAAATATCCATTTTGCGCAGAGTTCGAACGAATAACGCACACGCAAGAATGACGCTCGTCATCGGCAGGCGACCCGATGACGAGCACTGCATGAGTTTTCAGGTGTCCCTAGCGCTAAGTCGCCGGATCTGCGCCGAAACGGCGTCTGATGCCTGGGGCGACAGCTGTAGCGGGGCGTGGATGAATCGGTGACCTGAACTGAGAGATATCTCTTGTCGTTTGCCGTGAGATCATGCAGTGAACGCGATGTGCCGCACACCCTGCTGGTATCTCATCTTTTGCGCCGGTCGGATCGCGCCCCCCCCCGAACGGGGGGGCGCGTAACGCCCCCTCTTACGCCCTTTTCAAGAGGTCGTTCACATCCGAACCGAATCCAGAAGCGTGCGATTCCCGTCGACGTAGTGATAGAGGGAGATCACTGGATTCTTGATATCGCCGTGTTGATCGAACTGCGTACGGCCAAGTACACCCACGTAGTTCGTACCCTGCATTTCGGCGGAGATTTTCTGAGGGTCGGTAGAGTTGGCGCGCTTCATCGCGTCGACGATGATATAGACGGCGTCGTAGGCGAACGGCGAATATGTCTGAATAGGTACATGGAAGCGTTCGGTATATTTCTTCTCGAACGCGGTGCCGCGCGGCATCTTTTCGAGTGCCATCCCGGCTTCCGAGCAGATCACCTGGCTGATACCCTTGCCGGCCAAATCGACAAGCTTGCCCGTACAGACACCGTCACCAGCCAGCACGGGAACCGTGATGCCCAGCTGTTGCGCCTGTCTGACGAACGGGCCACCCGTCGCATCCTGACCGCCATACATGATTGCGTCCGGTTTCTCGCCCTTGATCTTCGTCAGGATTGCCCTGAAATCGATCGTCTTGTCCGTACTGGCATCTCGCGAGATCAGCTTGATACCTTGCGATCGAGCAGCATCAGCGAACTGATTGGCAAGACCTTGTCCATACGCGGTTGCGTCATCGACAATAGCTATCGTCTTGATGTGAAGGTTTTTCAATGCATAGGTCGCGAGCGCTGGTCCCTGCTGTGCATCCGTTGCCACCATTCGGTAAGCGGTTTTGAAACCCTGCTGGGTATACGTCGGATTGGTTGCAGAGGGTGAAATCTGCACAATCCCCGCGTCGCTATAAATCTTGGAAGCGGGAATTGTAGTCCCCGAAGTCAGGTGACCGATGACCGCAACAACCTTGTCGTCAACAAGCTTCTGCGCAACCTGCGTGGCGGTTCTGGGATCACCCGCGTCGTCTTCGGCCTCCAGTTGTAGAACCACATTCTTCCCGCCCACAACCAGATGCGAGGCATTGATTTCCTCAATGGCGAGGCGCGCTCCATTCTCGGTGTCCTTGCCCAGATGAGCGATGCCTCCTGTCAACGGCGCAACGTGGCCAATCTTGACTACCTCGTCTGCATTGGCGGTCACTGCCGCGCAGGCGACGATAGTCGCGACAGCGATTATGGTATTGGAACGACGCATCTCCATCACGATTTCCTCTTCAGTTACTTCGTTATGCGAATCAATTTAATGATAAGTATCTGCAACTACGTAGATCAGGAAAGCATCAGCGTCCATAAAAGCTGTGCCTCAACAGGGTCCGGCAACGCGTCGACCCCTACTCAGTCGACAGACGCTGTAATTCAGGCAACGCAAGTGTCGGTGGTCAATTTGTTGATGTCAAGACACTTTCCTATTCGGACTTACCCTTTCTTTTAAGACAAATCACTTTTCACATGACTCTCAAAACCAGCCCTCTTTCATATCAAATAGGAATACGAATTAAATACTCCACGAAATGATAGTCCGTTTCGTGCGACTCAGTGCCCCAGAGACTGCGAAGGCACGTTGCGGTCGTCTTCCGGCGCCGTGGCGCCTCGCTGATTCACACTTTGATCGGCCAGGGAGACAAGCGTCCGGAGCAGCACATTTGCGCCCGCCGCGAGGTCATCTGGTGCGGTCCACTCATCTTCGTGATGACTTATTCCCAATCGGGAAGGCACAAAGATCATTCCTGTCGGCGCTACCTTTGACAATCGACAAGCGTCGTGCATCGCCCCGCTGGTCATTCGCATCGCCGGATAACCTACGCTTTGGGTTATAGCCGCAACCGTCTCAACGATGCAGGTATCAAATTCAATAGGAGGTACGACCATCGTCCTGCGCATAGTCGTCTCTACGCCCTCTTCGACGCCGATGACGTGTGCCTTTGCGGCCAGCACGTTTTCGATTCGATCCAGCAGGCCTGCACTCTGGTGACGCAGGTCGATCGAGAAGGACGAGAACCCTGGGACAGTGTTCGGCGAACCCGGCCGCACAGAAACACGCCCGACGGTAAATCGGATTTCTGGGTCGATCGACAGCACTTCTTGACGCATACTTTGCGTGATTCGCGCGAGTGCCATGAAGCTATCCTGTCGGGCTGCCATCGGCGTGGTCCCCGCGTGCCGATCACTGCCTTGCAATTCAACTTCATACCACCGAACTCCCTGCACTCCCTCTACGACGCCGATAGTGCGTTCGTATTGCTCCAGAACCGGCCCTTGCTCTATATGCAGTTCGACATACGCGATCGGGTCGAGTGCACGACGCGAAAACGTTCCCGCGTAGCCAATTCGGGCCAGTTCATCGCCAAATCGTGCGCCATCCGGGGCGACGATGGCTCGGGCAAGCGAAAGATCGAGGTCGCCCACATACCCGCTCGAACCGGTCAGCCCAGGAGAGAATCGTGCGCCCTCCTCGTTCGTCCAGTTCACCACCGCGATTGCCCGCTCAGTGCAAATGTTGTGGTCATTGAGCGTACGAATCACCTCAAGTCCGGCAAGTACCCCGTAGATTCCATCCAGGCGGCCTCCATTGGGCTGTGTATCCAGATGACTGCCCGTCAGCACCACCGAACTATTGAGGCGACTGCCTGCCCGAATCGCGAAAATGTTTCCGAAGGCATCCACATGCACGCTGCAGCCCGCCTCGCGGCACCAAGTGACAAACTGGTCCCTACCGAGCTTGTCTTCATCCGTCAAGGAGATGCGGCAGCACCCACCGTTGTCCTTGGCGCCGATTCCCGCCATCGCGTCGATGGTTGCCTGGAGCCGTTCCAGATTGATTTTCGGAAGGGAATTCATGCGTAAATCGTCCGATTCAAGTCGTTACCTCATCTGGCACAATGGAGGCCCAGATGAGGCAACATCAGTTCGTCAGGAATTCAGGTCGAACCACGTCGTCTTAAGAGCCGTGTACTTGTCGAAGGCATGCAACGACAGATCTCGACCGATCCCCGACTGCTTGAAACCGCCGAAGGGCGTCATCACACTAACCTGATCGACTGCATTCACGGATACGGTGCCAGCGCGCAGAAGCGCCGCGACACGGTGGGCCCGCTTCAGATTGTCAGTCCATACAGATGCACCGAGCCCATAGATCGAATCGTTCGCAATACGGACAGCCTCTTCTTCCGTCTCGAATTCGATCAGACCGAGAACGGGGCCGAATACCTCCTCCTTGGCGAGGGTATCTGACGGCTTCACACCGTCAAAGATCGTCGGGAACAAGAAACAGCCATTGTTCGATTCCGTGCTGCGCTCCCCACCCGTCAACAGGCGGTTTTGATTTTTCCCGATGCCGATATAGCGCAAGACTTTTTGAGTCTGCTCTTCGTCGACCATCGCTCCCATCGTCGATGCCGGATCCAGCGGATCACCGGGACGGTAGTTATCAGCCGCCTCCAGAAGAGCGGCAACAAACTGCGCCTTGACGCTACGCTGAACCAGCACGCGCGAAGTTGCGGAACACACCTCTCCCTGATTGAAGAAGATTCCCCGCGCAGCCGCCCGGGCGGCCGCTTTCACGTCGGCGCAATCTTCAAAAACAAGCAGAGGACTCTTGCCGCCGCACTCGAGCCAGACCTGCTTCATGTTCGAGTTTCCAGAATAGCCCAGGAACAGCTTTCCAACTTCGGTCGAACCCGTGAAAGCAACACAATCGATGTCTGGATGCAATCCGATTGCCCGGCCAGCGGTCTGACCAAACCCCGGCAGGACGTTGAACACGCCCGCAGGCACGCCCGCCTGGGCGGCCAGCTCGGCGAGCTTCAGCGCCGTCAGGGGTGACTGCTCCGCTGGCTTGAGAATGACGCTGTTTCCGGCAGCCAGCGCGGGTGCACATTTCCATGCCGCCATCTTTAGCGGAAAATTCCAAGGCACCACGGCGCCAACCACTCCGACCGCCTCGCGACGGATAGTGGCGAGTGTGCCGTCACCGGTCGGAGCGACTTCGTCATAGACCTTGTCAAGAGCCTCGGCGAACCACTGGAAAACTTCTGCCGATCCGGGTACATCGAGAGTCGCGGCATCGACGACCAGTTTGCCCATGTCAAGCGATTCCAGCACCGCGAGTTCATCGCGATGCTCCAGAATGAGTTGACTCAAGCGCAGGAGAACCCGCTTGCGTTCTGCCGGCGCAACTCGGGACCATACTCCACGATAGAAGGCCTCGCGAGCGGCTTCGACGGCGCGGTCAACGTCGTGGGTATCGCACGAGGCAATCGAGGCCAGAACGGCTCCTGTTGCCGGATTAACCGAGTCGAACGTTTCGCCGGAAATCGCGTTGACGAACTTGCCGTCAATGAATGCCTGCGTCGGGAACTTGATGCGACCGGCGAGTGCTTTCCAGTCCTCGGCCGATTGAGAGAATTGGGGGCTCTGCATTTTGACAGGTGTCCGTTAGATATCTGCGTGGAACTTTCGCCAGCCATCGCGTGTGCAACGGCTGGCACACACGATTACGCAAGGATCCTGCGCATGTGATCGAGGAACACCTCGACTTCGTCGCTGGTGTTGTATTGGGCAAAGCTCACTCGCACGACGCCACCCTTGTTGGTGAGGCCGAGACGCTCGACCGGCTCGAACCCGTAACTGTGTCCAGGCCAAACGTTGACGTTCACCTCGGCGAGGCTCTGTGCGATCTTCGCGGGATCGGCGCCCGCCACACTGAACGAAATCGTCGGAACGCGGCGGTCCAGACGGTCCTTGGCGGTGATGCCGTGAATGGTCAAGCCCCTAAAAGCGCTCAACCCTTCGATCGCGCGCGCCACAAGTTCATCTTCGTAATGTTTGGTGAACGCCATACCCGCGACGATCTTGTCGCGACGCGACGACGACGACGCCGCGTCTCCAAACGTCTCTCCGAGCCATTCGAAGTGTTCGATCGCGGCGAGTGCGCCAGCGATTGTTTCTCGCGACTTTGTGCCCGTTTCGAACTTGTCAGGAGCGGCATTGCTTGCCGGCCGCACCTTGTAAAACTCCAGTTGCTCAAGTAGCTCCTGGCGACCCCAGAGGATTCCGATGTGCGGTCCATAGAACTTGTAAGCCGAGCACACGAGGAAATCGCATCCGAGTTCCTGAACATCGATCACACCGTGGGGCGCGTACTGTACAGCATCAACGTATACGAGCGCACCAACCTCCTTGGCCCGACGGATAGGTGCCGCGATATCGTTGATCGTGCCGGTGATGTTGCTGGCGTAGTTGATCGCCAGCACCTTGGTGCGCGGCGTAATGATCTCGTCCAGATTCGAAAGGTCGTACTCGCACGTCTTCGGATCGAAGTCGATCCACCGAATGACCAGCCCGTGGTCCCTGGCGGAAAGCAGCCACGGAGAAACGTTGGCATCGTGATCCATCCGCGTCAGAACGATCTCATCGCCAGCCTGGAGCGTGCGCGTAATCGCTCGCGAGAATGCGAACGTGAGCGTTGTCATGTTCTGCCCGAAAACCACCTCGCGCGCGTCGCGAGCGTTGAAGAAGTCCTTGAAGGCCTCGCGCGCGTTCGCGACCTTTCGCATCGCCTTCACCGAAGTCGGGAAGTACCCTCCGAGATTTGCGTTGCCATCGATCATGGCGTCCGCCATTTTGTCGATGACCCGCTGCGTCACCTGGGTCCCGGCCGCGCCGTCGAAAAAGATCGTTCCGAGGGTGTCTCGAGCAAAGATGGGAAACTGTTGGCGAATCTGACTGTGGTTCATATGGCTGATCTCACGGGAAAAATTGGCTCGAGGCGCGCTTCCACGCACTGCGCCGTTGGCTCACCTGGAGCAGTGAGCAAACGGGAAATTGTACTTCTTTTCAGGAAAGATACTTTCTTGAAAGGAAAAAAACATGAGTGTTTACCCGCTCCCGTGCACCGCATATGTCGGATGCGTCGGAGTAATCCAAACCGGACCATGGCCTCGCGCGTACAAATGTCACCGGAGATGTGCCGAAAGAACGATCCACGCTTTCGCACTCCGGTATGCGAAAAGGACCCCGACAGCGATGAAGACCACGGCTTCAGCCTTGGCGGCAAGCGCCAGTATCCGGACGCGCCAGTTTCGCAATTCATCAGAGGTTTCTTGCATAGTCAGCCCGTAGGAAATCGACTCGATGTTTCTGCTATCCGTTTTTGGGATACTATGCGAAGGAAATATAAATTCCCACTAGGAAGATCACTTGCCTTAAACTGTGTCGCGCCCTGCAAGTAGTCTAGACTTTCCGTTTCTCTTGGGACAGAATCTTTCATATGGGGAATACGTCTGTCGCGGAGGAACGTTTTTGAGCGCCCAAGGGACAGGTCTGCGATCCGCCCCCCTTACCTCCAACACAGAGTCGGAACGACTGACCGCGTGAGACGAACCCGAGATGAGAGCGAACTTCAGGAGAGCGCCATGAGTGACGAGATGCCGGTCAAGGTTGGCGTCCGGTTGAAACACACCCGCATGCTCATGGGCATGAGCCTGAAGGAAGTCGCCAGCAAAGCCGGCGTGACCGAAGGCTATCTGTCGAAAGTCGAAAATGACGTATCTCAGCCCTCGTTCGCGACCTTGCACCGAATCGTTCAGGTATTGGGAATCAACATAAGCGCCCTGTTTGCTTCGGCCGAGAAGGGGGACTCCAACGTCTACATTGTCCGGAAGGATCAGCGCGGTATCCTACCGACTGGCCACCGGCGCACCGGCAACCGGGTAACGCTCGAAATGCTCGTTCCATCGGGGCCGGAATTTCTGCTTCAAGCCAGCATTCATGTCATTGCGCCTAAAGGCGGCAGCGACGAAAAGATCTCGCACAAGGGCCAGGAGTTTGGCTTCGTTCTTGAAGGCAGACTCAAGTTGCTCGTCGAGGATTCCACCCATGTGGTCGAGACCGGAGATTCGTTCTATTTCGATTCCGAACTCGGTCATCGTTACGTCAATGACACAGATGTGACAACGCGAGTATTGTGGGTCAACACACCGCCGACCTTCTGAAGTTTCACCAGTGCCCGCGAGACGCTAGTGTGGTGAGTTAGAAGTTCGTTGCTTTATTGATCATCTTGATCCGGGACGGTGAAATGTTGCTTGAAAAGCCGTTCAGACTCGCGTAGCCCGTCGTCGGTAAAGACCACCGATTTCGTCTTGTTGACTGGGTCGCAGATAAAGCCTTTTTCGTAGAGCCGGTTCAGCACGTCCCAGTCGAGGCCCTTCGACGCGCGGAAGCGATCGTGCAGCGTCAGGTAAAGGAGTGCCAGTGCGGCTTCGTCGATGGCATCGGTATTGATTTTCATAGCTCTCATCCGGCAGCCTGCTGAACGCGACCGCAGAACCGTTCGAGACTGGCCAGGATCTCGTCGGCTGACTTGCTCCAGGTGAACGGTTGGGGATTGGCGTTGTACACATCGAGGTAATGCCGGATCGCATCCTCGAGCTGGCGCGTTGAACGATGCGTGCCACGACGAAGGTATCGTTCGGTAAGCGTGGCGAACCAGCGTTCGACCTGATTGAGCCACGACGCCGAGGTCGGCGTGAAATGGACCTGGAAACGGGGATGACGGGCGAACCACGCCTTGATTGAGGGTGTCTTGTGCGTGCCATAGTTGTCCATCACCAGATGCACATCCAGTTGGGCCGGCACACTCGCGTCAATGGTGCGCAGAAAGCGCAGGAATTCGCCACTGCGATGGCGCCGGTGCATCTCGCCGATCACTTCGCCAGTGACGATGTCCAGTGCTGCGAATAACGTAGTCGTGCCGAGACGCATGTAGTCGTGGGTGCGCCGCTCCGGGATACCGGGTGCCAGCGGCAGCATCGGTTGCGTACGGTCCAGAGCCTGGATCTGGCTCTTCTCGTCCACACACAACACCATCGCCTTGAGCGGAGGATCCAGGTACAGTCCCACGATATCACGCACCTTCTCGACGAACAGCGGATCACCGGAGAGCTTGAAAGTCTCCTGACGATGTGGCGGCAAGCCAAAGGCACGCCAGATCCGTGTCACCGCCGTCTGCGACAGATGACCATACCGGGCCATCGACTCAATCAGAGTCGGAATCACGGCCTTCAGGCGCTTCCCGCAGATCCGATCAGCCACTTCCCATAGAGTGATCAGTGCTGCACGCATTTCGTCGTTGTATCGCCTTTGGGGGCCTGGCTTGGCCTTTGGTGTCCGGACTTCGTTGCACAACACGCGGATCGCGTGCTTGCGGTGATAGCCCGTCAGTCTGACAAACTCATCAAGAATCTGACGCTTGCTATCCCGGCCCGCTCCCCGGTAACGCTCGCCGACTGCCTCTATCAATTCCCTTCTTGTTGCCATGCTGAGTCGCCTCGCCATAAGTCGCCCCTGCCAGCCATCTGGCAGGTAGCAAAATACATGAGGCAACGACCACGGTTGGGTAACAAATATCCTGAGTCAATGCGCCGGCCAAGATAATTGTCGCCGCCCACGCAAGGCAAGCGAGCCCAAAGGGGCGTACCGCGTCAGGAGCTGGCGAGAATACAACGCCGGTTTGATCGCGAGAGGCGACGTGACCATGTGGATTGATGAAAGCGTACTGACGCAGGTATCCGAGGCTGGCCCGACCAGGCGCTGCCGACCGCGTGTCTACAGTGATGCGGCGATCCAGATGCTGCTCGGCCTCAAGCAGGTTTTTCAACTGCCGCTGCGCGCTCTGCAGGGCTTCGCGCTCAGCCTGGGCAAACTCGCCTACCCGGGCTTGCCGGTACCGAATTACACGACCTTGAGCCGTCGCGCACAGATCCTGAGGGCTGTACTGCCCATGCAGCACCCCGATGCTCCCTTGCACCTGGTGATCGACAGCACTGGACTGAAGGTGTACGGCGAAGGTGAGTGGAAGGTGCGCAAGCACGGCTATTCGAAGCGCCGGACATGGCGCAAGGTGCATCTCGCGATGAACGCGAACCCCCGATGGGCAGTTCAAACTCCTCCACTTGTGGGCGGCTAAATTCCCCCAGGCAGGACGAGCGGATTATGCGTCGGATTCCTCAGTGACGGCAAGCCTGGCAGCGGCTTCACGGAGACGATAGCTCTTGCCTTCAAACTCGAGAAGTTTGGAGCGATGCAGCAGACGGTCAAGGATCGTCGAAGCCATGGTGCTGTCGCGAAGGTATGTTCCGCCTCCCGTGCGGCGCGTTGAAATTCCAAAGGCTGATGGTAAGACTAGGCCGTTAGGAATTCAGTCCGCTCGCGACCAGACCGATCTGGCCATTTTCTCTTGCAGTAACGAGGTCACGGGCCAGCGCTTTCCACATCTGACCTGCCGCGTCCCTGGAACCGGCATCGAGGGCTCGAGCCGTCGCCGGAAGAAGGTCGCGCAGCGTTGCATCGTAGACGCTGACCTCAAACATCTTCGCGATCGGCACGACAAAGGTCAGCAGCAGGAACACGATCACCGGCAGCACAAGCAGAAAAGATTTTCGCGTCTCGCGGCGCCTCGCCTTCTGGACCCGGCTCTTTAACGTAGCGCCCCATTGTTCCTCATGGGAATCGTCAGGGCCGCTCTCAGCCATTGTCACCGGATTCATGTCGGGCCTCCCGCAGCCAGCAGCGCGCGGCTGTCAACCGAGCGCCAGCCGATGGGTAGCGTCTGTCCTGAGCGAAGAGATCCGAGGCTGGACGTGTTCGCGACTTTCACTGAAATTTCGTTGCCGCTCGGAATCTTGCATGTCAGTCGGAGGTGATCGCCAAAGTAGGTCGACTCAATGATCTCCGAGTCCACACGGTTCTCGAACGCCGTTTCGTGCGAGGCAATCACTACGCGCTCTGGACGCAACACCAGAGACACGCGCGACCCCGACGGCAGCGGCTTTGCAGTGAGTGCCTCAAACTGGCACTCTCCGTGAGTGACTTTTGCGCGGAAGTCGCCGTCCGCCGACGCGTAACATTCGCGTACGACACCGTCCAGCAGATTGTTGTCGCCAACGAACCGCGACACAAACTCGGTGTTTGGGGATTCATAAATCTCGGTGGGCGGACCGATCTGTTCGATGATTCCATTGTTGAAGATTGCGACCCGGTCAGACATGGCCAGCGCTTCATCCTGATCGTGGGTGACATAGACCACCGTCACGCCAAGCATCTTGTGCAGATGCTTGATTTCCGTTTGCATGTGCTCGCGAAGCTGTTTATCCAGAGCACCAAGAGGCTCGTCCATCAGCACCAGGGTGGGCTCGAAGACCAAGGCACGGGCCAGCGCGATCCGCTGCTGCTGGCCACCAGAGAGCTGAGCCGGCCGTCGGGAAGCGAATGCCTGCATCTTCACCATTTCCAACGCCGTTGCTACTTTTTTCGCGATCTGGTCTTTGGGAACCTTTCTCGCTGCAAGTGGAAACGCCACGTTGTCTGCGATCGACATGTGAGGAAACAGCGCATAGTTCTGGAAGACCATGCCAATGCCCCGTCTATGCGGCGGCGTCGTTGTCAGATTCACACCGTCGATGCTAATCGTCCCAGCAGTCGGCGCCTCAAAACCCGCGAGCATCATCAAGGTTGTCGTTTTGCCGGATCCCGACGGGCCAAGCAGGGTCAGAAACTCGCCCCGCCTGACCGTAAGGGAGAGCGATTTCACCACTTGGGTGCTCCCGTCGTAGCTCTTTTCGACCTGCGAGAATACGACGTGGTCCCCGTCGGCCACTCTCGAACTTGCATTTCGCTGCTGGGAAACGTTTCGCATTTGCGTTACCTTGATCCTTAGCGGGCCATCCAGGCGGCCCAGCGCCGGTTAATCTCGTCCTGCTCATCGTTCCAGAATGCAGTGTCGTTCGCGAGGCCGACCTTCAGATTGGCGGGCGACGTCGGCAGGTTGTCCCGCAAGGACGCGTCAACAAGCTGAAGTGCCGAGCGGCGCGCGGGCGCGTAGCTGATGTACTTCGTCTGACTTGCAAGCTGCGGCGACGATGTCGCATACCGGATGAAATGGAGTGCAGCCGCCTTGTTTTTGCTCGCCCTGGAGATCTCCGTTGATGATCTGTCCTTGCCAGACGATGCCGAACGGTTTCTTTTCTTTGGTAATAGCGTCGGTGAATCGTCCATTACCGCCTTCGGTCATCGCGACTTCACCGTCGGCAAGAAGTTGAACCGACTGCGCCTGCGCTCCCCAGAACACCGCACTTGGCTTGATCGTGTCGAGTTTCTTGAAGGCGCGCTCAAGTCCTGCCGGCGTTCGCAGCGTCGCGTAGACCTTGTCGCGAGGCACGCCATCCGCCATCAGGGCCCATTCCAGATTTCCGTTCGGTTTATTGCTGAGGCCCCGTTTCCCCGGGAATTTTTTCAGATCAAAGAAGTCTGCGATCGTCGTCGGTTGCGCCGCGGAGAACTTTCTCTTGTCGTATGCGATCACGTTGGACCAGAGAATGGTTCCCACACCACAGTCCAGCAATGAGCCGTCTACGAAGTCGGCCGATGCAGGCTTGCCATCCTGTGAAGGAGCAAGGGAACTCGCCTTGATGGGGTCGATCAATCCCTCGTCGCAGGCTCGCGCGGCATCCTGAAACTCAAGGTCAATGACGTCCCAAGCCCCAGATCCCGCCTGTACCTGGGAGCGCAGCTCCGCGAGACCGCCGTTGTAATCGGCCGGCAGGATCTTGGTGCCGGTCTTCGCGGTGTAAGGCTCAAAGAAGGCCTTGGACTGGCTGGCGGTATATGCCCCACCGAAAGATGCGATGACCAGTTGTTGAGCATGAGCCGATGTAGCTGGCAGAACTGCTGCCAGGACGGCAAACAGGCACACCAGCTCAGCGAGGTCTTTTTCGGTCCAGCGACTGCCGAAGAATTCCCGGTTGACCGCGATGAGGGTCTTCAGTGCGATTCCATCAGCCATGATCTTCACACCACCGCCAGCTCGCGAGGATAGTTGGTCAGGTATTCGAAGCCATGTTCACCCTTCTCCCGAAAGGCGTCGGAATCCATTTCACGCGAGTCCCCAATCCTGACAGCATCACGCGGGAATCCCTCGACAACATTGCTAGCAGCCTCGCCGAGTCTGCGGCGCGGATTCTTCCGGACGGAAGTCTGGATGTTATTTGCTACAGCTGCACGTCTGGAAGTCTGGTTGTCGGCGAAAAGAAGGTCTTCGCAGAATTGTCGCAAGGCGCCCCGAATGCAAAGACGACAAGCATGGTAACAGCCGTCATTCGCGGTCTGCGGGCGGTCGGCGCGAGGCGTATCGTCATCGGGACGCCGTATCTGGACGAAATCAACGAGATGGAGAAAATCTACCTGGAAAACGAGGGCTTCGAAGTTCTGGCAATCCATGGACTCCAGCTCGAAAAAGACAGCGACATGGTGCGCGTGACTCCGAAAAGCATTGTGCAAATGGCGCTGTATCTCGACCGTCCGGACGCTGATGCAATCTTCATTAGTTGTGGGGCACTTAGATCGATCGAAGTCATCGAAGAGATCGAGCAAATAACCGGCAAGCCCGTCATTACCAGCAATCAGGCTGTTGCGTGGGATGTTATGCGACTCGCTGGCATCGAGGACCGCATCAGGGGCTTCGGACGGCTGCTGTCCGAGCACTAGGCAACACTCGGTGGGATTGCTGCTGGTGTGACGGCGACATTGCTATCTTTTTCCGACTTTGATCGGCATCACAAACCCATCGCATGTTTTTTGACCAGGCAACATCCGATGACACGACCTCGACCAACCATCGACTTGCGGGCTCTTGAAGCATTCGTCGCCATCTGCGAAACGGGTTCGATGACCGCAGCCGGCAAGCGGCTGCAGGTCAGTCAAAGTGCCATCAGCCAATCAATCGCATCCCTCGAACGCGAGCAGAGCACGGAGCTCCTGGACCGGGAGAGCCGGCCGCCCCGGCCCAATCTCGCTGGCCGCGCTCTGCTCGAGGTGGCCCGGCCCCTGTTGAAGCATGCACAAGATGTCAGCAGCAAGCTTAGGGACACGTCGCGAGGCGAGACCCTGCCGGTTCGACTTGGATGCGTTGACTCGTTCGCTGCCACCGTCGGTCCGGAGTTGATTCGCGCCATGTCCGGATCAACCCGTCAAATTGAAATGTGGTCTGGGCTTACACCAGCCCTTTCAGCGCAAATTCATCAGCGCAAGGTGGACGTCGTGGTTTGCACTCAGACCACAATTACCGACCCACGACTGGTCGAAGTTCCGCTTTTATCAGAGGCTTTTCTCGCGGTCGCTTCTCGCCGCTGGTTCGAGAGGCATAAGGGAGCAAATCCCGAATGGGGAAGCCTGGCTGCCGAACTGCCGCTGATTCGATACACGGCGCGTTCAGTAATTGGGCAGCAGATTGAGCGGTTAGCTCGACATCTGAACATCGGCAGCGCTCGTCATTACGAATTCGATGCGACGGACCCGCTGCTGAGCCTTGTCAGCGCAAACCTCGGTTTTGCCATTTTCACACCGCTCTGCCTTTGGCAAGCGCGCCACTATCTTGACACTTTAGTCGTATTTCCTCTTCCTAGGAGCCATCTGAGTCGGCGGGATTTTTTCATTTTGCACAGGCGTGCCGAGTGGGACGAACTCGTGGACCAGATCTCGGCCCTTACCGGAAACGTCCTCGACGAGCTGATCCGTCCAGCGCTCAAAAAACTGTTACCGCAGATGCCTGCGACCGCGCTACAACAGTCAAACATAATGAGGACTCGTCGTGACAAAAGTATATGATTTGACGCGAGGGAACGCCCCGCTACTTATTTCGATTCCCCATCTCGGGACAAACATCCCAGACGAGCTGCGAGAGAAATACACCGACGCCGCGCTAAGGCTTGCCGACAGTGACTGGCATCTCGACAAACTCTACGAGTTCGCGCATAAGCTCGGGGCGACGGTCATGAGTGCGCACCTGTCCCGCTATGTCATCGATTTGAACAGACCATATCCCGGGCAACAGACCACCGGCTTATGTCCGGAGCAGACGTTCCGTGGCGAGACTGTCTATCGCGATAGGCAGACTCCGGCGGCAGATGAAAAGAATTTGCGAGTAAAGTCATACTGGCAACCGTACCATGATCGCCTTGCAGAAGAACTGCGTCGACTTCGCGAGGAACATCTGCATGTACTTCTGTGGGAAGCGCATTCGATTGCGAGCGTTCTACCGCGGCTGTTCCAGGGCAAACTCCCAGATCTGAATATCGGAACGCAGGACGGCCGCACTGCGGCCGATTCGGTACTTCAAGCTGCAATCAGTGCTGCAGCGGAAAGCGGGTATTCCTGAATTAGCAACGGCCGATTCAAGGGCGGGTTTATCACCCGTCATTACGGAGTCCCGTCATCCGGTATCCATGCCATCCAGCTTGAGATGTGTCAGAGTACTTACATGGACGAAAATCTTCCGTTTCACCTAATCCCGGATCGCGCGTGGCTGGTTATACCAACATTGGAAACAATGGTCGGCAGGTCGCTGGATGCAGTCAGTGCGTTGTGAGATGGCCCCGTTGCGTTGCGGTATTCAAAAAGCGTCCGGCCACTACGTTGCTGACCGGGCAGGCGCCCCCCGGGCCACTCCGGTCGCGCCCTGCGCGCTATAGACAGACGAATAGGGCCACGTATCTTGATAAAATCAAGGGCTAGAGCCTGACTGTGAATGACGGCAGATGAACTATCAACATGGCTCCGACACGGGCTTCAGTGTCCACGTCCTGTGGGAGGATGAAGAGCGCACCTTCTGCCGTGTCAGGTCCCCTGGCGCCAACGACAGTGTGCTGGTCGTGCGCAGCGCCGATGAACACCCCTCGACCGCCCTTCTCGATCGCCTCGCTCACGAGTTCGCGCTGAAGGAACAGCTCAACAGCGCGTGGGCGGTGCGCCCCATCAAGCTGGTGCGCGAAGACGGACGGATAGCCCTGCTGCTCGAGGATCCGGGTGGCGACCCACTCGAGCGCCTAGTCGGTGCGCCTGTCGGGGTGGAGCGTGTCTTGTCGCTCGCCGTGGACATTGCCGCTACGCTGGTCAAGCTCCATCAGTGCGGCCTTGTCCACAAGGACCTCAAGCCCGCTCATATTCTGGTTGACTGCACAGACAGTCAGCCGCGGCTCACCGGATTCGGCATCGCTTCGCAACTGCCGCGCGAGCGGCAATCACCGCAGCCGCCTGAAACGATCGCCGGCACCCTCGCCTACATGGCACCTGAACAGACCGGACGGATGAATCGCTCAATCGATTCGCGCAGTGACCTTTATGCATTCGGGGTCACGCTCTATCAAATGCTCACGGGGACCCTGCCGTTCATGGCCTCCGACCCGATGGAATGGGTGCATTGCCATATTGCACGAAAGCCGGTGCCGCCAAGCGAGCTGGTAAACACGGTCCCAGCTGCCGTCTCGGAACTTGTCATGAAGCTGCTCGCAAAGACGCCCGAGGAGCGCTATCAGACTGCGGCGGGCGTCGAGCGAGACCTGCGGCGTTGCCTGACCGAATGGCAACGTCAACGCCACATCGATGCCTTCCTGCTGGGTGAATACGACATGCCCGACCGGCTCCGGATCCCCGAGAAGCTCTATGGGAGGCAGAACGAGGTCAAGGCCCTGATTGCCGCATTTGATCGAGTGGTCAACACCGGCACGCCTGAACTCGTGCTGGTTTCCGGATGTTCGGGCATCGGCAAGTCTGCGGTCGTCAGTGAACTGCACAAGGCGCTGGTACCACCACGTGGACTCTTCGCGTCTGGCAAGTTCGACCAGTACAAACGCGACATACCCTATTCGACACTCGTGCAGGCCATTCAGGGCCTGGTGCGGTCGCTTCTCGGCAAGCCGGACACGGAGCTCGCGGTCTGGCACGACGCATTGGTCACAGCACTGGGTCCGAATGCGCGCCTCGTGACCGAGATGATTCCCGAGTTGAAGCTCGTCATCGGAGACCCGGCGCCCGTCCCGGAACTCGAGCCGAATCAGGCGCGACACCGCTTCGAACTCGTCTTCCGTCGCTTTATCGGCGTGTTTGCGCAACGTGAGCATCCGCTGGCACTATTTCTCGACGATCTGCAATGGCTCGACGCCGCGACGCTCGATTTGCTCGACGATCTTCTGACGCGCTCTGATCTTCAATATCTGATGCTGATCGGCGCCTATCGCAGCAATGAAGTGGATGCCAGCCATCCGCTGCTGCGCAAGCTTCAGACGTTCAGGGCGGCGGGCGCACGGATCGACGAAATCGCTCTAGCGCCTCTCGCTTGCGAGTACGTGGAGCAACTGAACGTCGAAGCGCTTCACTGTGAGCCGGCGCGCGCCGCACCGCTTGCCCGCCTCGTGCATGAAAAGACGGCGGGCAATCCGTTCTTCGTGATCCAGTTTTTGCACGCGCTCGCCGATGCCGGTCTCATCAGCTTCGACCATGACAAGGCCTGCTGGTGCTGGGATCTGCCCCGCATCCACGGCACGGGATACACCGACAACGTGGTAGACCTCATGGTCGCGAAGCTGGCGCGTCTGCCCACTGAAACGCAGCGCGCGTTGCAACAGCTCGCCTGCCTCGGCAACACCGCCTCGCTTGCGATACTGCCGAAGGTTCTGCGCACCTCGACGCGGGAAATTCGAGCGCTGCTGCGGCCTGCAGTCGATCAGGAACTGGTCGAGCAACGGGAAGACGCGTACGCGTTTGTACACGACCGGGTGCAGGAAGCCGCCTATTCGCTGATTCCGGGAGATTTGCGTGCCGACACCCACCTGCGAATCGGGCGGCTGCTCGCAGCGCAAACCGCCGCTGGCAGAATGGAAGATGCGATCTTCGAGATCGTCAGCCAACTCAACCGTGGCGCAGCGCTGATGACTTCCCAGCAGGAACGCGAGCAACTGGCCGAGTTCAACCTAAGCGCAGCCCGGCGAGCCAAGGCGTCGACAGCCTATGCGTCGGCGCTCACCTACCTCACTGATGGCGCGGAACACCTGACGGGCGACTGCTGGGAGCGCAGGCATGAACTGATTTTCGCGCTGGAGTTGAACCGGGCCGAATGCGAGTTCCTCACCGGGCGGTTAGCGGACGCGCAAGAGCGGCTGGCCATGCTGTCAAGCCGCGCGACGACTACCGCCGAACAGGCGCATGTTGCGTGTCTGCGCATGGATGTTTACCTGACTCTCGACCGGAGCGGTCGCGCGGTCGAAGTCTGTCTCGACCACCTCCGGCAAGTCGGTATTGACTGGGCAGCGCACCCGCACGAAAACGACGTACAGCGGGGATACGAAACGGTCCGGTCACTGCTTGCAGGTCGGACAATCGAGGCACTCATTGATGTGCCATTGATGACGGATCCGATGTCCCTTGCGATCGCCGATGTGCTGAGCAAGCTCTTGAGGCCGGCCTGGTTCTTCGACGCGAATCTCGCGTCCCTCGCCATATGCAAACTGATCAGTCTTAGTCTGGAGCGCGGCAACTGCGACGCCTCGTGCTTTGCGTACGTCATGTTCCCCCGGATTGCAGGACCACGCTTTGGCGATTACCACGCCGGTATCCAGTTCGGCCAGCTTGGTTTCGATCTGGTCGAGCGCCGGGGACTCAAACGCTTCGAGGCAGTGACGTATCTCTGCTACGCGCTCTACGTCGTGCGCTGGACGAAACACGTGCGCGTCAGCAGCGAGGTGCTGCGCCGCGCGTTCGAAGCGGCAACCCGGACCGGGGACCTTCCGTCTGGCGCCTATACCTGCTGCCACGTTGTTTCGGACCGGCTTTTTGCCGGTGAGCCGTTGATCGACGTGCAACGCGAAGCTGAACAGGGCCTTGCATTCTCCGTGAAGGCGCGTTTCGGCCTTGTCGTCGATAACCTCACTACGCAACTTGCGCTGATCCGGATGCTCCGCGGCTCGACGTTAAAATTCGGTCGTTTCGACTACGGCGAGTTCAACGAGCTTCGTACGGAACAGCGTTTGTCCGCCAACCCCGCGCTCGCGACGGCTGCGTGCTGGTACTGGATCCGGAAACTACAGGGGCGCTACCTTTCAGGCGACCATGTGGCCGCCGTGAATGCGGCAGCGGTCGCGCAGCAGCTCCTCTGGAGCTCGTCGTCGCACCTGGAGGAGTGCGAGTACCACTTCTACGGCGCGCTCGCACTCGCCGCACATTGCGACCGTGCACCAGCCGGGGAGCGACAGCAGCAGCACGACGCCATCGCTGCGCATTGCCGGCAACTGGAGATATGGGCGAAGAACTGTCCGGCGAATTTCGGCAATCGCGCTGCGCTGGTGGGCGCGGAGATGGCGCGCCTGGAAGGCCGTGATGTCGACGCGATGCGGCTCTACGACGAGGCCATTCGCCTCGCGCGCGCAAACGGCTTTGTACACAACGAAGCGCTTGCCAATGAACTCGCATCCGGTTTCTACGCGGCGCGCGATTTCGACAAGATTGCCCGTGTCTATTTGCAGGACGCGCGCCGGGGCTACCGACATTGGGGCGCCGAAGGCAAGGTGCGCCAACTCGACGAACTGTTCCCCCATCTCAGGGATGAAGAGCGCATGCCCGGACCAGGCAGCACGATCGGGGCGCCTGTCGAACA
Source organism: Paraburkholderia sp. CNPSo 3076 (assembly GCF_026343935.1). NCBI lineage: Bacteria > Pseudomonadati > Pseudomonadota > Betaproteobacteria > Burkholderiales > Burkholderiaceae > Paraburkholderia > Paraburkholderia sp. CNPSo 3076. Next base: position 65,287 of record NZ_JAPMAL010000034.1, on the reverse strand, counting down.
CCTTGACCTTGCTACTGTGATCAGGGTATCGCAAGCGGTTTCGGGAGAGGTCGTCCTCGACAGGTTGATCGACACGATCATGCGCACGGCAATCGAACAGGCAGGCGCGGAGCGGGGGTTACTCATTCTTTCGCATACGGGCGAACAGCGGCTCGCAGCGGAAGTCGGGACGGACGGCGAAAAACCTCGCGTCCAATTGCGGGATGTGCCCGTAAGCGCAACCGTGATGCCCGAGTCGGTGCTCCACCATGTGCTGCGCACAAGGAAGAACGTCATTCTCGACGATGCCGTGAACGAGCCCGCGTTCGCGATGGACGCATATATCCGCGAGCATCGAACCCGTTCCGTTCTCTGCATGCCGTTGATGAATCAGGCAAAGCTGATCGGCGCTCTGTACCTCGAAAACAATCTGATCACCCGCGCCTTCACCTCAGCACGGAGTGCGGTACTCCGGCTCCTCGCGTCGCAGGCGGCGACTGCGCTCGAGAATACCCGACTGTACCGCGACCTTGCCGAACGCGAGGCAAGAATCCGGCGACTCGTCGATGCCAATATCATCGGCATCATCGTGTGGAACGCCGAGGGTGACATCCTCGAGGCTAATGACGCGTTTCTGCGCATGGTGGGATATGACCGTACTGAACTTGCCGCAGCCCATCTACGCTGGCGAGATCTGACGCCGGACGAATGGCGCGGAAGCGCCGAACAGGCTCTGCTACAGATCGGACAGGACGGGCGTATTCAACCTTCCGAGAAGGAGTACGTCCGGAAGGACGGCAGTCGTGTACCCGTCATGGTCGGCCGGGCGGCGTTCGATGCCAGCGGGAAAGAAGGCGTCGCCTTCGTGATTGATCTGACCGTGCTCAAGGAGGCGGAGCGCCGTTTGCGCGAGTCCTACGAAATGCTTCGGGAGCTCACGTCACATCGAGAAATGGCTCGCGAGGAAGAGCGCAAGCACATCGCACGTGAGATGCACGACGAACTTGGACAGCATCTCACCGCGCTTCGCCTGCAGGCGTCGGCATTACGCATGCAGTTGGGCCGAGATCGACCGGAGCTGGTCGCGCAGACCCAGGTACTGATTTCCCTTGTGGATGAAACGATGCAGGTCGTCAGAGGGGTGATCGCATCGCTGCGTCCGGCAGCACTCGACACTGGCATTGCGGCAGCGCTCGAGTGGCTCGCTGCAGAGTTCAACCGCAACGGCCGCACAGTCTGTTACCTCAACTTGCAGGACGAGAACATCGTCGTGAGCGAGGATCGCGCTATCGTCCTGTTCCGCCTCGTCCAGGAGGCGCTGACCAACGTCGCCCGTCACGCGGTGGCGAATCGGGTGATTATCGGGCTGAAACGAACACATGACGCCTATCTGCTGGAAGTGAACGACGACGGTGTCGGGTTCGATGTTCTGGCAACCGGGAAGAGATCGTTCGGTCTAGCGGGGATGAAAGAGCGTGTTCTGATGCTGGGTGGCGAAATCGACGTTATCAGTTCGCCGGGCGCCGGCACCACAATCAAGGTGACACTTCCAGTCGATCGTGAACAAGCTGTCCCCTAATCTAGTGAGCGTCTTGAGCAGGGATCCCGGCCAGATTCCCATTCGCAAGTTGGCCAGAAGGCGCGACAATTGCCAAAGCCCAATAGTCCAGTCAACGAAGAAATGCTCACTGGCATAATCGCGACAACGCAATACATCGCGCGCGGAGGTAAATTGATACAGCAGCGGCGCGAATTTCAGATGTGCTGTAAGCGGCTCAGCTGTGCCGTTTGTCCGTGCTCGTGTGTGTGAGGCATGATCGTGAACTGGAGCTGCCGGTCCAGTGAAGGAATTCGGCGGACTGGCTCGCGTGTGCAGCTTGTCGGCCACACACCAGGGCTAGAGCTCGTCGATGCGGTTGATTTTGTGATCGGCGATGTGGGTCAGCACATAGTCCAGGTAGGCACGCGGATCGATGTCATTCAGTGCGCAAGTGCCAATCAGTGCATACATCGCGGCTGCCCGTTCGCCGCCGCTGTCTGAGCCGGCGAATAAAAAATTATTCCGGCTACGCAAAATTCGGCGTAGCCGGAATAATGCGCAGCGGCAAATCCTCTGCAGTCAAGCTGGTTCGCGAGTTGGTTCAGATCGTCCGCATAAAATCCCTGACAATCCGGCACCTTGATCCGTCCCGCCGCTGCCTTGCCGCCTTTGCTGCACTAAAGCCTGCTAGGGCGCGCGATTTTTACTCGTGCCGTCACCGGTGGCAATGGGTGTCAGGATGCAGTTGGGGTTACTCTTCTCCTTGCAGCACGACAGAATTGCGTCGATCGAGTGCTTGTTGGTGGCGTCCCATTCCGCCTGACTCATGTTGTTGTTTGTGGGCATCCAGTGGTTCAATGGGTAGCGGTTAGCCAACGCATTATTACCAGGCGGCAGTTTCCGATCTAGAGATCGTCTACCGGCCGAGAACGGCAAGAAGTATTCACAGCTCTTCTCGCTGCCAATTCGATGACAACCAATACAGGTGTTGCCAGGCGTACTTAGCGACAACTGTGGGCCGCGCTCAAAAGCAGGCCCGATACTGGAATACTTGCCCCAAGGGTCCGTCGGCACCTTGCTCCAGACCTGGCCAATATAAGGACTGTAGATGTAAGGTCCCGCGTCGTGACAGGATATGCAGTTAGGCTTCGCGCCAGCAACCACGGACGGCGTCTGCCAGAACTCGACGGCCGATAACTGACCGGGCGGAGGAGTCTTCTCATCAGGCGGCGGCACGCGCGTGGCGTCGAGCCCCGGATCTTTGCAGTTGGCCGGCCCGCATGAACCCTTGACGCCAGCCCTCGCAGGCCTGGGTGGCTCCCGGGAAGTGAACCAGCACGTTTTTCCGTTACCTGCATGATGCAGAATGACGTTCACCCCGTCATAGTAAGGACTTCGATCCCGCCGCCACGCATCACGCCGGCAGTACACCGATATCTGCGTGTCGCCCCGCGACAGATTCAACACCTTCGAGTATGGGACGCATTCTGTTCCCGATTCCTTTTCGGGATGGAGCAATGAAGGTCTGTCGCATCGCTTCGGTTTCTCGTTCGGCCCGGGCATTCTTTCGTCGATAGTGATCGGTATGTCCGTACCACTATTGCAATCAAACGGTGGGATTTCCCCGATTTCCCTGGCGCACTGCGCACCATACTCGAGCAATGTCTGCTCATGCTGATCGGCGAACGTCACATCGACGACGATCAAAGACAGTGCGCACAGACTGAGGACGAGTTTCACGATCAGGCTCCGCCCTTGATCTGCAACAGCGCTACTTTGCGAATCGCGGCAATATATTTGACATAGCCCGTGCAACGGCAAAGGTTTCCGCAGACCCATGTTTCGATCATCGCGTCGAGTTCGTCGGTATCTATACGATATTGCCTGAGATGATCAAGCATCGCCGACGCGGCCATCAGGAAACCGGGCGTGCAGTAGCCGCATTGAAAAGAGAATGACTCGAGGAAACCTTGCTGCAGCTCCGATAGCGTTGAGCCTTCTGCCAGCCCTTCAACCGTGTAGATGTGCTGACTCGCTATCGCGCTGACTATAGTTGTACACGCAAGTGTTTTCTCCATTAGCGCATCTGGTCGATTGCGTGTACCCACCGTGCATGCACGGCAAACGCCGATGCCGCAGCACACTTTGGTGCCAGTCAGATCCATGCGCTCGTGAAAAAATTCGGCGAGTGTCATGTCCGTATCGTGAGCGGCAACCGTCACCTGCCTTCCATTGACGTGGATTTGGACTCCGCCATCGTTCACTTTAGCGCCTCCCGTAGCATCTCTGGGGTGACGGGAGTCCGCCTGAAGCGATGGCCTGTTGCCATGGCCAACGCGTTGAGGATAGCCGGCGCAAGCGGGCACATCACCGCTTCTCCGACGCCGCGTGCGCAATGCCTGTATTCGTCATCAGGCGGAGGCAAGGTGATCAGATCCTGTGCGGGTATGTCGCGCATGCGCGCGATCAGATACCGGTCGAAGTTCCACCTGCCATTACCGGGACCATCGGGGCCGAGGGGGCAGCGCTCGGTCAGCACGTTGCCAATTGCCATGGCGACCGCGCCTTCCGATTGCCCCTCGACAATCTCCCGGCATAGCACGCGTCCCGCGCTCAACGAAGTCACGACATGTTCGACCGTGACTTGCCCGGTATCGGGCGTCACCGATAGCGCGACCAGCGCTGCAGCTGGCGCATAGTTGGTCCGCCCGTATCCAACGGTATCCTGTTTCGGAGGTTTCAGCGATTCCTGCGCCAATGCATTCAGATCATGTACATTGTGGCCCATCGCCACGAAGTCACAGTCAAGCTCGCATTTTCCGGAATTGAAAGGATAGGTGGCTTGCCAGAATCCGCCCGAATAAGTGACATGAACCGCGGCCACGGTTGGCCATCCCATCCGGTTGATCTCGTCGAGCAGCACAGGCCAACTTAGCGGGGGATATCCGGCAGCGGTCAGCTTGCCGTTGACCCACTTCACGTCGCCCAACGCGATCCGCTGATTGCCCCAACTCCGGCGTGCGGCGGGAAGCACGCTCTGCAGCATCAAAGCCTTTGCGGCACGGTCCACAGCCTCGAAGTGATGAAAGGCGCCAAGACAGGCACTTGATGACCCAAAGGGTTCGCTCAGCCCTTTGGCCCGACCGTCCCCCGGCCACAAACCCATTGTCGCCGGGTTGACCCCATTGATCGAGAAGGCATCGACTTCGCTCATGACGATCTCTTGCGCGTTCTGTCCGAGATGCCACGAGGGTGCGAGGCCCAAGGTGGTCGCCGCACCATTGCCCATATCGGTATGGTTGGTCCTCACCCGCAGGCTCGCGTCCTGCTGGATCTCCACCATCGCAAAGACTCCGTCCTTGCCGGTACCGTAGGCATGGTTTGACATGGCAAGCCCTACGCCGTATCGCAGGTTCTGCCTCCCTCTTTCGGCGCGCACCCTTTCCCTGTCTCGCCAGACGTCATGCTTCTCCAGTTCGTCGAGCAGCTTGGCCAACTGCAAATCGAATAGAACCTTCCCACCGGTCAGGGTCCTGCCCGTGTTCACGACGAGCAGATTGTCGCGACGAATGTCAAAGGGCGACTTGTTTAGTGCCTGTGCCGCCTCGTCCATCAGTGTTTCTATCGCCATGAACGCCTGTGGACCGCCGAAACCACGCTGAGACCCACCGAACACTTCCGGCGTATAGGTCGTTGCCGATTCCGCACATGCGCGAGGGATGTCATAGCAGCTCATCGCGCTCATTGCGGCAAGGTTGCCAACTGAAGGAGTGAGGTTCTGCTTTCCTCCTGCATTGAGAAGAAATTGGCAATCGAGGGCCTGAAGCTTTCCCTTTTTGTCGATCCAGATCGATTCGATGAACTCCGTTTCCGAACGTTTCAACCCGACCTGAAACTGTTCGAACCGGGAAAGCTGCCAACGCAAAGGGCCTTTTGCAAACGGCGCCGCCAACGCGAGATACATCGGGAACCATGAGCTGTCCCGTCCGCCGAATCCGCCTCCCGGGTAGCACCCAAACACGTGGACATGCTTGACGTTGACATGGCTACCTTTGAACAGCTTGGACGCAGTTCTTCCGTCACCGGCTGGCGACTGTGTTCCCAGAACGAGATGAAGGTGCCCGGTGTTGGGGTCGAGCCATGCGAGGCCTGCCTCAGGCTCCATGAAAGCTGGATCCAACGCCGGTGTCCGGAAATGCACACCATTTGAGGTGCCAAATTCTTGCCACCCATCGCTTTCGACTTTACCCCTCACCGCCTCGCGAATGCGTTGGCGCTCGGCCTCACATTTAGCCTTGAAGATTTTCGTGGGGTTACCATTGTCGTCCGCGTCCATCCCGGTATTCCAGAACAACGATTCATCGTCTCGGACATATAACTTTGAGTCTTTGAAGAGATCGTGATTGTTGAACGGGTCTGCCGGGAGCCCTTTTCGAGTCACTTTTTCGCCATAACGAACGACACTGTCGTTAAAGTCGAGCAGCTTCCGGGCTCGACGATAGGTATCGAAGTTTTCAAAAATCAGCAACGCTACGGGTTGACCGTAGCACCCAGCCGGGGATCCTTTTTGTGCAAACAGGTAGATGTCCTGGGAACCTTCCGGGTTCTTTTCCTGGGCGGTCGGGATGTTGTATTTCTTCAGGGTATCGTCGCACACAACAAAGCTTGGCTTTAGTCGTGGAGGCAGGACGCTCAGATCGATACCCTCGACTTTTCGATCGACCCGGTTGCATCGTACGGCGTAGAGCCAGTTTTCCTGCTTTGGCCAACCATCAAAGTCACTCGCCTTGTAGTCGCGTGCGTAGATCTTGGCTCCCGTTACCTTGCGTAGCCCGTCGATGCGCCAACGTGCCTTGCCCGGTTCGGGCGCCCAGTCCGGCGCACCACCGAAAGCGTCCGCTGGTGCGGCGGGGCTTGTCCCGCGATGCCGATGCTGCGCATCCGATTGCGGTGCCACGCAACCACTCATCAATACCGGAAGGGTGCTGACCGATACGGTGATAACGCCACCGCCCATGACTTTCAGGAAAGCACGCCGGGACACGGGATATTCGCTAGCCATGCTGCGTCTCCTCGTACGGCCGGTCGCGACCTTACGGGTGTGCTTACATGAATCGGAGCTACCCCCGCTGGCAAACCTGCCCCCTGCCGTCAAGAACGGGCGCATGTGTGCATGCCCCAACGACGAACCCGCCCTCGCAGACGCTGACGAGTATCGACGTGGCGGAAAGCCTTAGTCATTCTATGAATGGCGTCGCGCATTTTCAAGGCACATGGCCCTGACGCATCCTTGGCGGCCAACCGGTTCATCGTGATACTGCAGTCAACGTAGTCAACCAGGCAGTCCCCTAGCACACGGACCGCGCCGTCGTGCAAAAACTGAGGAGTTTACTTTCCTTAGGATTGCCTGGTTTGCGGCGTGATTGCTTGGTCTGCTCTGTCTGTTGATCGGCGCGAGTTCATCTACGCCGGTCCGACGGTTTTCCGGTAACTCTGGGCACCGATCTTCAGCTCCGAAATTGGACCAAGCGAGAAGTCCCCGCTCCTTGCGATGCCGGGTGCCATAGTTACCTAACGTGCCCGCGTTCCTTTTTCAGATAGAAGGAGACGGTGTGCACGCCAGATTAATGGCTGCGACAAGGGATGCACTAACAAACAGTGTTCCTCTTTCATTTGCCCGATGAACGGCCGCTTTACGGCCACTTGGCATCGTACGTCGTCGCCCCGACTTACCGACGTTTCTTCCTCGTCCGGTAGCCGCCGATGGCGAGTCCTGTAACGGGCTTGTGGAATTGGAGCCGGCGTAGGGTGCAAGCGCCAGACACTCCCGACTCACGCCTTCGTTGTTCGGTGTCAAGACGTCGGAGCCATGCGACTTCGGTTGCGCCAGCGGCGCGCGACAGGTTCCGAATACCCACCAGCCTGAAGACGGGGTATTGCGCGTCTAGGCCGTGTCGGGAGGGCGAAAGTAGTCTGGTAGACCGTTAGGCGCGTTTCCAGGGCGGACGGCCGTGGCGGGTAGCGGCGCGTGGCCGTTTGACAGTTGGCCTGGTAGTGTCAAAAAACACGCGCCTGGTGATGGGCGCCCCGCAGCCGTCAACCGTCGCGCACGCCCGGTGTGATATGGACAGGGATCGGCATGCTGCCACGCACCCCGCCGTTCCGCTTAGCCAGGCGTCAGGTCCCTGGAAGCTGTGGCATCAATCAGAAGGCAGCGCGGGTAACGATTGATGGCGGCTCCGATAACGGAAACTGCAATCGCTCCCGCTTCCCGATTACTCAGGAATACGATTCATGAGCGGGAGTGCGTAGTCGGCTGCACTGCAACGGGGAGACTGGCATTGCAGGGGCTACGCCAGCACTGGCATCACGATACATCGGCGACACCAGCGCATTCAGGCCCGCGTGCCCTTGCGGCGACGCACCCACTCAGCGAAGGCTTCGTCCTCGATGCGGTACTCACCGATGGCCAGTCTCGTAACGATAGTGTGAGACTGGAGCCGGCGTAAGGCATGGGCAGCCGTGTTCTTCGTGGCCCGCTTTCCGATTAGCCCTGTGAGCCGCGCCAGACCCGCGGCACCGTGGATATCCCCTTCCCCACGCGCGAGCATGGTCACGACCGCCTGGTCTGCGGGATTCAGCTCGGTCCACTGCCGCAGAAAGTGTTCATCCGAAAAGACCGACGTCCTCGTATGTGCGAGCGCCGCCTCGTCGCCCTGGAGCTGGTAGAGCATGTACCGCTCGACGAACCGCTTGAAGAACTCGGGCGTTCGATGCAGTTCCTCGAACGCGTGCATTCCCTGCTCCAATGTCAGCCTGTGACGGGCCATGCTGTTCAGCAGCTTCACCGTGAAAGCGACGAATTCTTCACCAAGTAATGGAAATGGCTCCAGCGCCGCCCAGTTGTAGAACGGCTCGGAGGCCCGGGCAAACATCTCACGCAGCGCCGTCTCCGAACTCCCTGCAAAGATCACCTTGATGCGGTCCTTGCGAACGTCGAGTGCCGCGCGCAATGCATGCGCGAAGTCGCTGTGGTCCGCAAGGGCGAGAACCTGCGCCTCGTCAATGACGAGGAGCAGCGGCCATTTCTGTTTGTCGAGTTGGCGGAGCACCTCGCGAAGTGCCACTGCACTGTCGCCTGCCGCGCCGAGCTCGGCCTCGAGGGAACCCTCCGCTCCCGCAATCCTGGCGGTCGCCTTCAGCTTCCTCACCGGACTACCGAGTTTTGCGAGCACCGCCCTCACACCCTGGGGTTCGAGTGCTTCCGCAAGCGCGCTGACCAGGGCTTCATCTGGCGCAGAACGTTTGTCCCAAAGGTTTGTATACGCTACGAGGTAGTTTTTCCCGGCCGCGGCTGGCAGCAGGTCCCGGCGGAGAAATTCGGTCTTTCCCATGCGCCGGCGCGCAAATAACCCGCGAGCAGACGAAAGCTTCAGGTCAAACGCCTGGAGATAGGCAGCAGCGAGGTCTGGCCGGGGAAAATGCCAGGGGTCCGGCTGCAAGGTTTCAAGTGGTATCATCAATGATGACTAGTATCAAATCACATGATACCAGATGATACTGCAGCGGGATGCCCGGCGCAAACGGGAAGTGTCCGGTAACGACGACGCCCCCCCCCCGCCTGCCGGCGCCCCTGTGTTCATTTGGCTATCAGGCCGGCCTGCAGCTTCGCCAGGATCGACTGGCAGCAGTGGGCGGCACGCGGCCAGCATGTGTGCTGCACAAGCTGGCGGAAGAAGATCACTCTCCGGCGCGACTGAAAACGCCCCGGACGCAACATTCGCCATGTCGACGCGAGCAACCATTCGTTATCAACAGCCGTATGTGTACTTGCGCAGCTGTAAACTGGATATGAGCGTGGCTCAGCCTGATACGCTACCTCGCCTCAACCCGGGGCTGAAGCTTCGGTCGTGTCCGCGTCAGTCGTGACTTCCGCGCCAGGCCGCTGCGGTCAATCGTTCCACCGCCGCGTAATATCGCGCCTGCGAAGCAGCCGCGCCGTCGTCCTGATTCGCCTTCAAAATGTCAAACAGATGCTCTGCGACAACCGAGCCGATCGCGTGGATTGCATCGTGTCGTGTAAGCCCCTCTTTCCTGAGGCGATGCATCGCCCGGTCCACGGGGTCGAGCCTCAATGCAAGCTGGTTTTCGACGATCACGTGTAGCGTGGCATGCAACCTCGCGTTGGGAAGCTTGATCCGGGCTCCGCGATGCCAGCTTTCGACGAGAGCAATTCGCTCCTGCTCATCAAGATTGAGCCATGATTCAGGCTCAGACTCGCGCTCGGGGTTGTACGCTTCCATCATTCTGCTCATTGTAAAAAATGCGGTCTGCGATCGCGTCGTGTTTCTCCGTACTGGTCGACGGCACCAGCCCGGCGACCCGCTGGCGAGTACGTGGGTGCACAGGCGGTGAAGAAGTCGTCAGTCAGATGCATTGCGACATCCTGGCGCCACATGATGCGCGAGCATGGCCGCGACGAACGTATTCCCAGGGCTTGACGCAAACTGGTCCCGCAGACGTCCGTCCAGCTCGTCCCGTTTCATGCCGGTAGCGAGCGCCGCGGTCCATTGGTAAGAGATCGTACGTGCCATGATGTCATGGGGGCGCCATATCAGCGCGTCTTCATGTAGGCAGCATAGAGGCCCGCATGCAGGCCACGTAACGCCGCGCGACGCTCGAGAAGATCGTGCTGACGACCCTGGCGCTCAAGGCTCAGGATTTGCCGCAGCAATGACGTTGCCCGCTCCGCGCCGACGTGCCGCGAGAGCCGCGCTTCGCGCAGCCGGTCCGCGAGCCCTGGCTTGACTGTAAGCAGCCAGGCGGGGAACCACGCGAAATCTGCCGCGTCACCGGTCCCGGCGAATTCCGCATCAAACTGCCGCCGCAACGCATCGAGCACGCGATCGCCAAGCCGACCCATCATCGCCACGAACCGCGTCGGCGCGAGCCACGCCAGCTCCGTCAACAGCGGCCACGCGACGTCGAGCCCGTCTAACCGGTAACGCGCCTCGGCCGCCCACTCGAGTGGAGCGGGGATGCGCCACCAGGACGGAATCTGTTCGGCCGCCTGTCGTGCCTTGTCCCAGTCGCCAGCGCACAGCCATAGCGGCGCGGCGCAATCATCCGAAGCGCCTGCGTGAAAGGGTATTCTTGCAGCCCGTTCGGCCAGCGCACGCCAGCAGGGGGCGAGCCAAGCCTGCACACACGGCAGGGGCAGGACGCGCTGCGCAGCAGCCGCAATGGTTTCACTGAGTTCGCGCCGGGCAACAGCCAGTTCGCCACGGTCCGCAAACGGCCAGCGGCAATCGGCCTCCAGCGCCAGCACCAGCGTGCCAGACGCCAGGAGTGTACCGTCGCTCGGGTATTGCGCCTCAAGACACGTCCACGCGGCCCGCGCCGCACCCGCGTCCCGGCGCAGCAGCGCGTCTACCACATCATTGCGCAACATCACGTCGCGGCTGTCGGCGAAAATGTCGAGCTGTTCCACGGCGAGTTCACTCCCAAAGAGCTGACTGGACAATGGATCGAGGCTAGCCCATTTCACCACATCGCGAAAGATGTGGCCTTCCTCGTCGACCGACTCGATGATCGCGCACTGCCGCAGCAAGGTCGGGTAGCAGCGGCGCCGCAAGTGCGCCGCCGCTGCTACCCGACCCCACGCCCATGAGTTCTATTGCCCGCCGATTGACCCTCCGAAGTCGCGAAAACTTGTCGAAAGGGCAAGGAATTTGACTTTCCAGGCGTGGATGCCACATTGACGCCTCCCGATGCAGACGTGTAGCCGGAGGGCACGCATGGATCGCCCGTTTCAAACCATGCGCTTGCGGGAACACGGCTGAGCTGACATCTGCCAGTCCCTGCCAAACCGCGACTCCTGGTGCGCGGATGGCGCTTCCCGCCGGCCCTCACTCGTATCCCGCAATCCATATCATTCGCCGCCCGGGGCTTTGAGGACCGCAAGCCTGCAGACGGCAATGACCCGTGATTTCCTGTCTTTCCTTCAGGGACCACGATGACGCCAGGGCACGTTCAGCCTGGCCCTGTCTGCGGCACCCCGGCGAGATGCAGGATCTTTGCAGCGACCCTGCGGAAAAACGCGTCGTCCCGCTCTTTCTGGGCTGCATCATCAGCGACGCGATGCTCGATCAGAATGCCGCGGCGCTTCATAATTTCCTGAGTACGCGACTTGCGTTCAAGGTAGTCAGGATCGTCAGCGCCCATCGTCTCGATGACGACACGGTGCAGCCTTGCCGCAACGCCGGCGGCTGCCACCGATCGGAACGTCAGTTCGAAGTCGGGTCGGCACCACTGGCTCGGCGCGTCAGTCTGCCTCACCTCCCGGTCAAACAGCGGTTTCCAGAGCGTCACCTCAACGCCGTGCTTTTTGACCCATGCCATGACGTCGAACAGCACTCTCATCGTGACGCGCTCATACCGGCTGTCCAGAGGTACGGGGCGCGCAAACGAATACGCATGCTGCGCGAACGCTTCCCGGACGCGCGCGTTGCCATCGCGATCGCGGTCAACCACGCTGAGCACCCAGTAGGGAGGCTGCGTCAGCCGCCGATCGCGGCCTCCGGCGCGGATGCCCTTTTCGGGGCGAAGAATACATTCTCCCTTGCTCGTTTTCTTGATTGCAGTGCCTGCGCGAAGCTCGTCGGCGACGAACAGCAGAAGCGCACTGCGCGCCTTCTTTTTCGGCCATGCCAGGGCGTCGACCTCGGTCATCTTCTCATCGAGAGGCGTCCATGGCTTGAAATAGAGTACCTGCGAGAGCGATAGCTGCGCGCTCAGCGCCTGATCTGCTGCATATGCCTCGAGCCGCTCCCACGATCTGGACTTTTCGTTCAACGCGTCAACGTGCAGCCGTGCGAAGTCTGCGTCCCCAAGAAGCGTGTGGAGGATGCGTCCGAGGCGCGGCAGGCGGCGGCCCCTTTCGCCAAGGCCGCCACCCGATCCCGTCGAACCGCCCAGCCGTGCCGCACCTTCATGGAGATCGTCCAGATAGTCAAGCGCGTCAGCTACCGGTCTGAGCGGATTGTGCTGGCCTGGCCGCGCGCAATCATCGTCCGGCCCAACGTTTTCCGGCTCCGGTGTCTGACGGAACGACGCGAGCGCGCAGTCGTGCTCGCCGTACTGGTGCATGCGCACGAAATGACGCGGACCGTCTTCACGCACCCGGGCTGTCAACCGCGGCCGGCCACCGGGTGCTCTGACACAGTCGCACTCGAGCCAAAGACGCACATGTCGTCCGTCGTGCATCTCTTCGAGCACGGCTTCCACGAGTCTAACGTCCTCAGGCCGCACTTGCTGTCCGTCGCCGCAGAACCGCCGCACAGCTGCAGCTTCTTCACCACTCAGATGTCGCCTCACCGTCCCGGGGTGATCCCGCTCGACAAGTTCCATGTTCCGCTCAGTGTGAAGCTCGGACGAGCATCGCGAGGCTCTGCACGCTCAGGAGCGACGCCTCGTAGTTCCGCAACCAGCCATGCATCTGGCGGGCGAACGGTGGGGTGGATACAGCTGCACATGTAGCCATGTCTGATACAAGCGGTTTCGGTGGCTGGGGCACGAACGACAGCCGTTGAAGGCGGACGATGCGTGATGAATGACTGCTCATGTGCACAAGACCTTCTTCGGCGAGTGTGCAAAGCATGTCGTTGATCTGCGCCATCGACGTATCGAATCGCCAGGCCAGCTCGCCCGCCAGGTACTCGCGGCTCGACTCCATGATCTCAAGCATTCTTGCAGATGTGAGTTTCATCGGACTCCCCAGGAACAATGCTGAGAATATACTGCCGTCGCCAGGGTCCCGTCGCCGCCTGCGCATGAAAAGCCCGAAGTGCACAGCTGGGAGCACGCCAATTTCGTGCTCACGGACATCGCGCACGCCGACGCCTTTGCGAAGATGCGCATGCGACTCCTTCGGTGAAAAACTGCTGGTGCGCCCAGACGCACGTGCCACCGGTCTGTCTGCAAAGCAGCGCCGAGCGCGCTCGTTGGCGTCGGCTGCCGGGTTCTCCAAGGGGTATCCCCTTGGAGCACGGTATATGTAGACGGAAATGCGTCAGCATTTCCGTCTACATATACGTCTTGCCTCGACCTGCAGCCCGCCACCGGTTGATAGATCACCCATGGATCATGATGAATCGACTCTCAACCATTCCTGTATAGCTTGCGAATCGTGAAAGATCGCATAGCTAACAGATAGGATGCACCTTTCGATCATTCGCGGCATACTGTGCCCGTTCCCCCTGACGTGAGCGCTCAAAATGGACGCCCTGATTGCCGTACAACGCGCGCAACGCCTCGACGCCCTCGCGGCTTCGTCCGATGGCCGGTCCAAGACCGCCCAGCTTCGCGACGTGTTCGAGAGCGTCGAACGTGCCATTCACTCGGGCGTCCGGTACGCCGCGATCATCCAGGAACTCGCCGCAACCGGACTCGTCTTCACCTACCAGACCTTTGCTCTGACCCTCAAAAGAATCCGGCGCGAACGGGGCATCGTGTCCCGCCTCACGCGCGCGTCACAGGCGGAAACTGCCCCGGCAGTCAGCCGTGCTCCCGCAGATGTGCCAGGGCAGGCGGCCAACCCGGTAGCAGCCAAACGCGGTGTGCCCGACAGTGACACTGGCGAGGCCCCAGCTGTGGCGGCTGCGCGCCCCGCCGTGCGTGAGCGTCGCCCGATTGCGCCTGTCGGTGCAAAGCTGCCCGACGACTGGATCACCGCAGAACTGACGCTTAAGCAGAAACACCTGTTGACGCACGAACAGCGCATAGCGCGCGCAGACGCCAAGGTCAAACAGTACTGGCCCAACCCCTTCGACCCGGTGCCCCCCGAAAAAGGCAAACCGGCATGAGCGCCAGTAATTTGACCCTGCATTCGCGCGTGCAATGAAAAGCCGCCCGGACTTCCATCCGGACGGCCTCGTGTGGACTACTCGAATGCGCGCAATGCGCGCTCAGTACGGCTCGACTTCCTCCTCCCCAGGCGACGCCTGCGCTTCGGAAACTTCGTCCGCTTCGGCGGCGGCGTCGCCGTTTTCGTCATCTTCCCCCTCGTCGTCCTCGTGGTAGCCGTACCTGACGCGCTCCGGTACCTCCCGGTTACGCAGCACTTCCGGCAGCCAGCCCGAGTCCGTCATGCGAAGTTCCGCCGTCGTCGCTGCGGCGTCCTTCTTCATGCCGCGCACTTCGCTTGCCGCCTGGGGCGATACGCTTTCGCCCACAACGGCAGCAATCCGGTCTTTCGCCACGTGTTCGAAATACCCGGAGCGCGTCGGCTTCCAGTAGCGCGAAAGATCCACCGCAAGCGTGTTCGAGATCTCGTTCACCGCGTGCGGGCGGTCTGCGCTGATGATACCGTCCACCGTCGCCGCCACGCAGAACGCCAAGAGATTCGACAGCACGTCCTCGCCCTGTTCCAGCAGCCATGGCAGCAGGTCTGCTGCGCGCCTGGGCAGCATGCGCGACCACTTCTCGCGTTCGCCTTCCAGGCCACGCTCTCGCCCATGTCGTCGGCATTCGATACCAGCGCCTCGCGCGTCGTGTGCACGTCGATCCTGACCGCGTAGTCCAAATACGCGCGCCCGTACACGTCATCGAAAACGACCGGAATCATGCGCTGCATCAGCACGGCAAGGGCTACGGTCGGTTGCTGCGCAAGCTCGATCTGGACGGCGGCGGTACGGTGCGCGGTCAATCGTTTGCACAGCTTCTCTCCGTGCAACGGACGCTCCTTTGGTGCGCGCGCCGCACCTGCGCTCACCGCGTGCGTTGCGCGTGCCTGCGCAGTCGGTGCCGCCTCGCGTCGCACCAGCCCCCGCTCAATACAGACCCGGCCATCGTCATCGAGATAGACATATGCGCCTGCCTGCTTCATCTCTTCCGGGTCGAACGCCTCGAAGCGCTCCGCGTACTGGTCCACAGCAAACGTCGCCGCCGTGGCCTCAGCCTCCAGACGCTCGCCCCGCTCCTCGTCCGGCTCGCCGTCCTCGTCGTAGTACGCATTGAGCGCGGCCTGGGCGGCGTCGTTCGTTGCGGTGAGCGCGGCCAGTTCGGCTTTCTCGGCCTTCGTGGGCTTGCGCGTGGTCGAGCCAATGCGGCCACAACGCAGGATTTCCATTGCCGGATACTGCGTCCGCGCCTCGATCCATTGCCAGCCTTCACTTCCGACCGCCTGGGATAGCTCGATCAGCCGTTCCGTTGCGAGCCGGTGCAACAGTTCGGCATCTTCGAGGTATCCGGCGTTTGCGTCGTCGCTGAACAGGTCGCGCCTCACACGTCCGCCTGCCGCCTCGTAGGCGTCCAGGCCAACAAACCGCGCCAGGGCGCTTTCGCGTGCATCAATTTCCGCGCGCGTGATGGCCTTGCGCAACTCGTCCGGTCGGCGCTGCCAGCTATTGACGGCTTCGCCCCATACGCGCTCCTGCGTCGCGTGGTCATCAGCCAGGGCCAGTACCTTCGCCTGTTCGTAGTCGAGCCTGTCGTCACGCAACAGGTCGAGCAGTGACGGCGAAAGGTTGGCGATTTTCAGCGCGCGGCGTACCGCAACATCCGGCACCGCGAACAGGGCCGCTACATGCGCCACGCTCCTGCCTTCCTCCGTCAGCAGCCGGAACGCCACGCACTCATCCGCCAGACTCATCGCCTCGCGTTCGCGGTTTTCGATCAGCGACGCGGCCACCGCCTCGCCTTCGCTGACGATCAACACCGGCACCTGGTAGTCCTTGGTAATTCGTCCCTGCTCAACCAGCAGGTCAAGTGCTGCCAGGCGGCGCTGGCCAGCACAGACGCCAAGCTTCGGCGGCTTCGCGCTGCCCTTCATTTCATGTACCACCAGGTTCTGGATCAAGCCCTTTTCGGCGATGGTGGTGGCCATGGCGTCGATGCCGGTCGGCGCTTTCTTGCGAACGTTCAACTGCGAGAGCGTGAGCCGCGAAAGGGCAACGTATTCGATCCGCTGCGCGGCGTTTTCGGTTGCTTCAATCTTTCCCATGAAAGATTCTCCGGGTTTCGGCCTCGGCGGGATGCCTGGCCACCCATCAATAATAGGACATAACAGCCGTAATAGTGATGAGATTAACGGTAAAATTCAAATTATCCATACTGAGTTAAATGCGCGCCTTTCTTGATATAAAGGACGAAACAGCCTATTATAGAGACGTGGCCAGGCATCCTGCCGCGGCCGGGAACGGAGGCAAACCGTGAGTACTACTGATTGCAAGATCACCTCGTCTGTCATCCCCGATGAACTGAAACTGAATGTCCTGCCGCGTTACCTAGGCCGCCATTACATCGCTGGCGAATCACTCGTCTATGACTGGGCAGCACGCCTGTGCAGCAGCTACGATTACGGCGAGTGGCATTACTTCACGCTGTCAAATGGTGGCTTCTACATGGCTCCGGCCAACATGGGCCGCGTGTACGTGCGCTGGCATCTCAATGGCTACAACGACATGATGGGCGCGGATGCCTTCGGCATTACCGTCACGCTCTTCGCCCTCTGCCACCTCGCGGAAAAGACACAGGACGCTACCGTCATCGAGCGCTTCCACCAGTTGCGTGAGTTTTCTATGCAACACGTGGAAGCCGCGAACATCCTGCGCGCCATCGACTAACCGACCGGCCCCGGCCCCCGGGCCGGGTTGGCTCCTTCATTGGGGAATCAAATGAACAAGCTTGCAACTCGTTTTAGCGGGAATGCCGTCGCGCTGCGTTCGCAGCATCCTCTGACGAATGACCAGATTGCAGAGGTTGCGCCTTCCATTCTTGCCCACACCGCGCACGAAAGCCGTTCGGCGCGCTACAGCTACATTCCGACAGTCGATGTACTCGACGCCCTGCGCAAGGAAGGGTTTCAGCCTTTCATGGTCTGCCAGACCCGTGTGCGCAATGAGGACATGCGCGATTTCACCAAGCACATGATCCGCCTGCGCCACGCCGACCAGATCGGCGGTCGCGAAGCCAACGAGGTTATCCTGGTCAACTCGCACAATGGCGCATCGAGCTACCAGATGATCGCCGGAATGATTCGCTGGGCCTGCCAGAACGGCATCGTATGCGGCAACGTGACGAACGATATCCGCATCCTGCACAAGGGTGATGTGATTGGCGAGGTCATCGAAGGCGCATTCAAGGTGGTGAAAAGCTTTGATGAGACGGCAGAGCAACGCGAAGGGATGGCGGCAACGGTGCTCGATGAGGGCGAACAGGTCGCCTTCGCCCGCGCAGCGCTCGCGTTGCGCTACGACGAGGGCGCGCCTGTGCCAGTGACGGAACGGCAGATTCTCGCGCCGCGTCGTGTCGAGGATCAGGGCTCCGATATCTGGACCACCTTCAACCGTGTGCAGGAAAACATGATTCGCGGTGGGCTGCACGGTCGGAACGCGAAGGGCAAGGCCACCACGACCCGAGCGGTCGCGGGCATCGATCAAAACATCCGTCTGAATCGTGCCTTGTGGGTGCTGGCTGACGAACTGCGCCGCCTGCGCGGCTAACCGGACCGCCCCGGCCTCCCAGTCGGGGCGCACCCATAAGGGGAATTCACATGGATCTGCTCAACACCCGTCCTACGTGGCTGTCCGCCCTGCTGCCGCTCCTGGCTGTCTGGCAGTACGGAGACCGTGGCATCGTTCGCGGCGAACTGTACCGCATGGCCCTGTCTGCTGACGCAGCGGCACAATCCGCCGATGCGCTCCGGCGCATTGCCAGTATGCTCGATCACAACGACAATCCGGTAGAGATGCGTCGCGAGGAGTTGCGCGCCATCGCCCGCGTCGCCCTGGCTGGTTTCGAGCGCGTGCCGCCTTGCGCACCTGTTGCCATGCTCATGGAGCACGACGGGAATCTGCATTAAATTTTGACATCCTTAATAATATTGAACGCCCGCGTAGAAATCGCACGGGCCCGTGAGGCGACCATGACTGCCGTCTTAACCATTGCTGAAATCGAACAGGCAATCAACTACTGGTGCGCAAAGGAATCTCGTGGCCAGGGCGGCGCGCTGTGTGCGAAAGCGCGCCCCCTGGCTGACGTGTACGGCCTGATGATCTACGAGCGCGCCACGTCTGTAGAGGTTTCGCGGCTCACACCCGAACAGGTCGACGCCGTTCGCACGGCGCTTGGAAACCAGCAACCGCCACCGCGTTAGCCTCGCGATCTGCCGCGACGCTAACCGGACTGCCGCGCGCTGGCGCCCCTCCCCCCTGCATGCAAGGAGATTGGATAATCACGGGAGTGTCGCGCGCGCCGCGCGCCCGGATCGAGGCGCACGGGGTCCCCCTGTCCGCACCGTCGGACATGGGGAGAGCGCCGGCGCGCCGCGTCAGCGGCGAGACGATCCGGTTTAGCCCAGGCCGACCACCAGCGGGGTCGTCAAGCGCCCACAGGGCGCGTGTCTCCCCCGCGGCGTAAGCCGTGGGGGCTGGATAATTACGGGAGTGTCGCGCGCGCCGCGCGCCCGGATCGAGGCGCACGGGGTCCCCCATGTCCGCATCGTCGGATATGGGGAGAGCGCCGGCGCGCCGCGTCAGCAGCGGGACGATCTGGTATAGCCCAGGCGAACCACGGGCCGGGGCCGTCAAGCGACCGAAGGGAGCGTGTATCCCCTACGGCGTAAGCCGTGGGGGCTGGATAATGACGGGAGCATCGCGCGCGCCGCGCGCCCGGATCGAGGCGCACGGGGTCCCCCATGGCCGCATCGTCGGACATGGGGAAAGCGCCGGCGCGCCGCGTCAGCGGCGGGACGATCCGGTATAGCCCAAGCAGACCACGGGCCGGGGCCGTCAAGCGACCGAAGGGAGCGTGTATCCCCCGCGGCGAAGCCGTGGGGGCTGATTCCATGGACCACAAATGACTACCAAAAATACTTACCTCACCATCCGCCGCGAATGCCTGCAACCCGGCATTTACTGGGCGAAGCCAACAGGTGCAGAAATTCAGGAGATTCTGCGGCAGTCTGGAATGACGGACCGTTCCGCGGCTGCATATCTTGGATTAAAGGACAAAACCGGGCGTCATATCCGACGCTGGACAAGCGCCGAGAATGACATTCCTTATTCTGCCTGGGCACTATTATGTTACGCCGCTGGATACGGGCTCATCTGGGAAATTGATCCTTCGAAGATGCGGACGACGCACGGATCAAACGATATGGAAGACAGCGGCACACCGTCGGACTGAATGGTCTGCGACGACGCTCAAAAAGGGGACCATCTGTATTTCGTGGGCCATTTCGACCAGTAACGCGCGTACTCTCCGGTTACCCTGCCTGCTAATGCCCCTGGTCGGTATGGCTCTGGCCGCTCTCATAGAGCTGCGGCACCAACCCCACGCAGGCGCCCACCTGACGACGGTTGCAACTCGAGCGCGAGGCGCGACGCGCCTACGTCGCCTATCCCCTTCAGGCGCGCAAGGGCATTGCTTCGCTGGCGCGCGAGAGCCGGCACGTTCGCCTGGCGTGTCTTCTCCAGCGTCGCGAGTTGCTGCTCAGCCAGCGCCAGTCGTTGGCACTCGCGCAGCAGCCGCTCCCGCAACTCGGGCGGGAGCGGCGCACCGTCGTGGCACCGCACCTCGTCACGCGCAAGCCGGCCGGCGAACTGTTTGTGATCGACCTCATCCCAGCAGCCGAGCGTGACCAGCAGTTTGCGCATGCGGTCGCGATGCTGCAGTATTTCCTTCTGCAGTTCCCCTCGATCGCACATCAGATGGCGCGACGCCTCGTCCTGCGGCGACGGTACGTGACCGTATCAAGCAATTTATCGACGAAATGTATCCCACGGGCGTCAAGTCCAACCGACGCGTGCTGATCGAACTGGACAAGATCCTGAACATCGCGGTGGTAACGGCAAGCATCGGACGCTACACCGAGATCCGTCACTACCTGGACGGCCACGAAATCGTCACAGCGTGGCTCACGAAGGAAGAACGCATGCGTTGGATCGCCCGCATGCGCGCCGAAGGATTCACCGGCTGACGGATGGCGACTTTCCTCGGCGTCTGTGAAGGAACCATCTACAACGATCAGCGGCACCTGCGGGAAGAGAAGCCGAACTGGCTGATCAGCCTCGCCTCTGTCCAACGCCTTAGCTACTCGAACATTCGGGTTCAGCGTACGCGCTCCGCGGCTCGGCACGCCCACTGACCATCCCACAAGCTCCCTCCTCCGGGAGGGGGCTTATGCCACGCCTACTTTTTTGGTCTCCGACGACCAGAAGCAGAGTTAACTTTTTACGGGGTTCCCAAACGGCAGAGCTTTGATCCAGTCTATCGGCGCCTGTCACCAAGACGGGACCAACCCAAGCGAAGACCCCGCGGTGCGACCGATCGTCCACCAACTTGGCCATCTCTGCGGAACGTGGGAGATTTTTCACGACCTAGAGGTCCACGCAAACCTCATCGCTCGCTGCGAGGAGAACAGTGCTGCACTGCAAATCCAACGCGCCGCCACCTGAGTGGGCAAGAAATTCCATTTGTCCAGGTGGGATTTCCTGATCCAAATTCGAGGATTTTCCGCCACAGCCAGGCCCGGTGCGGCTTTCCCTGGGGTACGACCCAGGAAAGTTAACTTGCAAGGGCGTTGTTAACCCGCTACATTTCGCCTAAACGATTACGTCGCCGGATTTCGAAGAATCTGGCATTTTTCGATGACGGACGTGAAACGAGGTTACAGACATGGCAATTAAAGACCTCTCGCCCCCAAGAATCACGATTGGGGTGAACGAGCTCAACGCGATCGCCGATCGCGCCGAGGGCACGCTCGCTAAGCTCCGCGACGATCTGCTCGAACCGTGGCCGCGCAAGCAAGCGCCCACGGTGACGGGCGCTCGCCTCGCGAAGATCTGCAAGCTCGAACGGGCACAGATCAATTATCTCTGTACTCGCGGCCACCGAGAAGGCCTTCCTATTGGGACGATGCGCGGACGCAATCGTGAGTTCACGCTCGCTGAAGCCCAACAGTTCGTGCGACTGGCTGGCCCCTACGAGCCGCGCCCCGAGGGCGCTAAGGGCATTGTCATCTCCGTCGGCAACTTCAAAGGTGGCGTCGGAAAGACGACGAACGCCGTTGCGCTCGCCCAGGGGTTAACCCTGCACGGACATAAGGTGCTGTTGATTGACCTCGATCCGCAGGCGTCGTCCACGACGCTCATGGGTTATGTCCCGACGCCGGAAGTCACCGAAGAGATGACGGTGATGCCGGTTGTCTACGGTGAAGCTGCCGATCTTATCGACGTCGCGATCCCCTCGTACTGGGACGGTCTGGACATCATCCCCTCGTCGTCTGCGCTGTTCGGTGCTGACTACTATCTGCCGAACAAGCAGGCTTCGGAACCGGACTACGAGTTCTGGAAGGTCTTGGACAGCGCGATGGATACGATCCGCGAGCGTTACGACGTGGTGGTGATTGATACGCCGCCGACGCTCTCGTATCTCGCGATCGGCTGTTTCATGGCGACGGACGGGATGGTGATCCCCCTGCCCCCGGAAACCCTCGACTACGCGTCGAGCACCCAGTTCTTCCGGCAGTTCGCCGAACTCTTCCGCTCGCTGTCCGATGGGCGGTCGGTGGAGAAGACCTTTGCATTCATCAAGGTCGTGCTCTCAAAAGTGAAGCCGGGTGTTTCGACCACCGATGTCGTGAAGTCTTGGATCCAGCAGACCTACGCGGAACTGCTTGCTCGCTCCGAGGTACTGGAGAGCGATCTGGTCAAGAACGCGACGGCCGAGTTCAAAACGATCTACGACCTCTCGAAGTACGACGGCTCGACCGCGACGTACAACCGGGCGCTCGAGTCGTTCGACGGCGTGATCGATGAGTTGGAAGCTGAACTGCAGCACGCGTGGCGTCTGCAGATTGCGGCTCAAGGTAGCGAGGTGGCAGATGTCGAGCAAACTTAAAGACCGGTTGATGGCGCGGACGGCGAATCTCGCCGACAAGGTTGCAGAGGGCGCCACGGAACGTACGCCAATCGCTGAACAGCGTCCGATGACGATGCCTGGTCAGCTTGGCGCTTTCCGTCTTGAGGCCCAACGCTACCAAAGGAAGATCGAGGAGCTGACCGCCGAGCTCGAAGCGGCGCGCAATACCGGCGGCGCAGTTGAACTGCCGGTGGACAAGCTGCACGAGGTTCCGGGTCGCCGGCGGTTCAAGCCGCGCGAGAAGTACGTCGAGTTGCTTGAGAACGTTCGCCACAACGGACTCATCGAGCCGGTCGTTGTTCTCACGCGCCCCGACGGCGAGTGGGATATCTGGTCGGGCCACCATCGCGTGGACACGCACAGGGACCTCTCCCTACCCACGATTCGTTGTGTGTTGGGCACCGCCAAAGACGAGGTCGAAGCGACCGACGGCGCGTTCTTCGCGAACCTGATGCAGTCGGATCTGACCGACTACGAGAAATTCATCGGGCTCAAGCGCTTCCAGGAAGGTCACCCCGAGTTCACACAAACCGATGTTGCCGAGCGTTCCGGTCTCTCGAAGCAGGCCGTGAGTGATCTGTTCGCGTTCGGCCGGCTCCCCGATGAAGTGCTGGAGATCGTCGACACGAACAAGACGATCCTCGGAGCCGGAGCGGCAGCGGACTTGGCCAGCCTCGCAGAGGCAGGGAAAGCGGCTCGGGTGATCGAGGCAGTCAAGCAGTTGGCCGACAAAAAACTCGATCAGAAGCAGGCGCTGAAGTTTGCGCGGACGGTTGACGCACCGACGAAGGCTCCCGCGGCAGCAGAGAAATTCAAGGTCAAAGCAGGGAAGGCGACTTGGTGCGACGTGCGCCGTGTGGGCAACGTCATGCGCATCGAGTTCAAGTCGGAAGAGCAGGCGAGTGCGGCTCAAGAGGCGATTCGCTTGCATCTCGAGCGGATGGCACAAGACAGCAGCCACCATCCAGAATGACTAAGTGATTGATTTTTAAGGAGTCGGTAATGCCGACTAACCTTCAGGAGCGTTGACGTGAGCTAAGCACGGCACAAAAACAAAAGCCCTCGGGTGGAACCGAAGGCTTTTGACCAGCAGCTTGAGGACTGGGTCCTAAGCTACCTACCCGATATCTGGCGCCAACCAGTCATCGAGTTCTGTACATAACCGGGCAGGCTTTGTACAGCACCGAGTGTAGCCGATCCCCCTGGTCAGTCAAGCGTTTTCGAATCCATTCTTGGAAATGGACTGGCTATGGCTATCGCGCGCGTACTCGGTACGGCTGGCGAGGGACAAACACACCCTTCGCAAGCAGATCTCTCCACTGACAACGTCAACCTCCCTTGGGTCATCCTCCGGGCGACGCATCGGGCCGCTCGGCTCGACGGCGTACCGGCGCGCGCACGTGCGGTTCTGGCCGCCCTCGCCCGCACCGTCGATGCCGACAAACCCTTCGGTGAGATCTTTGCTCGTCGCACGCTCTTGACCGAACGCGCAATGCAATCCGAGCGCACGTTTTATCGCAGCCTCACGGACCTGGAGACCGCTGGGCTGATCGACCGTCGCCCGCAGCGCCGTTACGTCGAAGCGGGTCTGTTCGGACGCGCGTATCTGTATCTGACGGAAAAAGCTGCGGTGTTGCTCGGACTCGTGGACGCACCCGCCGCTGAAGCCGAAACACAGCCTACCGAAGCAACTGCCCAGTCCGAGAAAGAATTTAAGCAGCCGTATGACAGTGTGGCAGACGGTGCTAATACTAAGGATCTTATCCCTACATCTTTTCAAAAGAGACAACCGGGGGAGTTTTCCACAAACAAAGCCGGACAACCGCCGCAAGACCTGCAGCGTTTGCGGTCGCTCGGCTTCACGGATTTCCTGATCTTCAAGCTCATGCGCCAAGCCCGTGAAGCTGGGAAATTGCTTTCCGAGGTCGTCGAGGTTTGCTGGGAACCGCTGCGCAAGGCAACGTACCCGATCAGCTACCTGCGAGCACTGCTCGCAAGCCCGACCGACTTCGGCCACCAACTGCGCGCCCGTTCCGCCGAACAAGCGGCTGTCCGAGATGCCGCTCAGGCGAAGCAAGGCGCTGCACGCGAACTCACGCAACTAGATGGCCAGACGTTCGAGGACGCTAGCGGCATGCAGCGCTACGTCGTCAGCGAGGGTGGGGCGTGTTTGACCGTCTATCGCTCAGGTGAGGACGTCGCCCGACGCCTCGGCGGAGAATGGGCTGTAGAGTTCGCGGATTTGATTAAGCGGGGTCAGATCAAACGAATTGGCTTTGCCTCTCCGGTTCCGCGCGCTCCGGTCTCCGCAAAGACCGACGAGTCGCCGCGGCAGCTCACGCGCGACGTGGCGACACATCTCGCCGCTCTCAAAGCGCTCTGTGGCTCGCGCGTGAAACACGCCTAAGGTTTCTTACACATCGATCTAACCCTTGCCGGATAGGCGTTTGAGCGGATTTCATCGGCATTGTTTCACGGGATGTGCGTCGTTTTGGAAGTCACGACCCCACAGACCGTAAACGGGAACGTGCTGGAGGTAGCAAACAGCTGCCGAAGTACGCTTCTGTAGTACGCATCACGTATTTCGTAATGAACGACACCAATACATGATCAAAATCGACGAGAGCACGGAGGGTCGGTGGCCAAAGACCGGACTTTGATACTGGAGGAAGTCCGCATACGGTTCGATCGAGCCTTGCGCAGCGACTACCGAGGAGTGGCCGATTTGGTTTCGTGGGCACCGGATCTCTCTTACCGACGACCGATTTCAAGCGCGCCACGGATCTCATTGCAGAGGCCTTCGCCACACGGCCAAGCCCAAACAACGTCGTGCGACTCGCAATCAATCAAAGCCCGCGTCGCTGGCACCAACCCCCGACATCACAACCATGGTTCTCAGCAGAGGACACCTCGGCGCGAGAGCCAGAAGTCGCGATGGTGTTGCGCACTGGAGAGCGCAGCTTATTCCTGAGTTTCGTTGAGTTACTCCGCACACGCATCAGCGAGCCAGCCAACCTCTCTTCGCAGAGTTACCCATCGTTTTGCCGACGCGCGAGGACGGCTCAGCAGTGATGACATGCACCATCGCATTGGATCGAACGCAGAGCACTGGATTTGGAAAATGCGGTCTAACGTGGCTGAGGGACTGGCTGCGTCCGGCATTCTTTGACGACTCGATCTACGGAGCGATGGTCACCGTTCCCGACTTACGCCTTGGAGGAATGACTTATCGAGCGTCCTCGCTCGGATCACGGCCTCGACTTTACTCTGATCGAGTTTCGCCTCTTCCAGCGTCTCGCTTAGCGCCTTTAGTTTGGCCGTGTCAGCGGCGGGATCGGGTTTCTTCTTACCGGTGACCAGTCCCGTGATGTAGCCGACGGCTTTGCGAATCAGACTGAGCAAGAATTCAAGGGTTTTCGTGATACGCGCACCGATCGCATTGAAGATGTTCTCGGTGGCGATTCGCAAGTGCGCGGACTCGGTGCCGGCAGCATAGTACGCCTCCAACAAACGGTTGTCGCCCAACGGCGCGTAAGCTTCGGCGGCGGTCTGAAGCGTCAGGCGGACATCCGCATGCAAAAGAGACGCGAGGCTATGAAGGTGTGCGAGATTATCGGAGAGTAGTTCCAGTGCCAAACAATCATTGGCGAGATCAAACGTGGGTTGCATGGTGTTACCAAAGGAGGCTTGGTGGAAGTGAAAGCATGTCGGCGCTTACTGCTTTGGCCGAGTAGTACTCGGCACGCGTGAGCGCCCGCGCGGTCGGACTTCCAGGACGAGTCGTGGTTTTCGGTCGGACCTTCGAGCGCCCAATACCCCGAGCCGAGAAAGATGATCTTGGAGAAGCGGATGCCGCCGGGATGGGTGACCTCGGCATACAGTTCCATATCTGAAACCGGGCGGTTTGTGGTCCTTCAACGCAGCGTCGATGTACCGGATATCTTCCTTGATGTCTTCGTGCTGGTCCTCTGGCAGCGTTCTGAGCTTCTGCCGCTCCACCAGCTGGTAGCGAATGCGCTGCAGTCGGATCTTCGGATCTTCGGATCTTCGGACGGTCGTAGGTCGCGTCGAGATGACTGTCCGAAGCGATCATGATCAGACTCAGAAAACCCGCATAGAGCGAAAACGCGGGAAGCGTGCGGAGCAGTGCAACGCTCAGGGTCAGCGTGTCGAGCTTGAGGCCTTCGACCATCACAAAGCTCGGCAACGACCGGGTACTGATGCCCCACGACGACTTGTAGAGCTTGTCCAGCGAGGTCACGAGATAGCGCCCCGCGCCATGACGCGTCGCGTACTGTTCCGCGAGGAACTAGTAGCTGTTTTCGTCGTAGATGTCACTCCCCAGCTCCGAGCGGCTCTCGCGCACAACGTTCGACAAGAGGACGGCTTCGATGACCCGTTTATCAGTGCTGTTCTCCAGCTCCTCGCAGCGAAGTCCTTGAGTTTGAGTGCTTCACGGGCCGCGAGCAGGATCACCGTACGATCCTTCTGTGTGTCAGCGGTGTCCAGTGCCCGCGCAATGCCAGCCAGCACCTGGTTGGTCGTAGCGGTGCGGGAGATGAACTCAAAATAGACAAACACGCGACCGATCTCGTGCAGCGTGATCGACGCGAGCTCTTCAGCGGAGAATCCGCGGTCCACCAACAGATCGACCGGCATGTAGATCGTCGGTTCGACCTCAGCGAATGCGCCCGACACCATACCGGTCGCGATAGTCACGGTACCCGCACCACGGGAGCCGGCGCCCTTGATGATCTTCAGGCCATCCTTCGACATGGTCCACTGGCGCCGCATTGCGTTGAGCATGGGGTGGTTGCGATCGACCTTGGGGAAGCTGACCGACGGACCCTCGAAGCCAAGATCAAACGAGATCTTCAGTTTCGTGTGGGTCTCGACGATCTTCGAGAGCATCTGTTGCGGAGACTCTGGATCGGTCCCGTCCGCCGTCTCGATCGTTTTGTACCCCATCTTGCGATGGTCGCGTACGCCCCGGTCAGGGCGTCAAACAAAAAACGGTCTTGGAAGTCGTTAGATTCCAGGCGAGCTTGGCGTGTCGAGCGCATTTTATTTTTCCTAACCGGGTCCTAAGACGAATAGAAAACCCACGCGTGGGCAATAGTTTGAAAGGTCATATGATTGACCAACCCACACACACGAACCGGCATGCAAAACGAAACGACGACAAAAGAGGTGCGTGGGTTGAGTGCAAATTAGTCGTGTAGCGATGGATGTGGCGACGCTCTTCATATTCTCTTATTCCTTGCTTTCTTTGGAAATTAATTAAGGAATACGAAATAAATGCGACTTCAACCCTGCGGAAGCTTACTGCGATTGCGGGCGATCGATGCGTTATCTGTTTTGCGAAACTTAAACCGTGTCTCGTTGCAATGGATGCCTGCGGCGCCGCGCACTACTGGGCACGCGAACTCCGCGCTCTCGGACATGACGTGCGCCTGATTCCACCCCAGTTTGTCGCCCCGTACAGGGCGGCGCTCATGTAAAAAAACGACGCCCTCGATGCCGAAGCGATCTGCGAAGCCGCAAGTAGCCCCTCCATGCGTTTTGTGCCGTTAAGGTCACGCGTGGGCTTTCACATGGGACGAGCTGGCTGAGTTCGGAAAATTTCGAATTGCTCGCACTCCTAATGGTTGCGCATTACGATCCGAGCCATGCACGCCCGACAAAATGCGTCTATCAGTCGCTTACTATGCGCCGTGCATTGATCTAGTCGATTTGCCGCCCGCCACTCTGAACCAGACCGCAAGGAAACTTCTTGCCGACTGACTACCGAACGACTGTCATCAATGTTTCCGAGTGTAACCGAGATGGCATGCTCAGAGGGAGGTGCAGTATTTTCATACGAAATGTTGTGGCGTAACAGGACAAGTCATCGGATCAGGATATTCTGGACATGTCTACAACGATTGAAGATCGCCTTATCGTGCTTCTAAATAAGCAAGCACGGCTTGGGCAAACGGAAGGTGGCCTGCGGCGCGGAGCGCTCCGGCGAGTCGTCGATTCGTTTACCGAATTGATTCAAATTCCGGAGCTAGGGCGAGGCCCTTTTGAGCGGCTGACTGAGTACACTGGAGTTTCCATGCAACGGTGGCGCAAGGTATTTCACCGACGCCAACGACCAACGCCGGATATGATCGAGGCACTGGCGCGCCTTTTCCCACACTATGCATTCTGGTTGGCGAGGGGAATTACGGATGCGACTAACGGCCATGTCACGCCGGAGAATGCGCAAACGTTCCCGGAGCGCCTGCATGTCGAGTCAGACGCTGCCAATCAACACTTCCGTCGCTCGCTTGTCCTGTTTCGTCGCTTGTTTCAGGAAGCGGGAGTCGATCCGCAAGGCGATCGCTCCCGCATGTACGCGGCAGAACGTACAAGACGTGAAAAACCTGCGGCCGACCTCTGCAAAAAGCGGGGGCGGGCAGACCCGTCGCGCAGCATCCGGGCACTTAGAAGCCAGGGCAGCGGGGCGTAGCACAAGTTCCCATAAAAAACTAGAGTATTTGGGCATCTTGACGTTGTCACGGTGTTTCGGCGAAAGTGTCACTGCAGTGCCAGTTGATCGCTAGGCCGCCCGAGTGAAGCGAGAAATTCTGAAGAGGGGCGGATGAATAGCAATGTTGGCTCGCAGTTCCGACTTCCGCGCGAGCCAAACGACTGGCTGACTGAGCACGCGCGGTATGAGTCGCGTTCCAAAAACGCGCAATTAATTGTCGAGCGGCGGGAACGGCGTGCGGAGATGACAGAGAGCGGGGCCTGCACGCGGTATCGCAGGCGCCTGTGGATGCAATTAAGCGGGCAGCAGTGTTGAATCACGCAACCGGTTGAGATTGTCAGGAAATGAGGCTGATTGCCTTTCGCACGATCAGCGGATCTACCTGCCCAGTTTCTGAGGACGCTTGATAGACGAGTGCGAACAGCTTGGCCTTCTTCTCAACATCCACAGGAATACCTGTGGCAGAGATGCTGGCTTCGATGGTCGCAAACACCTTTTGTAGCAATTGCTCATCCACCGCTCCGTAGCGCGCAGCTCGTTTCCCGGTTAGCAAATAGGCGACATCCACGCCGTGCTCGATTAGCGTCATCAGATAGCCAGCATCCGGATAGCGCTGTTCTTTTTCGTAGGCAGATTGAGTCTTGCGGTTGATGCCTGTCCACTCGGCGATGTTTCCCTGAGTGAATCCGAGCCGATCACGCTCTTCGGCTAGGCGCGAACCAAACGTTAATGGCATTTAAATTGGTCTTTTGTGTTGTGTATGGGACAAAAATGTCCCATACTGGAAGAAATTCATCTCATCGGACCAGTATACGGGCCACCCATGGTACTGAAAACAGTGGAAGACGAACAATCTGGCAAGGAATTCCGTGCTTAGCGGCCCAGCTCGAAACGGAAAGACCACACGTAACTCAACGCTGCGGTCTTGCTAGATCTCAAGGACGGGGTTGTGACGTCTAAAGGAGATAGCTAACGGGCTGAGCGTACTAACGTTTTTTGTGGGAGGTTTCGCCAAATCAATAAGCATAACTAAGTTATATGCATTGCATTGAAATGGTTTGTCAAATCGGTCAGTTTCCGCATTAGCAATAGCGAAAACGCGCTCATCTGGACCTGTTACACGAGGCTTTGATCAGTACCATATTATTCAACGGTGTACAACGTTAGCATTCCTGAATGATTAATGAGAGAGGTGGACGCTGTCGATGCTCAAATCGAGATCCTGCGCGCAGCGAGACACCGTGCGGCAGCTTCGTCCGCGCGCGTGGGGCGGGGTCGGAGGGATAGCCACATGGGCACGACGGGCTCGCAGCATGCAAGTGGGGTCTGGCCACATCGGAGGGCATCGTAATGGGCAGGGTTTTCGGGTGGATCCGAAAGGGTGCGTGCGCACTGCTGTTGTTCGTGGGCGCAACATCGTTACTTGGCACAGCGTACTGGATGGTGGAGCGGCACTCGTCGTTGCGCGAGCTCATGGCGGTGGCCATCGTGGGTCTGGGCTGGACCGCGATCGGCTGCGTGGCGTACAGACGCGGCTGGCCGCGTGACAACCGGGAGTGGTAAACCATGCGCGGCCTCTTTAGACATCCCCTTGCGAAACCCGTTGAAACGGGCCTGTTGCAGCTGGGCGTGCTCGCCGATTGGGGCTGCCGCGGTCTGGGACGGCTTCTCGAACACTACGTACGCTGGGTCGTCCAACGGATGCAGGGGCTGTCGCTATCGGCCATTGTTCCGGCCGCTCTCGACCTGGGCGTGGGCAGTACGGCTGCAATGCGGGTGACACCCCAGTTGCCTGCGGTCGCGGTTGCCGTCGCCGAAGGCGTCGCGCATCGGCTCAGGCGCGACCGAGACGTCGCATGAAAACCCACCTCGCGTTTGGGCCCGCAACGGAGCGGTCATGATGCCAGTCGACTTCGCGATGCTCGCGCAGCAATGCGCCCCGGCCGTCTATCCGACCACCCTGCAGGCGCTTGTCAAGGTGGAATCCGGCTTCAATCCCTTCGCCATCGGCGTGGTCGGCGGCCACCTGGTGCGCCAACCGCGCAACCGCGACGAGGCGGTGGCGACCGTGCGCGCGCTTGAGGCGGCTGGCTGGAACTACAGCATGGGCCTGGCCCAGGTCAATCGCGCGAACCTGCGGGTCTATGGCCTTACCCCTGAAACCGCGTTCGATCCGTGCGCAAACCTGCGCGCGGGCGGCGCCATCCTCACCGACTGCTACACCCGCGCGGCTGCCGGCGGACGCGTGCCGCAGGATGCCGTGCGTGCGGCGCTTAGCTGCTACTACAGCGGCAATTTCACGCGCGGCTTCAACCCGGATGTGGGTGGCACGAGTTATGTGCAGCGGGTGGCGGCGAACGTCCCCGATAGCGAAGCCAGCGCTGCTGTCGTGCCGCCCATCGCCGTCGTACCGGAGGGCAAGGCACCCGTTGTGCACACGGCATCGCGCGCAGCAGTGCACCCGGCCCGTGTGCGGCGGGCCGATGACTCAGTGAGCACCGACCGCGGGGCCGACCACGCCCAACAGGTCAATCACCATCCAGCCTGGGACGCCCTGGGCGATTTTTAACGGAGCAGGCAGATGAAGAAGATTCTTCTCGAATCCTTGACCGGCCGTGCCGCAGCTTTGGTGCGTTTGCGTGGCAGGAATGTCGGGCGCATCGGCGCCGTGGTCATGTCGATGGCCGCCCGCGGAGCCCGGGCGGGCGGTGGCCTGGCAGCGGGCACGTCGGCGGCCAACACCTTCACGCTCTGGTTTTACGGATTCTGTGGCGTGATGGCCGGCTCGTATCTGCTGTGGGTTGGGGTTCAGTGCTGGTCCAACAAGGCCGACTGGATCCACGACTTTGGTGGCGGCATCGCGAAGGTGGCCGGCGTGGGTTCGGCACTCGTGCTCGCGGGCTGGGCGTTCGGACTCTTCGCCTGAATCACTATGGAAGACGAACGCACGCTGTACCCCTCTTACGCAGGCCTGAACCGCACCGCGATGATCGGCGGCGTGCCGATGTTTCCGGCGCTGATCATCGGCTGCACATCGCTGATCACCAGTATGGTCGGTGGCTTCGTGCTCGGTCCCGGCGGTCTGTTGATCGGCTCGGCTGGCGTGCCCGTCTTCCTGTTTTTCCGGCATGTCTGCGAGACAGATGACCTGGCACTGCGCCTGACGTGGCTGGAATTTCGCTGCTGGCTGGACCGCCGTCGTGTGTCGGTATTCGGCAGGACATACACGCTCGCACCGATGCGGTATGGCCGCGACCTGAACGTGTACACCCGCTCGTTTTCGCGCGGCCGGGACCTTGAGCGCTTCGAGGCGCTGCGTCAGCGCCTGCTTGCGCAGGCAGAGGAGGACGAAGATGAATGACCGCAAGCCTGCGCACAATCCTGCGCTGTCAACAGATGGCGCTGCCAGTGCGTGCACGCCTATTGTGGGCTACGCCATGACGGCTGGGGCTCCCGGTTCGGGCAAGACAATGTATAACGTGTTTCGCCGGCTCGCGGAGGAGCGCCGTCGCATTTGCGGCGCGGACGACATGCCGTACGCGGGAGACGAAGCATGCGCGTGACCAACGAACTGAACCGGCTTGTTACGTCCGCGGAGGACAAGCTGCCGCGCATCGGCCGTCCGGTGTCGGAAACGGTGACGAGCGTCGACAACGGCGGCGCCTTCCTGGTGATGCGCGTGAACGGCGTGCCGTTCGAATCGGTGAGCCGTGGCGAGATCGAAGCACGCTACGACGGCTGGAACCGTCAGCTGGCAGCGATGACGCTGGAGAAAGGCAATCGCCTGTCGCTGTGGACCACGTTTCGCCGCCGTCGCATCTCGTTCGGCGACGAGTACCGTTTCTGCAATCCGTTCATCCAGCAGGCCGTCGACAAATACCTGCAGCGTTTCCGCAGGCACGATCATTTCGAGAACAGTTTCTACATCACCGCGATCCTGCAGGGCGACGACCTGGACGAGACGGTGCGCGAGCTCGAGGAGCTGGGCGAGGGGCTGATGAAGGCTCTCGTTGCCTACGATCCTCAACTGCTCGAAACATACGGGCACAACGGCATCCTGTTCTCGGAGGCGTATCAGTTCATTGGCGAGCTCGTGAACGGCGTCGATGAGCGTGTGCCGGTCACGCACGCAACCGGACGCGACCTGATCCAGACGTCGCACCTGCACTTCCACTACGACACGGTTGAGATCCGCACCGATCGCTCAACCCGGTTCGCGGTCTGCTACGACCTGAAGGATTTTCCGAAGGCCGGCTGGGGGCAGACGAATCCGCTGCTGTCGCTGCCCGTCGAATTCACCCTCACGCAGAGCCTGGGCTGTCTGAGCACTGCCGAAGCGATGAAGGCGATCGAAGACCAGATCAATCACCTGAGGTCGGTCGAAGACAAGGCGAAGCACCAGATCAGGGAACTGGAGGATGCGGTGGCGCTGATCGCCGGTCGCGATCTCGCATTCGGCGACTATCACGGTGCACTTGTCGTGTACGGCGACACGCCGGAGAAGGCAATCAGTAACGGCGCGTACGTAACGAGCCGCGCGCTGAACGATTGCGGCTTCAAGTTCGTGAAGGCGACGGCATCGGCACCGTTCACGTACATGAGCCAGGTGCCGGGATTCAGGACGAAGCCGCGGCCGATGCCGAAGTCGACCCGCAGCCTAGCATCGTCGTTCTCGATGCATACCTATTCAGCCGGCAAGGCCCGCGGCAATCCGCTCGGCGACGGCTCGGCCCTCATGCCAGTGCAGACCGTCGCGAAAAGCTTGTTCAGCTTGAACTGTCACGCTTCGCGGCTGGATGAGGACAGCGTGGGCGAGAAGGTTGCCGGCCACACGCTGATTCTCGGCTCGACCGGCACGGGCAAGACCACCCTCGAGACGATGCTGCTCGCCTTCCTCGAGCGGTTCGACCCGAAGATCTTCGCGCTCGATCTCGATCAGGGTCTGCGGATCTTCCTCGAGGAGATGGGCGCTGTCTACTACACGCTGCGCGAAGGCGAGCCGACCGGTCTCGCGCCGTTCGGCCTGCCCGAGACGAAGCGCAACCTCGCGCACCTTTACGACCTGGTGGGTGCCTGCTGCCGCGACGAGAACGGCAAGCTCAGTGCAGACGACCAGCGGCAGATCAAGCACGCGGTCGACACGGTCATGAAGCTGGAGAACATCGAGCACAGAACCTTCAGCCGCCTGCTCGAGTCGATTCCGGATACGGGCGACGAGAACGGCCTGTGGGTCCGTCTGAGCCAGTGGTGTGGTGCAACTAACGGTCGATTCTCGTGGGCGCTGGACAACGTACCGGATGCGTTGACGAACATTGCCGAGGTGCGCCGGATCGGTTTCGACGTCACTGACTTCCTGAAGAAAGACTATGCCGCCACGGAGCCGGTGCTTGCACACCTGCTGTACCTCAAGGACCAGATGCAAAAGAGGGGCGGACTGCTCGCAACCGTGATTGCCGAATTCTGGCTGCCGGCCAGCTACCCCACCACGCAGGAGCTGATCCGCAAGTCGCTCAAGACGGGTCGCAAGGCAGACGAATTCCTGATCCTGGATTCGCAGTCGCCGGAGGATGCAATCCAGTGTCCGGTGTTCGCCGAGATCCGCGACCTGACGGCGACAAAGATCTATCTGCCGAACCCGGACGCGACGCGCGACGGTTACAAGCTCCTGAACCTGACCGACCGCGAATTCGACACGCTCAAAAGGCTGTCGAAGGAGTCTCGCACGTTCCTGATCAAGCAGAGCAACCAGTCGGCGTTTGCAACACTGGACCTGGGCGGCATGAACGACGAGATCGCGGTGCTTTCCAGCAGTCTGGACAACGTTGCGATCTGGGAAGAATGCACGCGCGACGCACATGGCGACACGGACCTGCGAATGCAGCTGTTCCAGGCACGCCGCAAGGGCAAACGCGATCGCAAGCACGAGGCCGAACTTGTTGAGGAAACCGAATGACGACGACACACGATCTTCACCTTTCGTCTGCGATCGAGCCAGCGACGCGCGAACAGCTCAAGGAACGGCTGGACGAGCACGACCGGCGCTGGCCTCAGAGAGTGGGCGCCGAGCGCGTTTTGCTTGTGGTTTGCTCGACTGGCTGCGCGGGACTGAAGACTGTATTGCGATGGTTTGCCGACAACTGCAGTTCAGCTTGGGAGCGTGACGATGAAAAGCATTCGCAATTTGACGGGCGCTGCGTTGATCGCGGGCACGTTCTCGATGCAGGCAGCGCACGCGCAGGGTGTCCCGGTGATCGACCTGCAGGCGATCGCGCAGGCGATCTCGACCGTCAAGCAGCTGGAGCAGCAATACAGCCTGCTCTCGGACCAGTACCAGTCGACGATCGGCAATCGCGGCCTCGGAAACATCTTCAATGACCCGACGTTGCGCAACTACCTGCCGGATCAGTGGCAGTCGGTCTACGACGAAGTGAAGAGCGGGCAGTTGAACGGAATCAGCGGCCTCGCCAGCACTATCGAGAGCCAGGAGGGGATGACCGCGTACACGCCCGGCCAGCAACGTCTGAACGATACCCTGGCCGCCAACAAGGCAATGGCGATGCGCTCGTATCAGGCGTCGATTGACCGATTGACGAACATCCAGCAGCTGATGCAGCAGTCGAACCTCACGCAGGATCCGGCGGCGAAGGCCGATTTGCAAAACCGGTGGGCGGCAGAGAACTCGTCGATCAACGCGGAAAAGATGCGCCTCGATCTCGCGACGCGACTTCAGGATGCGGAGAAGGATTTCGCGCAACAGGCTGCCCATAGCGACATGCAGCAAAGACTGAACGGCGACGAAAACGCCGATCAATAACGCGGAGTGCGACCATGCAACTGCAGATCTTTACTGAAATGTTCAACTCGTTCGACCAGAACGTGCTGAACACGATCAATACCGGCTCGGCCCGGATGATTTCACTGATCAGTCCGCTCGTCGCTGCCTGCTTTAGTCTCTATGTCCTGCTCGTACTCGTGTCGTACTGGCGTGGCCACAACGACAGCCCGATATCCGACTTCTTGCTGAAGATGGCAGGGTGGGCGGCTGTGCTCACGCTCGGGATGAATATCAGCTACTACAGCGAGTACGTCGTTCCATTCTTCAATGGCCTCGGGGACGATCTAAGTAGTGCCTTGATGGGTGGCAACAGCCTGAGTAGTGGGCTCGATACGCTGTTGAATCTCTATATCTCCGCAATCAAGGCAATGTACGCGGGACTGACGTGGAGCGATGTCGGCCTCTATATCGAAGTTTCAGTACTTGCAATCTGCATCCTGCTGGTCGGCGTGCCGTTTCTCGCGATTGCAGCGGCATACATCATCCTCGCGAAGTTCGCTCTTGGATTGCTGCTCGCGCTCGGGCCGGCCTTCGTTGTAGCGGCACTTTTCCCGGCGACGCGCCAGTTCTTCCAGAACTGGGTCGGACAGTGTCTGAACTATGGCCTGCTCGTCGCACTATTCGGTGCAACAGGCGCGATCGAGGTGAGTTTCATGACCTCTGTACTGCCGAAGACATTCGACGTGCATAACGTGATGCTGACCTATGCAATTGAAGGAAAGATCATCGGGGCGGGGCTTGTGTTCATCGTGGTGTCGTTGAGCATGCCGTCACTCGCATCGCAACTTGCCGGTGGCGTGGGCATCTCCTCGATGGTTGGTAAGCTCGGTAACGCGGCCAGCGCAGCCATGAGGGCGATGAGGCTGACAGGCGGGCGCGCAAGTGGGGCATCATCGGCGCCTACCAACTCGATTGGCCGCGTGTGATCTTACATACCAGGAGATGTCCATGAGGGAATTTCGATCTGCGAAGGCGGCAGTAGTGGTCGTCGTGGCGTTGGCGCAATTTGGATGCGGCAAGGGCAATGATGGTGATCAGTACATCGGCAAGTGGGCGCGCGTTAGTGGTCAGGACTATAAAGATATCGTCATTAGCAGAAATGGGAGCGGAAATGATTTTTATGTTTCGCATCGGGAAGATCAGTACAACGACGATGGAAACAAGGTCGGAACGGTAATGCGCCAACAACCGGCCACGATTGTAGATGGGAAGATGATTGTTAGTTCCAGCATTCAATATGCAATGACGATCGATAAGTCGAATGGACATCTCGTTACACCTGGCTCCGAATTCGAGCGCGAGAAATAAGCGGCAGTCTATCCGCCGGAGCGATCAGAGACGGCGGACAGTCCACCCGATCGGAGATTGACGTGAAAATCATCGTCCTGCTTTGCTGCGCCGCGCTCCTTGCTGCGTGCTCGTCGGCACCAAAGCCAACGCAACCGGAGGGGCCGTGGATGCCTGTCAACCATGCGACACAGGGGAGTGCGCGATGAAGTGGATGTCGTGGAAGCCGGCGCGGGCGCAGGCTGAGCCAGTCGCAGTTGCCGTCGACGGCAGTTGCGCGACCGCGCTGCAGCACATTGCGGCGAAACTCGCCGACGCCGATCCACGCGAGATGGCGCGGATGTATTTCAGGGAAGCGCTCTCGTTCGAGAAGTCCCGGCAGCAGCTGCAGGAAAACATGACCAAGATTGCATGGCGCGTTGCGGGCGGGGCCATGTTTGTCGCACTTATTTCTATTCTTGGCTCGTCAGCTTTAGTACAACTAAAGAGGCCGTCACCACCGGTGATCATCAAGGACAACACCGCGACCGGCGACGTGCAGGTGATTGATGTCGCGCACAGCGGATCCGTGACGTTCGGTGAACTCGAGGTGCGGGCAGCACTGCGCACGTATGTGAAGCTGCGTGAGAAATACGACTGGTACACGATCCAGGATGCGTACGACACCGTGACGCTGATGAACTCGCCACGCGAGCAGGCGTTGTACGCGGCGCTCTACAACCGCAAGAACTCGCCGCAAAACGTGCTCACCGACAAATATCGCGTGATCGTGCGCCCAGGTGCGATTACGTTCGTTGGATCGACAGCGCAGGTGTTCTTCTCGAAGACGATGATTTCTTTGTCGTCGCAGGGTGGCTCGACGCCAGCACCACCTAAAACCGAATACTGGGTCGCGACGATCACCTACGAGATAGGCGATCTGCCGACCCGCAGCGACGAACAGGAGCTCAATCCAACGGGCTTTCGTGTCACCAGCTACTCGGTCGACCGCGACTGGACGCGCAGCACCGCAGACGGCGCGACACCGATGCCGTCGGCGGCCACATCGTCCCAGTCGGCACCGTCAAGTATGTCCTTGAGCGCACCGGCCGGAGGGGCCAACCCATGACCATCCGGTTCCCGAAAGCGCTTACTGCAGCGTCGATCGCTGCCGCGCTATTCGGTATGTCGCTACCGGCTGTCGCCGAAGTCGTGCCCGGTGCGTGCGGCAGTGACCGGCACATTGCGTGCGCCGTGTATGACCCGAATGAGACGTACCGGATCGCCTATCGCCCGGGCGAGGCGACTGTCCTCGTCTTCGAGAAAGGCGAAAAGATCGACGGCGGCGGCATGGGCGACGGTAAGGCATGGACGGCCGGCCCAGCCGGCAACGGCTTTTTCTTCAAGCCGAAGGCACCGCAGGCGGCCACCAACCTGATTCTGCTCACGAACAGACGTCGCTATGTGCTTAAGCTGGTCCCGGTCAGGAGGCACGAGGAAGCAGTCTGGTCGCTGACCTTCGATTATCCGGACACGCGTGCAAAGGCGTCGGCGGCGGCCGCGGTGCGCTCGGCCGAAGCGCGGGCACTGCTGGCGCAGACCGTCAGCACGCCTGGCGTGGGCAACTTCAATTACGACATGCATGGCGACACGACACTCGCGCCAACGGCGCTGTGGGATGACGGCCGCTTTACCTACTTCGAGTTCAGTACGAGCCGCGACCTGCCGCAGATCTATCGCGTGTACGGGGACGGCAAGGAAGCGCTCGTCAATCCTGATGACGTGCGCGGCCCCGTGCTCGTGGTGCACGACACGGCGCAGCGCTTCAACCTGCGCCTGGGGGACGCCGTGCTCGGCATTCGCAACAATGCATACCGGCCAGACGGCCAGCTGAACCCGACAGGCACGACGATTCCGGGCACGGTGCGGCTTGTGAAGCAAAAGGAGGCGGGCGGTGAGTGACGATATCAATCTGAACGGTCCGAACCTGGCGAACCCGACACCGGTCGACGCCGCCGGCATAGGCGAGCGCGGGGTGCCGGGTGTTGGCCGCACGAAGCGCAGGAGCCCGTTCCGGATGCTACCGATCGTCATTGGGATGGTGCTGATCCTGCTGTTCGGCGCGATCGCAGTGGGTGTCGCGATCAAACGGTGGTCGGCGCAGCATCACGCCGAGTCCGAGGCGGCAAGGGCGGAAGCGGCAAAGGACAAGCCGTCAGATGACCGGCACGACTTTGCGCGCGACAAGGCAAAGATCGAAAAGCAGCGGGCAGAGGAAGCGGCGATGGCGTCGGAAGCGGCTGCAGCTAGCGCGGCGCTTGCTACACCTGCGCATGCGAACGTAGCCAGTGCAGTGAGTGGAAACGGCGCCGCTGCAGCGACGGCGGCCAGCGCGGTCGAGACGCCGGCGCAACGCAAGCTCGATGGCGACGTGCTGCTCACATCTAAGGATGAGAGGACGTCCGACGCGGCAGCCCCTGGTGGCACGCCCGGGTTGACCGGTTCGCATGCCGGATTCGCGAAGGATGGACTGGACAGCAAGCTGCAGCCGTCGAAGCTGGAAACGGTGAAGGCGGAACTGATGCCGTCGCGAGACTTCCTGCTGATTGCTGGGACGACGATCCCGTGCGTGCAGAGTGCGGAGATCGTGACCGACTACCCGGGCATGACCACCTGCCACGTGGCGAAAGATGTGTACTCGGCGAACGGCACGGTGCTGCTGGTCGAGCGTGGCTCTGAGGTCGTGGGCGAGCAGCGGCAGGCGCTGATGCAGGGTCAGGCGCGGATCTTCGTGATCTGGACGCGGCTGACGACGCCTGACGGCGTAAAGGTGCAACTCGATTCGCCGGCGGCCGATGCGCTCGGCGGCAGTGGCCTGCCGGCCTACGTCGACAACCACTTCTGGACGCGGTTTGGCGGCGCCATGATGGTCAGCCTGATCAGCGATGCCGGTCAGGCGCTGTCGACACTGGCCGCGAACTCGGGCAGTAGTGGCATCCAGTTTAACAACACCACGAATGCCGGTGGTGAGGTAGCGGCCGAAGCGCTGCGCAACACCATCAACGTGCCGCCGACCGCGTATTCGCAGTACGGGTCGATGACGACAATCTTCGTTGCGCGCGATGTGGACTTCTCCGACGTGTACGAACTGGTGACGCCTTGATTCACTTAATTCGGAATGCTTATGAGTATGCAATACGACGACAGTCTTACGGTACGCAGTCACCTCAAGACACTCGGCATCGCCGCAATGCTGGCGATGCCCGGCGTCACCGAGTTTGCGATTAACCGGCCTTATGAAGGCTGGACCGAAACGCTCGACGGCTGGCAGCGCCATGATCTTCCGAATGCGTCGCTGGAAATGCTGAACCAGTTCGCACCGGCGCTGGCCATCTACAACAAGGCGAAGCCACCGCTGTCGGCGGCCGAGCCGGAGAAGCCGGTGCGCCTGCCTGACGGCGAGCGCGGCCAGATCGTGATTCCACCGGCGTGCGAGCCGGGCACTGTGTCGCTGACAATTCGCGTGCCGAATACAACGCGCCTTTCGGTACAGCAGTGGTCGGACGCCGGACGGTTCGCCAGGTTCCGTGATGTGGTCCGGGGCGCACCCGGCGGTAGTAGCGCAATGACGCCGGGCGAGATCGATGCTGCGGCGGCACGGGCAGGCTCAGAGGGCATGGACGTCAGTCGTGCCACTGCGGTGTTCAATCCGTCCCGGGCGCTGGGCGCCAATGGCCTGGCGCGCTTCCAGCATGAGATGCTCGACGCGCTCGCGCAGCGCGATGTCGTGCGGTTTCTGAAGCTGGCCATCCTGAACCGGCTGAACATCGTGCTCGTGGGCGGCACGGGCTCCGGCAAGACCACGCTGATGAAGGCGCTGGCCGACCTGATCCCGATCATTCCGCGCGAGGCGCGTCTGGCGACGATCGAGGATACCCACGAGCTGCCGTTGCCACTGCATCGAAATCACGTTCACCTCTTCTACAGCGAGGCGATTCCAGCGCGACGCCTGGTGAAGGCGACGTTGCGCATGAAGTTCGATCGCGTGCTGCTTGCGGAGTTGCGTGGCGACGAAACCTGGGACTACCTGACGCTGCTCAACACCGGACACCAGGGCGGGTTGACGACGGTGCACGCGAACGACTCGATCGCGACACTCACGCGCATCGCCACGCTGGTCAAGCAAAGCCCGGTCGGCCAGACGCTCCCGTTCGATTACCTGATGCGCGAGATCCGCACGACGGTCGACGTCGTGCTGTTCATGGAGAACCGCGATCTAACGGAAATCTGGTTCGATCCGGCGACGAAAAACAGGCTGCTGCGAGGTGATGCATGAGAGCGCGACCGAACGATTTCGCCATTGGTGACAGTGGCAGGCAAACCGGCCGGGAACCCCAGGAGCGGCAGACGCACGCGGCAGTGGGAGCGTCAGCATGAAAGCCCGTCTCTTTGTTGGCGGCCTGCTTGGCCTTGTGTCCGGCGCAGTCGTGTTCGCCGTCGGCCGTCTGCTTCATCTCGACGCGATCAGCGATCCTGTCGAAATGGGGGCCGTGATTGCTCTCGTCGTCGTGACGTGCGCGTTGTGGGGCGTGTGTGCGAGCGCCGTGCTGCTAAAAAACGCGACGCTTGCCGACCGGATCATCGCGGCCGGTCTGCTCGCACTGGTGGTTCTGATCGGTCTCGCTGCGGCCGGCCAGTACGTCGGCGCGATGCTGTTTGCGAAGCTGGAAAAGTTGCCGGACTCCGCAATCGGGCTGTGGACGCTGCACGACTACTGGCGCGCCTTTGGCGACGTG
Source organism: Paraburkholderia sp. CNPSo 3076 (assembly GCF_026343935.1). Lineage (NCBI taxonomy): Bacteria > Pseudomonadati > Pseudomonadota > Betaproteobacteria > Burkholderiales > Burkholderiaceae > Paraburkholderia > Paraburkholderia sp. CNPSo 3076. The sequence continues at coordinate 23,435 of NZ_JAPMAL010000034.1, read as the reverse complement.
AAGGCGGTGAAACGCTCGCTGCAAATGGCGACAGCGGCATCGGTCATCGTACCGCTTGTGCCGGTAGCGGCGATCGTCGCGGCGCTGGTCATGAAGCCGAAGCGCGAACTGCATGGCGATGCCCGCTTCGCCTACGGCTACGAGGTTCGGCGGTACGGCCTGCTCGATGAGGCTAACGGGCGCGGTCGAAACAGGGGCGGCCGCAAGGGCGATCACCGCGACCCGTCGATCATCGTCGGGCGGTACAAGGGCAAGTACCTGACGTTCCGCGGAACGGAGTTCGTGATGGTTGCTGCGCGAACGCGTTCACGCAAAGGTGCAGCCATTGTGATCCCGAATCTGCTCACCTTTCCGGATTCGGTGGTCGTACTCGATGTGAAGGGAGAGAACTACGACCTAACGTCGCGTTACCGGCAGGCCTGCGGCCAGCAGGTGTTTCGCTGGGCGCCATTTGATCAGACTGGCTACACGCACCGCTGGAATCCGCTTTTCAGGATTGCGAAGAGTGCATCCTTTGTGCGGGTCGGTCGCTTGCAGGCGATCGCAGCGCGCCTGTATCACACGACCGACGGTCGCAACAAGTTCTTCTATGAGCAGGCGAGTGACCTGTTCATGGGCCTCGCGCTCTACCTGATGGAGATGACGGGTGACTGTACGTTCGGACAGGTGTTGCGGCTCGCGACCACGCCCGACAGGAAAGTGCGTGAGCACCTGTCGGACCTGATGCAGCACGAGCCGCAGAAGGGGGTGCCGCTGTCGGGCGATTGCCTGGGCGCGCTCTCGCGCGTGCTGGCCTCGCCCGACGAGACGATGCTGAACATTGTTGCAACGTTTAACGCCGGTCTGCGCCTGTTCAGCAACCCGATCGTCGACCAGGCGACGAGCGCATGCGACTTCGAGCTCGACCGCGTGCGGCGCGAGCTGATGTCGATCTACGTTGTGCTGCCGGTGCGTGAGCTTGCCGTCGCGAGCCTGCTCGGCAACCTGTTCTACACGCAGTGGATCGAGGACAACCTCGACGTGCTGCCAGGCGACGATCCGGCCATCAAATATCAGTGTCTTGGCGTGGGGGACGAATTTACTGCGCTCGGTCGCATCGAGGTACTCGACAAGGGCAACGCGTTCATCGCGGGCTACTGGATTCGCCTGCTCACGATCCTGCAGTCGAAGGCGCAGCTGGAGCCGAACGATCTGTACGGGCCGGCCGGGGCGCGCACACTGATCACCAACCACGCAGTGCTGGTGGCGTATGCGCCGGGCAATCAGCAGGATGCAAAGGAACTGTCCGAGACGCTGGGGACGTTCACCGAGAAGGCAACCTCGAAAAGCCGTAATCACGGCCGCAACACGTCGACCGGCACGAACACGTCAGATCAGGGCCGCGCGTTGATGCTCGATCAGGAACTGAAGCGCATGGAGCAGGACCAGGAAATCGTGCTTGGTTTCCAGCGTCCGATCCTGTGCGAGAAGGCGACCTATTACGAGGATGACCTGTTTATCGACCGCATGCGCTCGGTCAGTCCGATGCTCGCTGCAATCAACAAGCGCCTGCCCACCGAAGACGAAATCAAGGCGGCCTGGCGTGCCGGTGAGCTGCGAGCGAACGGCATCCCGAGGCACAACCCGGAGACGTATCACGCGGCGCTGTCCGCGAGGGCCGCTGGCGAAATCCGACTTGCACGTCAGGCCGGTGCGAAGCCGCTGACCGCGGCCGAGCTTCTCGCGCTCGACCAACGCGCGCCCGGGCCACTCGCGACCGGCATGGCGCTCGCGGGCTTCGAGGCTGACCTGGCCGAGCTTGGCGTCGCGATGCGCGAGGACGTGCGCGAAATGCTCGCGGGCATCCGCATCGATTTCAACGTGGCAGGCGGGGATGACGCTGTCCAGGACCGGATTGAACCGGCGCTCGCGTCTGTCGCGCTGGCGGACAACGAGGCAAAGGAGGTATCACATGGCTGACCCGAACAGGCCGAAAGGCAAACGGACGTATCTGGACGTCCCGTTCAGGGAGAAGGATGCGGCGCACGATCTGGGCGCCAGGTTCGACCGGCGATCGAAAAAATGGTACGTGCCGGGCGGCACTGACGTTGGGCCGTTTGCGCGGTGGATTCCAGCGCATGAGCCGCAGGCAGGGCAGGCACCCGGAGCAGTGCGCGGGCAGCCGCAGACGCTGTTCGGCAGTGAAGCCGACATCGAGCGAGAAGCCGTGCGGCTGAGCGAGCTAATGGGTCAACCGCTCGATGAGTCCCGCGCCTTCGTGCGGGACTCCCTTCAGGCCGCCGCGGAAAGGGCGGCGCTGGAGGCACGGGACCGGTTGCGCGCGCAGGGTGCCTCTGCATTCGAGATGATTGACGGAGTGCGGGAAGCCGGTGTCCACGCGCGGCACCAGTACTTCGCCGACCGGCAGCATCTGTATGAACGGAGCGCGCGCGTTGGCCAGCAGGCTGCACAGCCGAAGTTTGACGACGCGGCGCTCGGCCGGCGCTTTCGCGAAATGATCCAGTCGATTACGACGGCGGTCACGCTGCGTGGCAACGAGGTCAACCATACGCTTGCACTTGAGCAGCGGCTGGAGTCGATCCATCGTGAAGCGTGGCGCAAGTCCGGCAACGCTGTTGATGGCGAGCGCGCGATTGGCGAGCAGATCCGCAACCGCACTGGTTTTGCGGCGGAGACCCTGCCGCCACGGGCAGCCAAAGCGCTGGCCAAACTTCGCGGTGAAGCGGGCTTGAGTCCGATGGAAATCGATGAGCGCACGCCTGCGAGCGATGTGACGGATTCCGACCCGGTGGACGACGCGCTTCCGGTTGACGGGTCAAGCGTCGCGCCGCAACACCGGCATCGCCATCGCGAGCCAGAGCGCAGTGACGGCATTGCCACCTTCGCGGACATCGCCGAAGCGTTCGAACCGGTGGCGGCGATGCCTGCGACCGGTAGTGAGCAGGAGGACAGAACGGACTGGTCGATGGTGGCGAAAGACCTGGCCGACTTTCGGGGGCTGACGGGGCGTATCAGGGAGGAGTTCGGGAAAGGCAAGACCGCGCCTGAAGTTGCCGCCGCGCTCGATCATGAGCTTGCGTTTCTGTCGCCCGCCGCCCGCGAGCCGTTCGTGACCCACGTGCGTGAAGCACTCGACAGGCAGGTCGATGCATCATCTGCGCAATCTCCAGCCTCGCAGGCGCAGCCGGACGTCAAGACGGATGGCGATGCGGTGACCTTTGCCGACGTCGGCGATGCAGCGGCAATCGACGACGCAATGCGGCTGCGTGGCATCACGGGAAACGCCGTGACCGGCAACGAGGACGTCGCTCGCCCGACTGTCAACGCGGCGGCGGCTAACGAACCTGTCGGTCAGCCCGGCCGCGCTGCGAACGATACGTCGATGGACGCACCGGCGGTGGCGGGCATGATCGACACGCAGATCCAGCGCACGCAGACGTCCGCGCAGAATGAAACGGACGCAAGAAATCCGGCGAACGATCCGGAGCGCCCGGCGTTTGACACCGTGTCGACTCAGGATCTGGAGCGCGTGCGCACGGTGCGCGACGGCGAGCGAGCGGCCGCCGAGCGGTTGCTTCGCGAACAGGGCAAGCCGATGCCAGGGCAGCACGCGGGCGACGCCGGTGCAGCGGCAGACGCGCACGAGGCTGGCGTTGCGGGTATCGCCGACAGCAGCGACAACCAGATCGGCGTCGATCCTGCCTCACGCAAGCCGGTCGTGACGAAAGACGGCTACGACGTGCCCGCCCATATCGCGGCGCGCTACATGGTGAAGGATGGCCGGTTCTGGAAGCTCGATGGCATGGAGGCCGGGTTGGGTACGTCGTCGGGCGCGCAGCGGGATCCGACAGCGACCACGCAGCCGCACTTCGAGGATGTCGGGGCACGCCTGAACTCCCGGCAGAACGATCGCTCAACGATTGCCGACATGATGGCAGTAGCGAAGGCCAAGAACTGGGATTCGATCGTGGTGCGCGGCAGCGAAACGTTCCGCCGCAACGCGTGGATCGAAGCGTCCCTCGCGGGTGTGGATGTAAAGGGCTTCAGGCCCGCCGAGAGCGACGAGGCATTGCTCGAGGCCGTGAAGCGTGAACGTGCTGCGCTGACGATCAAGGCCGGAAGGTCGCCGACGCCGGATGTCGCGCAGAAGACGAACCCGGCGAAGGAGAATCCAGCGGCCGCGCCGTCAAACCCAAAACCGGAAGCGGCAGCCAGCGCAGCGCGTTTCTCGCCTGCAGCGGACATGGCGGCAACGCCCACGCCTGAAGCACTCAAAACCGTCGCGCAGTTGCGCGAAGTCCTTGAAAAGTCACTTGAGCGGGCACCCGCGCGCATGCGTGCCGAGGTGATTCGCCGGTTCGATGCCCGCATGCAGGCGGGCACGGAGATCGAGGCCCGGATTGCGCGCGGCGAACTGGGTCGTGACGCCGGCCCGGCCGAGATCGACAGGCGCGCGGCCGAGCTGCATGCGGCGTGGACGGCACCGAAGGCCGCGCCTGCCCAGGCCCCGTCGAACAGCCCGACGCCCGCGCAAGCGCAGACAGGCGGCCTGGCACCGAAGGTGATGTAAGTGGCGGCGCTCCAAATCTTGATGAGGATTTCGAAATGAGTATGGCTATCGTGAACTGCTCGGGCAACGTCGGCAAGACTACCGTGACCCGCGAACTGCTCGCGCCAAGGCTGCCGTCCATGTCGGTACGCCAGATTGAGTCGATCAATACGGATGACTCGGCCGGCCCGAAGGTCGAGGTGATGATTGCCGCGCGCTTTGACGAACTGCATGACGAGCTGATGCGCGGCCGTGATCTGCTGGTCGATATCGGTGCATCGAACGTCGAGGAGTATCTCAACCGCCTCAATGGTGCGGAAGGGGCACAGGAGGATTACGCGTGCTTCGTTGTGCCGGTCGAACCGGAGAGCAAGCAGATGAAGGACTCCATGAAGACGATCAACATGCTCGCGGATCTCGGCGTCGAGCCTGGGCGCATCCGTGTGCTGCTGAACAAGGTCGATCTGGTCAGGAGCGAGGACCGCGAGGTAACGCTGCGCCGGCACTTCGGGCAACTGTTCGAACTGCATGAGAGGGAGCGGACTTTCGAACTGAATCAGGATGCGCTGATCCCAAAGAACGACGTCTTTACGCTTGCGGCGGCCGCCGGTCGTACGATCCACGATATTGCGACAGACGGGGTGGACTACAAGGCGCAGCTGATCGACGCTGCGAGCGCCTCGGAGAAGGACCGTCTCGTGAGGCTGGTTGGCCTCAAGCGCAAGGCGCTGTCGATCCAGCCGTTGATGGATCAGGCCTTTAACGCGCTGATGGCAGGGGTCGATGCGTGAACGAGCCGACGCCGCAACCGGATCACGCTGGGCGTGCGTCTGAGCGCCTGGGCCAGGTGATCGCCACGATGCCGGCGTCGAACGAACTGGCTGTCCTCGCGGAGATCCTGATCGAGCAGATGAAGGTCGTGGATGCACAACACCATGTTGTCGCGCTGATGGAGTCCACCGACCAGAAACTGACCGCGACGGTGCAGGCGCTGCGCGAGGAGAACACGCAACTGACGAAGCTGCTCACGCAATCGCGCCAGGCGTTCATCGGCGAGGTGGCCGCGAAGGCGGCTGACCAGGCGCGACGTGCGGCAACCGCGGATGTCGTGGACGAACTGGCGCGGCTGCGGGCTGCCGTTGAATCGCGTGGTCGCGTCGTACCCACGAATCCGGCAGTTGCAGCAACCGGTTCGCTCGTCGCCTGCATGGGCTTTGCGTTCTGCGCGGGCGCCGCGCTCATCTGGGTCGTTGCCCGTCTGGCACACACGCTCACCTAGCCGAAAACCACCGCATCTCCTCGAGGGGAACGTTAGATCATGAACGCAATGAAACGACGGTCGGTTGCGGCCGCGCTGTGCGGCGGGGCACTGGCCTGTGCGCTCGGCGCGCCGTCGTCGCACGCCGATGATAACCAGGATGCGTGTGGCGCGGTGCTCTGTCTTGCCGGTTTGATCATGGGTGGCAATGGCGGCAAGACGTGCGCCGAATACGAGACGGGCTACTTTTCCATCGTCCGTTTTCACCACGGTCACTTCGATGAGGGCGGCACGGCCAACGCGCGAGGCGATTTCCTGAACCAGTGCCAGTCGGCCGGGAGTGACGTGAAGGGGCCAGTCAATTCGCAATACGGTCGAACCCAGTACGGTCCCTGACTCTTGCACGCCGGTGGCGGCAGTTCGCCGCCGGAAATTCTCTCTGGCAACGGAAAACATGCGATGAGCGCAGACGATCTCAATGTTGTGGCGGAAGCCAAGCGCCGCGGTCGCAAAAAAGCGCAAAAGGCGCTCGGCAGGCCGGTCAGCACGCGGCTCACCGACGACCAGTGGCAGGTCTTCAATGAAAAGGTCGCTCGCTCCGGCATGAGTCCATCCGCTTTTTTGCGCGAATGCATCCTGACGAATCGCACGCAGGTCGTTGCGCGCCCACCCGCGACCGTTGAGCGGCAACGGATCATGTACGTGATCAACAAGACCGGCAACAACCTCAACCAGCTTGTCCACGTGGCGAATACGGCGCACGTGGCTGGCCAGCTATCCGAATCCACGTTTGTCGCCCTGGTCGACGAGCTGGAGTTGATCACGCAACTGCTGAAGGCCCATCTCCATCGTGTTGATTAGAGTGGACGGCCGTCACGACGGCGTGAAGCAGTACCTCGAGGAAGGCCGCAAGGTTGGCCGCGACCTGGATCGCGACGACCTTGATGAACGTGTGGTACTCGCCGGTGATCTCGACCTGACCGACGCAGTGATCCAGTCGATCAATGCCGCACCCGGTGTCGAACGTTACCTGTCCATCACGCTCTCCTTCAAGGAGGATCACGTCACCCGGGAAACGATGTTTCAGATCGTGCGGGAGTTCGAGGCGTTCGCGCTGCACGCCTACCGCCCGGACGAATACAGCTTCTATGCCGAGGCACACCTGCCCCGGATCAAGAGCTATGTGGACCAGCGGACTGGCGAACTGGTTGAGCGCAAGCCACACATCCATATCGTCATTCCGCGCTGGAACCTGCTGGCTGAAAGGCACCTGGAACCGCTCGGCTACGTGCGCTCCAACCTGAGCTTCATCGACGCGTTCCAGGAGCATGTCAACGCGCAGTATGGCCTTGCGAGTCCGAAAGACAACCGGCGCACGCTGCTGACCGACGCATCAGAAATGATCAGCCGCTACCGTGGCGACCTGTTCCGAGCGAACAGTCGCGAGCTGAAGGAGCAGATTCTCGACGCGGTGCTGGATCGCCAGATCGAGAACCATGCGGATTTCGTGGCGCTGCTGCACGAGCACGGTGCCGTGCGCATGCGCAATACCGGTCTCGACAACGCCTACCCGAATGTGAAGCCGGCTGGCGCCGACAAGGGCGTGAACCTCAAGGAATACGTATTCACGCCTGAATTCATCGCACTGCCGACCGCAGAGAAGCTGCAGGCGCTGACTGCAGATGCGGCCGACCGTTATGAGGCTGGCGTTGCGCCCAGACGCACACCAGCGCACATAGCGGCCGTGCTCGATGAGTGGTACACCACCCGCGCGCGCGAAGTGAAGTATCTCAACAGCGGTAGCCGTCAGTACCAGCGTTACCAGGAATCCTCTCCCCACGACCGAGAGCTGATGCTTGTGGATCTCGAGCGCGGTTTTTACGCACAACATCTGAAGGCACATCATGAACGAGCAGACGACTCCCTACCCGGCTTCGCAGGACACCTTCAACGAAGCGGACGCGCATTTGAATTCGGCGCCCAGCCGCCCGACGTCGTCGACGGGCCAGGCGCGCGCGAATCAGAACTCGACACGTCCGAACCCCTCGACGATAGATACGGCGGCCTCGATGCCGAGTTTGACCTTATCCCAGGTGGGGCGTACCCGGCGCCCGAACCCTTCAACGCTGTGCGAAACGTGCCCGGCCGCCCTGTGGACGGCATCGGACATCGATCTGCAGTGCTATTGCCGCATCATGCGTTTCACCAGCTGGAGCCAGACGGCGCCGTATCCGCGCACGGCCTGCGACGGGCTACAGATCGCGATGGAGAGCCTGCAGCGCAACGAATAGGGCACGCAACTCCCCCAGTCGGGCTGGACGCGTACCACCGTGCGCTTGAGAGGCACTATGCGTTCGGCGATCCGTTCGACAGCCTGCCAGTGATGCGGTCGCATCCGGCATGGACACCATCCGGCACGTCGCCGCCAGGCTGGTTTTCCGGCAACCGGCGAGACGCGTTTCCAGACCGGTTCGACTCGATCGACGCGTCGTTCGAGTTCGAGGCAGGCCGGCCAATCCTGCGGACGCCGCACGCATTCGCGGTTGATGTTCCACCGTACCGGTCGCGCCGCTCTCGCACCGACGACGCCACGTATGCCACACCGCGGCACACTGGCCGCGTCTCGGACAGCGTGGTCTCGCAACTCGCGCGCGAGCTTCGGCAGCGTGACGAGTCAGGTAGTCAGCACACCGAGTTTCGTGAGATTCGCCAGGGTCTTGATGCCCGTCGCCTGCTCGCCGAACTGTCGCACACGCACGGCGTGCGGCCCGCGAAATATGCGGTCACGACGGGCCGCGACGGCTCCGATCGCATCCGCGCGGGCTCGCGCAACCTCAACGTGTCGGACTTCCTGACTAAAGAACTGAATCTGTCGTGGCGTGAAGCCGCACCATTGCTACGCGCAGTGTATGAGCGACAGCAGGCCGGTGAGCCGGTTCCGGATCCGCGCGAGCTGCCACGCGCGGCACTTTGGCGCGAATACTCGGTCGCGCGCGAAGCGCATGTCTTGGCCCGAAGCGACGCGTGGCTCACACAGCGCGCAAATGAACAGTGGCGCCGCGCTGAGATCCGCGCAGCGTTCGACGCCAGGCGCGCGGAAATCCGGCAGGATGTGCGGCTCACACCGGTTGGCCGACGAGCGGCGACGTCACTCGCACGCGCCGGGCAACTGGGCCGCGACGACGCGCTGCGGGAGTCGATCGCACGCGAGCGGGCGGCACTCAAGGAAAAATTCGGAGCCGCAGGCGGCCCGAGCTTTTCCGGCTGGCTGCGCACGCGCGCGGAGCAGGGCGATGAGCGCGCGCTCGAGGAGTTGCGACGCACTGCCGGCCCGGAGCGTGTATCGGGTGCGGTCAAAGTCGATGCCGAGATCGGCGGCGAGGCGTTCAACGTGATCCAGCCGAACACTCCACGGCAGCACGCGCAGGACGAATACAATGCGATCATTTTCCGCTCGCCGGGCCTATCCTGGTCCGTCAACGAACGTGGCGACGTTACCTACCGGCATGATGGCCGCGACATTGTTCGTGATCGTGGCACCAGTGTTCAGGTGCTGCAGGCGGAGCGGTCCGCCATTGAAACCGGGCTGCGGCTCGCGCAGGGCAAGTTCGGCCGCACGCTCGAACTGAGTGGCGACGACGCGCACCAGTTGGCGGCCGCGAGAGTGGCCGTGGACGCCGGGCTGCGCGTGCAGTTCAGCGACGAGCGACTGAACCGGGCGATGGATCAGTATCGCCACGCGCGCGTCGACCAGCAGGTGCAGGACGCGCTCGGCACGCCTGGTGCCTCTCGGCCTACCGATCCACCGCTACAGCCGCAGCCCGATCGACTGGCACAGGATTGGCCGAAGCCCTCCGACGACGGTAAGCCGACCCTCTGATGCTCGAATGGCGACAACCCGTTTGCCCAAACGCCGAGCTGAGCGTGCGATGCCGTTGTTAAGGGGTCCCTTTCTTTTCGTGCATTTTTCCGGTTGCAGCGACTCAAGCCTGGCGAGCCTTTTCCTTGCGGCCCTATAAAAACTCTTTCTGCCGCGAGTTCGATCCGCGAGAGTCGCTCCTTCAGCAGCCGGACAAGGTGTTCCTCATGCCACGTCGGCTCGCCCAGCGCGACTTCCACGTCGGTTGGGGGAATGGCGTCGCGGCCGCGCTCGTGTTCGAGCGAGACGACAAAACGCGCGACGGCGAGCTGGCGGGCGGCAAGCCATCCCGTCATCTGCAGGGTGAGCCGGCGCGCTGCGAAGAGTGTCGCTTCAACATACTCGATGCGGTCCGGCAACTCGACGCGGGCATCAAACGCTGGCGGCATCGTGAGCCATTCGTGGACCTCGGGTGCCTCGCCCTTCGCGCGGTCGAGCGCATCGAGCAGTGCGGTGCCGCAGCGCTTTTTCAGTCCGGCGCGCGGCAGGCGCGTCACGTCACCGATCGTTGCGCACCCGAGACCATCGAACCATTCGGCGAAACGTCGCGCGGCCGGCAGCACGCCCAGAGGGATGCGTTTTAGTACACGCGAAAGGGACCGCTGTGTGAGCGCAACGCCACCACCGGCACGCGCAATGAGCCAGGTTGCCTCGGCGGTCGGTGCGATCGAAGCCGTGCTCGTTACGCCAACGTCTGCAACCGTGCGACGCACGCGCCGGCGAAGCGCGCGCAGTCCACCGAAAAGCCGCAGGCTGGCGGTCACATCGGCTAGGACGACATTCTCATCGGCGATCACGACGTTCGGTGTGAACTGGAGCAGCGCGAACGCGACGCCACGTACCGTCTGTTCTTCACGTGTGAGCTCACGCTCCCTGAGGTCCGCGTTCGGCGCGAGCGTGAGCACGCCACCGCGGCGCATGCCATCGACGACTCCCTGGGAGCGCGCGGCTGCGTCGGCATCGAGTACGCGGCCTTTTTCCAGAACAACGAAACCGTTGTCAGACACCGGCATGTACCAGGTTGGGCAGAAGCTCTCGATGGGCAGGCGTGGCAGATGAACGCCGATCCAGTGGTGCATGACGATTCAGGAGAACAGGCGATGGAGAGAGCGCTACGAACACGGGTTTGTCGCGATGCGGTCCGCGGCGTTTGATGAATGAGACGTTCACGCCGTCGGGCGCAGCGTCGATCGAATCACGCAACGGAGCGGGGGACGTCGAGTTCGCCGCGGCCGTCGGACGAAAGAGGAACAGCAACGTGTCCGCGTGCTGTGCAGCGAGGTGCAGGCGACGCAGCGCCTCCGGGCGTACCTGCTGCTGCCAGAAAAGCAGGGCCCCTGCGGTTCTGGCACGAAGGATCTGCTCCGCCGCCCACAGACTGTCCGCGGTTGTCGCTGCCTTGAGCACGCGGATGTTTTCAGCGCCCACCCCCCACCAGGTGAATGCTGCCGGCTGCAGCCGATGCGGAGGCTGCAGGACAAAGACCGGCCGCGTTGCGACGGCTTCCAGCGCAGCTTTAAGCAAACGCAATTCGCCGCAGCCCGGTTGCGGGACGATCACCTCGGTCAAGGCCCCCGTCGGCCAGCCGCGGCCCGGCAACTCCGCGTCAAGCGCCTCGTGTCCGCTCGCCACCGCGCGGCCGTGTGCCGAAGCCAGTTGCGAGGCACGCCACAAATCCGGGTATATCGCCTCGACGTCCAGTAGCGGCAGCGCTATGGTGCCCCCAATAAATAACTGTACATATATACAGTAATCGTATCGGGTCCGCTCACAAAAGTCACGCGGTCAGTCGGTGTATGACTGCTTTGTACTCAAATCATGTTGAATTGCGATCTTGCGCCAGGACGCACTTTCTGTAACTCCGAAAAGTCCTTGCATGCTCCTATTTTTCGACACTACAATAAGTTGCATGAGAATCACATTTGACCTTGCGAAGGACGCGTCGAACCAGGAAAAGCACGGCGTATCGCTCGCCGAGGCTGCGCGGCTCGACTGGGATGGGATGCTGGTGGTCCAGGACATGCGGCACGAGTACGGAGAGGATCGGTACAGGGGCATTGCCCTGTTAGGGGCAAGGCTGTATAGCGTGGTTTTCACGCCCCGCGACGAAACCATGCGCATCATCAGCCTGCGCAAGGCGAGTAACACGGAGATTGACGCTTATGAGCAAAGCTAAGCTGACACGCAACACCGCCGCTGAGGAAGCGGCAATCCAGCGCGGAATCGAGGCCGATCCGGACAACCCGGAATGGACGGCTGCGGATTTCGCCAGGGCGCGTCCATTCGCTGAAGTCATGCAAAAGCGCATGGGCCGCCCGCCGAAGGAGAATCCGAAAGAGCAGGTCACGATGCGCTATGACGCAGAGGTTCTGGAGGCGTTTCGTGCGACCGGCGCAGGCTGGCAGACGCGCATGAATGACGCGCTAAAAACCTACCTGAAAGAGCACCCGCTCAAGGCAGCCTAAGAAAGCTGTGGAGTGGCTTGTGGTTGAAACGGAGTTCGGCCAGTGCCGACGAGTATCGGACCATGAAGCTGCCGACGGTCCGGTGGGGCGGCAGATCGGTCGCCGCATGGCGCGACCGGGTCACACGCTGACACCGAGATGCCGCCAGATCGGGCAGCGCCATCTGGCAACCGGCAGATCGGTCAACGGTCGGTGGCTGGCGGGAAAACAGGTCGACGCCGGTCAGGAATGACGTCTCGCGGAGGACGCGCCCTGGTGCGCGTCACATTTGCGCTTGCTGACGGGGAAGACGCAGCAAGCACAACGGGCCTTGCGGCCCGTTGTCTGATCAGCGCTCAAGCCGCCACCCGGGCAGCTCGGGAAATGCACTTCGTGTCGATGTCTTCGCCCGCTTACGCAGTGGCGCCTTCGTCCCGGAAGTGACCACGACCTTTTTCTTGCTGGAGCGCGAAACACGCACCACGACGGTCGGCGGGGTCGCCACATCCGGCTTGGGCTTCTTCAGGGTTTCGCTCATATCAGCACTTCACCGAGATAGTCTAGCCGCTTTGTCCAGGCCGGGCTTTGCGCCGCCAGGTCAAACTCCATCTATATGAACGGCCCCTTTTGTGCCAGCTTTCTCATGCATTGACAAGAGAGTAGAGCCGTTTCCGAAGGAGAATTCGCTCTCCGCTGGCCGTTCATGGGTGCACCGGGTGGATGCGCGGCTATCGTTTTTCTTTCGTGCGGCACATCGATGCCCGCTGTGAAGGATAACTGAATGTATCGTGAATCACGTTCGGGCGAAGGGGGACAGCAGCAACTCTTCGATTAGTCACCGCATAACTTTCAGTGACTGGCCAGTTTGTGCGGGAAGCGCGGCACATAGCCGTTCGTTCCATGCCTGAAGCTTTATCCCTCAGTAGGCGAGAGTCACGTCAAGTGAGTGTCCAGGCATCTGGAGTAAGGAAGCTGACGTCGGATCCCAGATCCGGATTGCTTCGGCTATCAGGCGCTCACGTCCTCTGTTTTGATTGTGGCCAGTCTCGAGCCGGCAAACGGGTCATTGCGCCAGTCGGCGCTGGTGCGTTTGCCCGGGTCGCGATTCGACGCGCCGTCAATTGCAAAATGTTCAAGAGACTGGCCGGCACTGATTGCCTGAACGACCCATTGTGGCGGAGCGCCTTTGCCGTCCCAAGTGTTGCCCGAAGCGTCGCGGAAACGCACTGCCCGCAAACGCTCCTGATCGGCTGCAATTGAAGTAGCAATGTCTTCCGGTTCGATTCCAAATTCAGCCATTCGTCGCCTCAAATAGGCCACGATGCTTTCTCGTTTTCTCTCATCCATTCGATGTATTCTCCGCGCAACAGTCTGTCGTTGGGCAGGTGATTGCAAATCGCGTGCGGCCAGGATGCCACGCGACCCAACGCTGCCCGTGCCGGGGCAGCGAAGAGGGTGGAGCGTTTTTGAACCACGTTTGCGGGGAACGGCGCACGGGAGGCGCCGCGACTGGCGACCGGTATGAGAGCAGTATAAATCAACCCGAACGGGACACCAGGTTTGCTTGCGCACGTTGAGTCTTCTTTTATTGCGCTCGCGATTCATCGTGCGAAACGAACAGGCGCATCGCTGAGGCAAGACCCATACCTCGCCGACCAACGATGCCGGGCACATGTCTGGATAATAGCGAGATGGCGATCTTGCGGCGCAATAGCATTCAAATAAAGAAAGGCAGCGCTGCGGGATGCACAGGCAACATCGGGCGTGCATCTATTCCTGAACGCCAGTGACATTCAAACCGTTGCGCGCTGTGCTTTCAATTTGCACGAGCGTACTGAATAAGGTCATAATCACGATCGCGTCAATTCTGACGGGCCGACCGAACTTCGAAGTGCCTGGCAAACAAGCCAGGGAAGTTCCAGGATCGCATGAACGGAAAACACCACAGCGAGGAATAGAAATGGTTACCCTGGACGCAATCAACTCGAAAATTGCCAAACTCCAGAAGCAGGCGGCAACGATCGCCGAAAAGCAGTCGTCGGTGGGCCTGACGAAAATCCGTGACCTGATGCAAAAGCACGGACTGACTGTCACCGATATCGAAGGCTTTGTTGCAAAGCGACGCGGTCGCAAACCTGGGACGACGCTGGCAAAGGCAGCATCAAAAGCGCCGGGTGCGGTCGTGCATCACGTTGCGCCGAAATACGCGGATCCGAAAACGGGTGCGACGTGGTCGGGTCGTGGTCTGGCGCCGCTGTGGATTCGCGACGTCAAGGATCGTTCGAAATTCCTGATTGAAGCTGCGGCAACGGCGAAGACTGCCGGCGCAAAGGCAGCGCCTGCCAGGAAGGCAACTGCGAAAAAGTCTGCTGCGAAAAAGGTAGCTGCTAAAAAGGTAGCTCCGAAGGCGGCAGGCGCAAAACGTGTCGTGGCCAGGAAGGCGGCGAAGACGGCAGTCGCTACGAAGAAGGCCGGCGGGGCAGCGGCTGTTCCGGCAAAGGGTGTGCGTGGACGCAAGGCCGCAGCACCCGCGAAAAAGGCTTCGGCGCCGCGCAAGGTTGCAGCTAAAAAGGCACCGGCCGCAGTTGAGGCTGCTGCCACGCCTGAAGTCGCAGCAGCGTAAAGGACAACGGTGGTAACGGGCGATCCAGTCGTAGCTGGCGGAGTGACATGCTGGCCACGCCGCAGTCGCGGCCCGCTACGACTGATCACTCAGGTCTCTTCGCGCGTCACCTTAATGAGAGCGGCGCGCCATGTTTGTGCGTGAGGAAGTGCGGACATAGCGCCGCGCGCCGTCAACCGAATGGCTTATCGTTTCGCGGTCGTATCTCTCGCCTTGCCAGTTGACTGTCCACCCGAGTCGATTCCTCCGGCGGTTGGTTGGCTGATCGCGGCCGCATGGAATGGCATGAGCGGCGCGCAGCTCGTGGACCGTGCCCGTCGGCTCGACATGCGTGCATCGCTGCGGGTGCAGCCCGGTATCGGACCGGATGGGCTGACGCAGTTCCGGCTCACGCTCAGCTTTGCGGATGAGCAGTTCGTTCTGGTTGCCCATGTACGCCGTGTCATTCGCCGCCACACGGGCGCGCGACGCCAGAAGCCGTCATTGCCTCCAGCGCGCGATATCAGGCAACAAAGCCTTTTCTGAGTGTTGCCGAGGCTGGGCAACAACGCCTTTCGACACACAGGCATCACCGCTGAAAAGAGGCCCGCTAGAGAATCCTGAGATTGCGAATCTTTCCGATTGCCGGTGAGCGTTCGACGATCAGGTTCGCGATGAATTCAGGCAGCAGGGCGCGCGGCACGTTCGCGGGGATATCGGTCATGAGCTGCGAAGGCACCTGAACGATGAATTCCTCCGGCGCAGTGGCGAGACTATGTTCGTACGCAACGCGGATTTCCATGCTGTTATCTATCGGAGATGTGGTTGCCGGGAGTGCATGCAATGTGCGCAGGGCTATGCAGGGGGTTGTGGACTCAGTGTAGCGCGCGATACACCTGTCGTTGTTTGTTGTGAGCGCTTGCGCGCTTTTGCCGACCATCGCAGGCTGCACCGCCCGCGACTCCATTTCCCTGTAATGCAAGCCCGGCGGTTTGGTCCCCCTCTATGGGAGCCGGTTACCATCAGATGCCGGAATATCCGTATGACGTTTGTACGAGCCTCTCTCACGTCCGCACGTCCTTATTCACCGGCGGCCTTTAATGCAATTCCGAGGTGGTCACTCGCCCTGAGTACGATCTCCATTCGGTCACGCTGAGCGCGCGGTCGTATTCATTTACCACGGCGGTGAGACCGTCAGTCAACGATTCAGGCACATTCCAGACGCCAGTGCGGTCTGCCTGATCGAGCACCTCTGCGAGGCCACGCTCAACGCGGTCGATGTCCGCGATATCGAGCTGCCCATGTCCCGCCCGGGTGATGAAGCTCGTGATGATGATGATCTGCGAGAGGAGATTAACCAGCGAGCGGTCCGCTTCTCCATTGCGCAGACGCTCGAGCGCAATCCGTGCACGCAGCGCAAGATCCGAGGATTCCTTGCGGGGCATGGGAAGAAAGCGCGATTTTGCATGCGCACTGGCAGACGGACGACGCGGGGAACGGTAGTTCTTGTTTGACATGGTCGACAGCTGGCGAATGGATTTCGGGTTCGCATATTGGGACGCTTCACCGCGGGGCAAGAGCACCCGTCAAAATTTGTCCCTGTCTCGCGGTTCGTCGCGTTTTCTGTGTGGTCGCCTTTCGATGCCTGGCTGCAGCCCTGTTGCGAAACCGCCTATAAACGCGACTAACTGTCCGCGCGCAGCGACTCCAGCAAGCGCCTGACGGCGGCCTCGCTTACCTGCATTGGCGGCACTTCCCAGGAACCGCTGGAAAGTCGGAGCAGGCAGCGGGGCGTTGTTGTCCGGACCAGGACGAAAACAACTGTGCCTTCCTCGCGCTGATTGCGCAGACGGAGCCGGAGTCTGTCAGCGACCTGGCGTTCAGGATGGCAGGCGCTAAACCGGATCGGTCGAGCGCCTTGAAGGCACGCGGGAAAGATCGGCTGATTCACCTTGAAACGAGCTTCGGCCCGTCAAATGGCGTCGCGGGCCGTATCGTTCGCGATGTCCTTCCACAAATGCTACGCGGGAGCGACTCCCTGTTCAGCGGGCATCGGAAGAATGGAATCGGCGAGCGTTGAGCAAACGCTAGAATAACCGTCCTGGTAGCCGTAGCCGCCCGTGACGCATCCGCCTGACCAGCGGAAACAGGGCGCGTGATGCCGCAAGTGCGCGGCGCAAGGATTGCAGGAGCTAAAGCAGATGAACGATGAACTAAGGGCGAAGATTGGTGCTGTCGCGGGCAAGCTCGTGCAGGAAGCGATGACGACCGGACTGACGTGGGAAGAGATCGTCGCCGCATTTGGCCTGGCCGCTAAAGCTATCGCTCAGGCCGCCGCGAGTGCGGGCGATGCGCCGGCCGATGAATGCGTTGCACGCGCGCGTAGCTGTCTGGAAGATGCCTTCGCGCAGGACGTCCACGTCGTGATTGCGGATGGCGGTGCGCCAAAGGGCGGCGCCGTGGGGGGCGCCGAAGCCGACGAGAATCCGCTTCTGGCAACTGCCCGCCGTCGTCACATGTCCAAACTCCATTGAACGGCGAGCGAACTCCGCGCCGCGGATAGCCTGGCACACGCTGTTCAGTATGCCCAGGAAAACCCCGGGAGAAAATCCAGTCTCCGCCATCGCCCGCAGTGTCAGATGAATGACCTCTCCGGTTAGCCGGGCGATGCAGGTCGGTGGCATGTCGGCCTGACACAGCGCAATTTACTGCGTACCGGGAGCCGGTCACCGCGATGCGCTTTGTGCGGCGTGATGCGAGGAGCCTGGCACGCTACTACCGGCTTATAGCAGGATCGCCTGCTGCAGCAGTTCCAGCGCTTTCAGTTCGTCCAGGCGACCCGTGCGTGCCTTGCCTGCGAGCGTCTTGATCAAGGCTTCCGCTATCGGCTCAATACCGTGAAGATTGTCCAGACTCGTCAGGCAAGCGAAGGGGAGCGCTGCCAGGTTTCGCTGCGGTACTGCGGACGCGGCGAACGATTCGGGGGTTTGCCGGTCTAGCTGCCGGGACTCCGTCGCCACCTTCTTGAGGCAGGTGACCGGTGACGTCGCCGGGAAAACCATTTGCGTGATCTTGCGGGTCGACAACGATCGCCTCTTGAGCAAAAGCAAAAAGCATGGACAGACGGTTGGGATTTCTTCGAAAGCAACCGGCTCGCCATGTTTCTGTGCACCCACTCGTCTCTGATGGAAGCACAGCATTAGTGGTCTTCGCCAACACCCTTTCAAATCTGGAGCTAGCGGGTTTAGTGAGGCCCGGCGAGAAGCAGTTGGGGAGGCCTAGCGGATTGGTCCATCCGTTGTCGTGAGGGATGTTCGCGTCTCTCGGCAAGAGAAAAAAACATGGGAAGCGAGCAACGTTAAGGAGGTCGATGCGCACCCGACGGAAATGTCGCGTCGAAGCTTTATGTTTTGTCACCTTTCGAACGCAGAAATGCAGCCTTCTCTTGTCGCTCGCGACAATAGTGCGCACCGGCACGCTTCGTGCGGCACCGGACGAGGGGGTCGTTACGTCGATACGTGACTCTTCGTCATCCCGACCCCGGCCGTTGTTGAATACACCGATTACAGGCTGTGGACCAACCGTTGGGCCTGCGTAAAAGCGCCCTGCGTCTACCGGCTCGCTCAAGCTATTTGAGAGAGCCAGAGAGAAATTGTTTGAGCCTGTCGCTCTTTGGCGATGCAAACACTTGCTTTGGACAACCCTCTTCCTCGATCTTTCCTTTATGGAAAAACATCACGCGATTCGCTACCTCTCGCGCAAATCCCATTTCATGAGTTACGACGATCATCGTTCGCTTTTCGTTTGCGAGTTCGCGCATCACACGTAGTACTTCTCCGACCAGTTCCGGGTCTAAGGCAGAGGTCGGTTCATCAAACAAAAGGACTTCCGGCTCCATCGCAAGCGCCCTCGCTATCGCAACTCGTTGCTGTTGACCGCCAGAGAGGCGAGACGGGTACGCATCGATCTTCTCAAGCATCCCTACCTTGCTCAGATAGTGGCGCGCTGTCGCTTCCGCTCGAACCCGTGGGACCTTCAATACGCGTCGCGGCCCCTCCACAACATTTTGAAGCACAGTCATGTGTGGCCAAAGGTTGAACCCCTGGAACACCATACAAAGCCTTGCGCGCATCCGTTGGAGCTGCTTTGGGTCCCTTGCCTCCAGTTCTCCGCACTTCCCAACGCGGAGACGCAGTTCCTCACCACCGACGACGATGGTGCCCTGATTTGGCCTCTCAAGCAGATTAATGCAGCGGAGAAACGTGCTCTTCCCAGAACCACTCGATCCAATCACGGCAATGACGTCGCCTTTTTCCGCCCTTAGACTTACCCCTTTCAGGACTTCGTTGGAACCAAAACGTTTGTGCAGATCTGTAACCTGCAATTGCGCGGCGACTTCATTGACATTCATCCCCGCTAGGCCATCGAAGTCGGAGCCCTGCTTTCCGTTTACCGAAAGACCGTGCTCTGCATCGGTACCCGACTCCGCACTAGGGGACAACGACTGCTCACGCTGAGAAGTGACTTCGGACAAGGCGCCGCTAGCCGGTACACCGAGCGCTAAGGCGTCAGAGTCCACCGCGCCGGCTCTCGTGCCATATCTGACCTCGTTCTTTGCGCGCGACTGACTCTTGCGTAGTGGCGATTGATCCATGACTTAGTCGTCTCCCTTGCGGTTATTTGATCAGGTACGCGAGCCATCGGCGCTCGGCGAACTTGAATCCTCTCATCAAGATTGCCGTCAGCAAAAAGTAGATCGCAGCGGCGCAGAGATAAGGTTCAAGCATGACGTAGTGCTCCATGCTGATCGTCTGTGCGGCCCCGGTCAGATCTAGAAGAGTCACAGCGCTCGCAAGTGCAGTTGCATGCAGTAACAGAACGATTTCATTGTTGTACTGCGGAAGCGATTTTCGAAGCATGAGCGGTATCTGGACGGACAGTGCGAGGCGCCACGCTGACATGCCTATACTGGCACCCGCTTCGATCTCACCTCGTGGGATTTCGTGGAGTGCGCCTGCGAAGATCTCGCCCGTGTAAGCTACCGTGTTGAGCGTGAAAACAAGTAAAGTGCAGAACAAGGCGCTGGAGAAGAAACGCCACATCCAGCTGTCCCTGAGGATGTCAAACTGGGACAAGCCGTAGTACACCATGAAAAGTTGTATAAGCGCGGGAAAACCACGGATCGTCATCGTGTAAGCTTTCGCCGGTATGCGTAAAACCGCACGATTACTGTTCAACGCGAATGCAAACGGTATAGACAGAACGATGCTAAAAAGCGCTGAGAATGCCAGTATTAATAGGGTAGTGAAGAATCCTCGAACGAACAGATCGCTGTTCTCAATTATCACGTGCCAGCCGTTCATCGCAACCCCTTCGAGAGATGTTGGTGTAACAACCTCAAGGCGAACACCGACGCCCACGTTCCCGCCAGATAGAGAAATCCGGCGGCTGCGTAGAACGTGAAGGGAAGACTTGTAGATTCTGAAGCGCCTCGGGCACTGAACATTAAGTCATGCAGTCCGATCAGGGATGCCAACGCAGTCGCCTTGAGCAAGACTAGCCAGTTATTGGTCAGCCCAGGCAGTGCGATCCGGAACATCTGTGGGAGCAAAATTCGATACGCAACGTTGAATTTACTCATGCCCATAGAAAGTCCGGACTCGTACTGACCTCTCGGAACGCCTAGAAACGCTGCGCGAAATGTTTGACTCATGTAGGCACCAGAAATTGCACCCAATGTGACCACCGCAGACACGAACGGATCAAAGTCCAAATGCAGATCGACGTTTAATAGCGCGAGGAGTCGATTCAGAGCGTCCGGAAGGCTGTAGAAAACCAGGAGAAGTAGAACCAGGTCCGGTACTCCCCGATTAAGCAATGTGTACCCGTCCGCCAAACCCCTCAAAAATCGCTTGCCGGAAAGCCCACAAAAAGCCGCAGCCAAGCCTACTGGAAGTCCGATGGTTAAAGCGAGGAAAGCCAGCGCTAACGTCACGGAGGCGCCATGAACGAGAGAGGGGAAGTATGCGGCTAACATGTCCGTTAGTTTTTGGGCAAGGCCGAGACGTCATACGTGAAGTACTTATCGTTTATTGCCTTGAATGATCCGTCCTGCTTCATCTTTGCTAGGGCGTCGTTGAGCTTTGCGAGCAATTCTGTGTTTTGCTTCCCGACTGCAATCGCGACGCCTTCTCCCAACTCTGGTGCTTGGCCGCTTGCAAAGACCGGTCCGACGAATCCATATCGTTGAGCATTTTCTGGCTTGTTGAGAAAGGTCTGCTGGATTTGAATCACCAGGTTGAATACGAGATCGACTCTTCCGTTTGTCAGGTCAAGAAATGGCGCACTGCCGGATGAGTACCGTTTGATTGTCGCCGTTTTCCCAAAACGCGCGGTAACAAAAGCGTCCTGGGGAGTGCCCTGCTGCACACCGATAACTTTACCGTTGAGCCCGTCAGGGGTGAGCTGAGTGCTGTCGCCCTTTTTGCCAACGAATGCGAATCTCGGGTACATATACGGCGTCGTGAAACTGAATGCTTTCTTGCGCTCTTCCGTGATGTTGAGCGCTGAGATCAGAACGTCGTACTTCCCGCTGATCAAACCGGGAATCATACCGTTCCACTCCGCCGCGATCAGGTTACAAGGCGCATTGATCCGCCTACAAAGCGCATTCATGAGGTCAATGTCAAATCCCTGTAACTTTCCGTCCGGCGCTATCGACTCAAACGGCGGGGAAGTGGCGTCAATTGCAACACGAACATCTTTACCGAACGCAGTCGAATTGATCGCCACGAGCATAACGATTAGTGCAGCAAGGAGGTTTTTCATGGTCGTCGGCTCTTGCAATGAAAGGTCAAACGGTATGGCGTTCGGCTACGCCGCTCAGGAAATGAAGAACTAGCATCGCCGCTGTGAGCGCTGTCGTGTTGTTCAAGTCGAAGGGCGGGGAAATTTCAACAATATCTAGCCCTGCCACCTTCGGACAACGGCCAGCGTCATACAGCGCGATCGCCAGATCTCGCGAATCAAGTCCATTTGGGTTAGGCGACGCAGTTCCTGGAGCCTGACTCTGGTCGATTGCGTCGATGTCTAACGACACATAAACTGCCTCCGTCTGATCGCATGCTCGGTTCAAAGCTTCTTTCACATATCCGAGCAATCCGTTGCGCCTAACAGCCGTGTTGGTGACAACCGTGACCCCTTCCTGGATTGCGTAATCGTGATGTTCGGGGTTGTTGCAAAACTCAGCGATGCCGATCTGGGTCATGTTGCGGCCCTTGATTGGCGAGCCTTCAAAATTCAGCGCCTTACGGAACGGGACGCCACTCGATTCGAAACCGAAATGTGCCTCGCGAAGATCATGATGAGCGTCAAAATGGACGATGCCGACCCGTTGACCACCCTTTGCTGTACACAAGCCCTGTAGAATCGGCCAGCTAACCGAATGATCCCCTCCGATGGTCACCGGTACAATATTGCGCTCGAACAATGTCCGCGTGACTGCCGTGACATTGCGGAAGCTTCCCGTCATGTCTGTCAAGACGGTCTTGACGTCGCCGATGTCGGCGGTTCGAAGGCGGTCGCCAAAGCGCTTCCTGGATTCGGCCGAGTACGTTGTGAAGTAACTGAGGCCGGCCCGTACCGCATCGGGCCCATGCCGTGAACCGGTGCGCACGGAGGAAGCCCCGTCGAAAGGCACACCCAATAGGCATGCATCGAGGTCAAGCGTTCTCTGGTATGCCAACGCTGCGTGAGCTCGCTGTTCTGCGGGATCACCTTTAAGGCGGTTCACAATGATTCCCGGAGGGTCCATTAGCTCAAAAAGGCCCTTAGCACCATCTTTTTCCATTGTCTCGCTCTCTCCAGTGGACGGAGGCTCGAAGCCTCCAAATCAGCGCTTCTGGGCGCGCCGTGGAATAAAGTTTTCGTGCTCAAAAAGGTTTTGTCAAGTTAATTTCCTGACAAGATCGATCCTTTCCAAACAGAGAGCGGTCCAGCCGTACAGCGCGCTTGCGTGCTCGGTTATACGTAAGCGATCCATTATCGACGTCTACCCAACAGTAAGCGTCAATCTGAGGCCGTCTTGACGATCAGAACTTGACCTCTGAGAGCCGCTGATTCGCGAGCAAGAGATCGAAGGCGGCGGGATCGAAGCTGCCGCCACACCACTCGAGGAAGTGGTCGTGCTCCTCGTGCGTCGGATCGGTGATCGCTTCGAGGAAGTCGGCATATCCTGGCACTCCGCCGGTCTTCCGGTGGACACGCATTCTGCCCGTCCAGGCACAGCGGCCGGCGCATGTCTGGATCAGGCACCAACACCTTCTCGACCTTGATCCGATGCTGCCAGTTGTCACCGTAGTCGTAGAAGA
The DNA here is from genome assembly GCF_026343935.1 of Paraburkholderia sp. CNPSo 3076. NCBI lineage: Bacteria > Pseudomonadati > Pseudomonadota > Betaproteobacteria > Burkholderiales > Burkholderiaceae > Paraburkholderia > Paraburkholderia sp. CNPSo 3076. The sequence goes on along the minus strand of NZ_JAPMAL010000034.1, from coordinate 294 downwards.
GGTGGCCGCGCAAAATCGGACAGCGGGATAAGTGGAACGGCCGGGGCCTGAGCCAGCGATAATGCAGGCAAAGGAACCGAGGAAATGACGAAACGAACCCGACGCACGCACTCAGCGGCGTTCAAAGCGAAAGTGGCCCTGGCGGCAGTCAAGGGCGAGCGGACGCTGGCCGAACTGGCGCAGCAGTTCGATGTGCATCCGAACCAGATCACGGAATGGAAACGGCAGTTGCAGGAGCGCGCGGCCGACGTGTTCGGTGCGGCAGGCCCGGTGTCTAGCGAGCCACCGGTAGAC
>NZ_JAPMAL010000033.1:0-96728 GCF_026343935.1 Paraburkholderia sp. CNPSo 3076 | reverse complement strand
TCCGATACAGCACACGGCTATAGCGACGCTTGGTCTTGCGGTTCGAACGCGGCGGGATTACGGCCTTCGCACGCGTAGTGCGGATACTCTCCACAAAGGCGTTCGAGTCGTAGCCCTTGTCAGCGATGACCGCACCGGTGCGCAAATGCTCAACCAGTTCATTCGCGCACGAAATATCGGAAACTTGTCCCTCGGTGGCAATCAACCGCAGGGGGCGTCCGGCGTCATCGACGGCCAGGTGCAACTTGGTGGTCAGTCCACCTCGCGAGCGACCGAGCGCTTGCGGACCGTTTTTTTTTGAGCTCCGGACGAATGCTGGTGTGCGCGCACGATGGTCGAATCGATCAACACATGCTTGATCTCGGTTTCGTCGGCCACGGCGAGGATCACGCGTTCCCACACACCCTTGCGACGCCACCTGGAGAAACGCATGTACACCGTATGCCATCGGCCGAACGCCTTCGGCAAATCGCGCCACGGGCAGCCGGTCCGGCCGATCCAGAGGACAGCTTCGACAAACCAACGATTGTCGGTCGCCGTTCGCCCTGGATCGCCTTCTTTGCCCGGCAAGACGGATTCGATTCGGGCCCATACTTCATCGCTCAATAACGTTCGAATCATCTTGGCCCGCTCGCGCAAAAGACAAGATGTAAACACATTTCATCGAATGTAAACAGCCCCTTCTATGAGCAAGAATTTGTCAAGACCCGTTTCCAGCTGGCCCACAAAGCAGCGTTGGTCAAGTGCTTGCCTCCTGCGTACAGAAGCGCTAACTGGGTCAAGGGCAGGCAAAGCCTGGCGCAGCGGACCCTTGACGCCCCGAAGGGGCGACATGCTGGCATGGGCTGGCAAGCGCAATAACTCGCGCTTGCCAGCCTACAGGCGCGTTTGGTTGCATCGTTGGGCGGATTTCCATCACACCTCAATCGTTACTGCAATCTACTCTATGTTCCCAAGATCTGAAGCCGATTGTCGCGCGCGTCAGACTTGACGTCTGACCACCTTCTATCCGCCGGTGCAAAGGCCGGCCTTATCCTGCATGCGCGTTACGCCGGAAACCTCGCCGGGAGCATGCCCCATCTAGAGAATCGGTTGCGTGTGCAACCCGGGGCTGTTAGGGGCATGTTCACTTCAGACCGTATGCACCTCCACATTATCTCGCGCAACGGATGTGCGTTCTGGCAAACCGCAATGGCTTAAGCGGACCTAAACTGTGCTCCCGCCGGGATGACGCCGTCCTTCAGATAGCGCCACAGTGCAATCGCGAGGCGCCGCGCAACCGCGACGATAGCAATGCGTCGCGCGCGGCGGTTCGGCCCCGTGCCCTGCGTGCGCTGGTTGAACCACTGCGTTAGTGCACTGCCAGGCTGGTAGCGCAGCCAGGTCCACGCCATCTCGATCAGGAGGGCACGCACGCGTCTGTTGCCTTGCTTACTGATGCCCTGGTCCACACGGCTCTCACCGCTGTCGTAGGGCTGCGGCACCAGCCCTACGCACGCGCCGACTTCGCGCCGGTTGTGGAACTCGCGCCAGAAGAGTTCGAGCGCTAGGCGCGAAGCGCCCACTTCGCCAATCCCCTTCAGGTGTGCCAGGTTGTCGCTTCGCTGGCGCGCGGGTGCCGGCAGACTTGCGTGTCGCATCTTCTCGAGTGCGGCGAGTTGCTGCTGCGCCAGGGCCAGCCGTTCGCATTCGCGCAGCAGCCGTTCACGCAGCTCAAGCGGCAGCGGCGTGTCGTCATGACACCGCACCTGGTCGCGGGCGAGGCGGTCAGCGAAGGCCTTGTGATCGACCTCATCCCAGCAGCCGAGCGTGGCCAGCAGTTTGCGCATTCGGTCGCGGTGCTGCAGCACTTCCTTCTGCAGTTCCCCGCGATCGCGCATCAGCTGCCGCGACGCCTCGTCCTGTGGCGACGGCACGTGCATGCGGTCGCGCTCGCCGCGCAGCCATGCGCGCAGGTTGATGACCAGCTTGATCGCATCGAGCCGGTCGGTCTTCGCCCGCCGCTTGTGGCGCTCGACCGGAATGCTGGCCGGATCGACGACATAACATTCGACGCCACGTGCCTGCAGCGCGCGACAGATCCAGAACGCGTCCTGGCCAGCTTCGTAGCTGACGACGAGCCGCACGCCGCTCGACAGCGACCGCTTCAACCTTTGTTGTTCGATCACGTCCAGCACCGCCTGCAGGCGTGCGGCGGCTTGCGGCTGCGCGACCGTGTGCACGGCCGGCTGCTCGCGCCGGCCATCGTGCAGCGCCACCTTCCACTTCGCGGCAGCAAGCTCGAGTGACACCGCCAATACCAGTTCCTGACCGCCCGTATATGCCTGTTCGGTACGCATGATGCCCTCCTGTGAACAAACCTCGACACGCTGATTGTAGGCGTCAGTCTCTCGCCGGCCCGGATGCTCATAGGATCTAGTGCCCTCGACGCATAGAATGTTACCCGCTCCTGTTCGAGGCTATAACAGTCGTCGATGTCTATCCATTCGTATTGCCGAGCAACCCAATCATGCCCTGCGACGCAGTCTAATGGACTGTCGACACTTAATTTGCCCTACGGCAAGCGCGACGTTTGGTATGTTGCGGAAGGGAGGCGGAGAGGGTCTTGGCGTGTTTGCAAACGTTCATTTTTTGCGAGAGAACAGTAGCATTGTGATAAGAATACTTATCTCTATAGTCGTGTTACATGGCTGTTTTTGGGGAAAACTGCTTCTCGAAGCGATGACGAAATAGGTTGAACCAGCACCCTGAAGCCTGTATTCCGTGTCGGCTGCCGCTCGCGGCGAGCCGCACTTTTGCTAAGGCCAGGGTGCGCGGATCTCATCGAGGCTGCGGGCGTGCTTCGGCGATCGCCCATCTGGCAAGCCGGATACGTCGCGCGATCAGTTGCTGCAGCCAGACGCTTTGCGGATTAGTCTTCGCTTTCACGTAGCGGAGCACAGCCCGTGCGCCATGGATGAGCAACGTTCGCAGATAGGTGTCACCACGCCGGCTGATACCGTACAGGTGCGGCTTGCCGCCGGAGGAATACTGCCTGGGCACGAGGCCCAACCAGGCTGCCAGATGGCGGCCGTTGCGGAACTGTTGGGCATCTCCCACCGCGGCCACAATGGCCGTGGCGGTGATCGGACCGATGCCGGGTATCGCAGCGATCTTTTTGCAAAGCGTCGACTGTTTCGTGAATGAGTGGATCGAGGCCTCGACAAAGCCGATGCGTTCCTCGATCGCCGTCAGGTGCTGCAACAGTTCGGTGAGCAACGTCTGGCAAAACGACGTCAGCTCGTCTGCGCTGGTACTCAGCAGTAGCGGCATCGCGCGCTTGAAGGCCTCGGGAGACCGGGCGATCATGAGTCCGCGCTCGCCGAGCAGGCCGCGCATCTGATTGATCAGGGCCGTACGTTGACGCAACAGAATGGCCCGCACACTGTGCGCGGCTTGAATATCCTGCTGCTCGATCGACTTGACCGTCACGAAGCGCATCGCGGGACGGCTCGCAGCCTCGACGATCGCCTCGGCGTCGTTACGGTCATTCTTGTTCGTCTTGACGAACGGCGTGACGTATTGCGGGCTGATGAGGCGCACCTCGATGCCAACCGACTGGAAGTGGCGCGCCCAATGATGCGCCGTGCTGCACGCTTCCATAACGACCAGTCCCGGCTTTAGCGTCTGCACAGCCTCGAGCAACGAGCCGCGTGACACCTTCGCGCGATGCGCTACTCGTCCGCGACGATCGGTGCCGTGGAGCTGGAACACATGCCTTGCGAGATCGATGCCAAGAACCTCGATTTTCATGATGCACCTCCAACACGTCAGTTTTCGGTATCCTCAGTGTCCCGCGAAGGGGGCGCCGGGTCCATCCCATTAAAAGATGACACTGCACCGGAGCTCACCGGTTCGCGCAACCCCCAGATGAATAAATCCTTGAATTCAAGCACTTTCATGCAATCGCCCTGGGCCTGGGCTCCATTGAAAAACCTGCCTAAGACGACCCTAACTTTTCGCCAGTATCGTGGCGTCATCGTCGAAGCGTTGACATTGTCCCCATGCCTGTCCAGATCAATTCAATCAGCGAAATCGGTTCTGTTGCAGTAACGAGCCAGGTTAAAATTGACCAGTAAGAACTTCGAGCAGTCCGATGAAAAATACAAAGACACCGCGAACCCCACTCGCCCCGGGCTTGGCCAAGGTCCTGAAGCGCCTGCACTACCCGCTCGAAGTCATTTTGCTGTGCGTTCGCTGGTACGTGGCCTATTCGTTAAGTCTGCGCAATCTTGCCGAGATGATGGACGAGCGTGGTATCGCGGTTGATCATTCGACGGTGTACCGCTGGGTCATGAAGCTATTGCCACTATTCGAAAAGACGTTCCGCAAGCACAAGCGTCCGGTCGGGAGAAGCTGGCGAATGGACGAGAGCTATATCAAGATCAAGGGTGAGTGGAAATACCTCTATCGGGCAGTGGACAAGGCGGGTGATACGATCGACTTTCTGCTCAGGGCCAGGCGGGACAAGGTCGCGGCTCGACGGTTCTTTGAAAAAGCGATCGCACACAACGGTGTGCCGGAGACCGTGACCATCGACAAAAGCGGTTCGAATCTTGCAGCGCTGGAGGCGGTGAATGCTGATCGGGAGACGCCAATCAAGGTTCGCCAGATCAAGTACCTGAACAACATCGTCGAACAGGACCATCGGGCTATCAAGCGCCGGACCCGACCGATGCTGGGGTTCAAGGACTTCCATTGTGCGAGGGTCATTCTCGGCGGCATCGAAACAATGCACATGATCAGGAAAGGGCAAATGCAATGTGCTGCAGGCGACCCCCCCGTTGCCTGCTTCCCAGCAGTTCTATTCTCTTGTTTCATAAGCAATGCTGATTATGTTGGCATTTCTCGTCTCGTCACGCTTACTGCAACAGAACCGGAAATCGCAGCCGCCCTCGTGTTCCTCGCCTCCGATGAGAGTTCTTACGTTACCGGTGTGGATCTCTGCGTCGATGGCGGATGGGCGCAGGTCTAATGGAAGTCAGCCGCATCTTCGGCGTGCTGGACCGGCGCCTTGAGGGTAGGCCCTATTTTGCCGGCGACGAATACACCATCGCGGATATAGCCTTTCTTCCCTGGATTCGGCAGGGCGCGATCGTCCCGTTGACGCAGGAAAAGCAATTCGAGGCCTTTATCAAGGTCACCGTCGGTGTCGGCGATCGCCACAAATAATCAACCCCATAACAGCGAGGAAATTCCATTCTTTGTCGTTACTTTTGTCAGGCTAAACTGGCAACTCGGTGGAGGCAATACGATCTGTCTAACGAAGCGTTCTTGCGGACGCGGCGCTTTCGAGAGGCATCTCGTCACGTGAGCCCGCGATGTCCGCGCGGGCCCACGCCCCGTTGCTTAGTCCACTTCGCAGACCACCCATTCACCCTCGTGGCGGAGACGGTGGACGAGATCAACGGACAGAATCTGTTCAGCAAAGCAGCCTCGCGCCGCCGCTCTCACGAGGCGCTGCTGCGCCTCCAGTGGCGAATCCGTTTCAAATTCAATGTCCAGAGTGAAGCGATTGGGATGGGCCTCGTAGGGTTCGTTCTTTCCGCTGCGCTTCGCGACCCACTCAAACTTCGCATTTGTCTTCAAGCCGGTGACAGTCACACCGCATTGGCGTGCGAAGGTCCGCAACTGTGTCATGAAGCACGTCACGACGCCAGCGGTGAAGAGAGCGAGAGGTTTTGGTGCGGTCTCATCACCTCCGTGAAAACGGCCTTCGTCGCTGGCCAGATCCCACAGTTGAAGCCGCTCCGGCTCGGCCATCCCGACTTTGACGTCATTTCTGCGTTTTCCGGAGGCGTAGCCCTCGAGCTCGAAACTCACAGGGAACGTCATCATCGAGGTGCCTTCCGCTTCGATATATTTCTCTTTCACGTTCGTGTTCATGTCTCCGACCCTCCTAAGGTCTGATTGATTGGGGTACACGGAGTATGGCACCGCCCTGAGTCATACGGTACCGACAATCTGTGTATCGCAGTGATGCCTTTTATGTATGATGGTCGGCAGCAAGCAACACGGACTTTGGCCTGAGGGAAAAGGGGATCAACCTTCAGGATGTCAGGGGGAATCGATATGGACTCGCAATCTCTGCGGTGTTTTCTGAGAATTGTGGAGCAGGGCAGCTTCGGACGAGCAGCCCAAATCCTGAATCTCACTCAGCCGACCTTGAGTCGTCGAATTGCTTCACTCGAGCACGAACTTCGGACACAGCTCTTTGTGCGACATCAACGGGGCGTGAGACTTACACCCGCGGGCGTGGCCCTTGGCAAAAGGGCTCAGAGCCTCGTTCGCCAGCTTGAAGAGTTGCACGACGAGGTAAATCTCCTGGACAGAGAGCCGAGTGGCAGTGTTGCTGTCGGATTGCCGCCGTCATTGCTCAAGGTCGTCAATGGCCCGCTAGTTGAAAGTTATCGCAAGAAATATCCCAGAGTCATGCTGTCTGCACATGAAGGGATAAGTAACGTTCTAGAGGAGAAGCTCGTCAATGGCGAGCTGGACGTCGCGCTCATGTTTGCAACACGCTACAAGCTACGTAATGCATCAACCAAAATTCTCGCTGAAGAAGAGATGGTGCTGGCGAAAACTGGAAATGCCATTTCTCAAAGAACATGGGTGACGATTGACGACATCGCGAGCCTGCCATTGATACTTTATAAATTGCCAAACTATATCAGGTGGCGTGTTGATGTCGCATTTCAACAGCGTGGTATAACGCCGAATATCGTAGTTGAGGTCAATACGATTTCCATGCTGCTGGAATTTGCGCGCCGAGGTGTCGGCGCGGTCATCGCACCTCAATCTGCGGTCGTGCAAGATGTCGAGGAAAAGACATTGGTCGCAACGCCCATCCGGAGCCTGTCGGTACAATGGATGCTAGCCATTTCGCACGACCGGGAGCATTTACCCGGAGTCAAGGCCCTAGCGGACCATATACAAAGTCTGATTCGCGCACAAATAAAGGCGGGGCGCTGGGCCGCGCGGGCCGTTAGCAAATAGGGGGAAATTCAACTTGCCTTCGGCTACCGCGTTAAACCGAACCGCCCGGGGAATCGTGGAGGCTGCCAGGTATCAATTCGATACCAACACTGCAGCGGTATAGTTGAAGCGCTTCACACTTGTGCGGCCAAGCCTCGGAGGAATTGCGAAACTCGTCCGGCCACCAGGCGTGGCCGGTCCTCCATGACCGGTAGCTGCCACACGTGCTTGCGTATCAGACCGTAGATGAAGGAGGCCTGCAGGTCCCAAATGCGTTCGTACAGATCTGCATCGTCCATTGCGCTGAGCGCAGAACCGAAGTGATACCGCACTTCGGCCATAAGGACCTGCAGAATCTGCTCGACTCGCAGTGAAACATAGCGACTGGTCAGCTCATTGCTCGCGAGGCCAGAGTGCAGCACGATCCTGATCCAGATCGGTTCGTCGATGGCGTCGAGATAGCTGATATAGAACGCTTCCATCCGTTCGCTTAGCGGCTGTGCGCGATCACGGAGGTCGTCCAGCCAGCCGTCGCGCCAGCGGGACAGGAAGACCTCGTCATAGACCCGCTCCAGCAACGTTCCTTTACTGCCGAAATAGGTGAAGATCAGCGCCTGCGATACGCCAAGTGTCTCGGCGAGGTCCCGGATCTGGCCATCAAACCCACGCTCGGCGAAGAACGTGATCGCACCCTCCAGGATCATGCGCGCTCGCGCCGCCGGCGCGAGTCGCCGCCGCAACGGCTGTTCGCGTATCTCTGCGACTGCTTTCACCGCCGCCTCCATGCTGTTCCTTTTCGCCATCCTGTCCCCCATTGCGTTCCCGCGACCGTCTTGTTGAGCAAATATCAAATAAGCCTTGACGGCCCCATTTCCCATTATTAGTATTGTGCTCAACAAGCTGGCTCCGCGCAATCGATATGAACCGAGGAGCCTCGAAATCGCAGCGCGCCCTGCGCCGACCGGTAGCAGCCCGCGCTAGCTTCTCACCCAAACTGAACAGAAGGAGAGACGTCATGGCACGACGCATCGTCGACATTTCGCTTGATTTGGACAACGAAACACCGCTGGACCAGCCTGGTTTCGGCCCACACATCGAGTACCAGACACCGGCAGGCAATACCGCCGAGATCTTCAAATTCTTTCCCGGCTTGACGGTGGAGCAATTGCCCGGTGGCGAGGGCTGGGGAAACGAAACGGTGACCCTACGCACGCATAGCGGGACCCATCTGGATGCGCCGTACCACCATCATTCCACGATGAACCGCGGCGAGCGGGCGATCACGATCGACGAGGTACCGCTGGAATGGTGCTTCCAGCGGGGCATAAAACTCGACTTCCGGTACTTTCCGGACGGCCATGTCGTCACCGCCGCCGAAGTTGAGGCGGAACTCGCCCGGATCGGGCATACGCTTCGCCCGCTCGACATCGTGTTGGTAAATACGCGGGCCAGCACGCTCTATGGCCACCCTGACTATATCCACGCTGGCATTGGTATGGGGCGTGAGGCGACGCTTTACCTCCTCGAGCGCGGGGTGCGCCTGACCGGCATCGACGCCTGGGGATGGGACGCACCCTTTTCACATTTGGCGCGTCGCTTCGCAGAGACAGGCGATCCATCGATCGTGTGGGAGGGGCACCGTGCCAGCATGGAGATCGGCTATTGTCACCTCGAAAAGCTGTTGCATCTTGAAGAGCTGCCTGCCACGGGCTTTCAGGTCTGCTGCTTTCCCGTGAAGATCAAGGGTGCCTCCGCCGGCTGGACACGTGCCGTGGCGATCCTCGACTGAGGCCTGCCGCCCCCGACGCTTCCAGCACACAAGGGCGAAATCTTGAATTGAAGGACGATATAGATATGTCGCACTCCGAAATTACTGAATTGGCGCCAATGTCCCGCCTGAACCGTGCTGAACCGTTGAGCGGATTGACCATTCTTGTGACAGGAGCGGGTCGGGGCATTGGACGAGCCTGTGCACTCGCCTGCGCCTCAGCGGGGGCAGAAGTCATCGCCGTTTCCCGGACTGATTCCGATCTCGTTGCCCTGGCGGAAACAGCACCGCAAGGCCGAATCCGGACCATGGTCGCCGATGTCGCGGCAGAGGATTTCCCGGCGCGCATCCGCGCTTTGCCGCGCATTGATGGCCTGGTGAACAACGCCGGCACGAACCGGTTACAGCCATTGCCCGAAGTCGATGTCGCAACGCTGGATCATCTACTGAACCTCAATGTTCGAGCGGCCTTTCTTGTCTCCCAGGCGGCGGCCATTCGCATGCTCGAACTTGGACGAGGCGGGAGCATCGTGCATATCTCTTCACAAATGGGCCATGTCGGCGGCCCGAAGCGCGCTGTCTACTGCATGACCAAGCATGCGATCGAGGGGCTCACGAAAGCCATGGCGATTGACCTTGCTTCCGCGGGCATTCGCGTCAATGCGGTGGCGCCCACGATCGTCGAGACGCCGATGACGGCGCCATTCTTCGAGGACGATGCCTATCGCGCCTTCGCTCTGGCGACCATTCCGATGGGGCGCGTAGCACAGCCTGAGGATGTAGCGGAGGCGGTGGTCTACCTTTCCTCTCCCGCCGCAGGACTCGTGACCGGCACAAGTCTTCGCGTCGATGGTGGCGCGACCGCGCAGTAAAACGTCAGCCCTGGCACGCCCCGCACGGTAGCGGCCTGGTCACGGAGCATTGCGAAAATCAGACGGGAGTGGACGATGATATTTTCCGGCTCCCAAGCATGAGTAAGGAGGCCACGCTATGGCCACGAAGAGAAAAGTTATCATCAGTTGCGCCGTGACGGGCGCCATCCATACGCCGAGCATGTCCCCGTACCTGCCGGTCACGGCCGAGGAGATCGCGGATGCCGCGATCGGCGCGGTAGAGGCTGGGGCGGCCATCGTACACCTGCACGCGCGCAACCCCGCGGACGGCCGCCCCGACCAGTCGCCAGAAGCCTTCGCGCCCTTCCTGAAGGTGATCAAGCAACGCAGCGACTGCGTGGTGAACATCACCACGGGCGCGGCTCCGACCATGACTGTGGAGGAGCGTGTACGTCCTGCGGCCGTACACGGACCCGAACTCGCGAGCCTCAACATGGGCAGCATGAACTTCGGCCTGTTCGGCATGTTGGACCGCTTCAAGGAACTACGCCACCCTTGGGAACGCGAGTACCTTTCCAACCGGGACATCATTTTCCGCAACAGCTTCGCCGATATCGAGCACATCCTGACGACCTGCTCGGTGAATGACACGCGCTTTGAGTTCGAGTGCTACGACACCGCGCATCTATACAACCTCAAACACTTCCTTGATCGCGGACTGGTCCGGGCGCCGCTCTTTATCCAGACGGTGTACGGCCTGCAGGGCGGGATCGGCGGCCATCCAGACGACGTCATGCACATGCGGCGCACCGCGGACCGCCTGTTTGGCGACAGCTATCAATGGTCGGTGCTCGGCGCCGGTCGCTACCAGTTGCCTATTGCTGCCATGGCTGCGGCGATGGGTGGACACGTGCGGGTTGGGCTGGAAGACAGCCTGTGGGCCGGCCCCGGCCAGCTTGCCACCTCGAGCGCCGAGCAGGTACACAGCATCCGCCAGATCATCGAAGCGCTAGGCATGGAGATCGCGACGCCTGGTGATGCGCGCGCGCTGCTCCAGCTCAAGGGTAGCGACAAGGTCGCGTTCTGATGACGGGTATTACGTCAGTGGCTGGGTAGAGAAAGGGAGCGGTTACCTGACTAGTTTTAGCAGCGAGAATCGACGAAAAGATAACGTCGTTCGATGACGTCGGAGACATGGAATGCAGAGCAATCCAGATCAATTCAATACGGCGGGTGCGAGTGCGGCCCAGAGGTGGCATACGCTTATCGCATCCTTCTTGAGCTATGGTTTTGACGCGATAGATTTCATGCTGCTTGCCCTCACCATTCCTTTTATTATGAAGGAATTTGGCATTTCCCTTGAGGTCGCTGGCCTCCTTGGAACAGCGGGAATGGTTGGTGTGGGATTCAGCGGTGTTCTGATCGGCGTTTTCTCGGACAGATGCGGGCGGAAAGTGGCCCTCATAATGAGTATCGCAATCTTTGGCATATTTACCTTCGCAATCTATTTTTCCAGAAATTGGACTGATGTATTGATCCTTCGCTTCCTCGCCGGCTTGGGTCTCGGCGGCGTATGGGGAGTTATATCCGCGCTAGTCAGCGAATCATGGCCAGCTAGAACGCGTGGCCGGGCGATTACGTTCGTGCTGAGTGCATGGCCGATAGGCGTCATGGCGGCAGCGCTGACGCTGACAAGCTTCCTGAGAACGCACGGATGGCACTTCGTGTTTCTTTTTGGAGGCGGCTCGCTCCTTCTGATTCCGTATATCTGGCTGTGTGTTCCGGAGTCGAATGAGTGGCGCGCAAAAAGGCATGTCGCTGCGAAATCCGATACGTATTCCAATCGATCTCTTCTCGCTGCGATCTTTCGGGGGGAGCTCAAAGCTCAAACCATCATTGGGACGTTGACCGCCGCCGCCGGCTTTACCGCTTATTGGGGAGCCAGCACGTGGCTCCCTACATATCTCGTGAAGGAGCGGATGCTGAGCGGCTCGGCGATGGCCTGGAACATTTCCGTTCTCAACATAGGCATGTTTATCGGGTACCAATTGTTCGGTTATGTCTCTGATCATCTGGGGCCCCGCAATGCGCTATTTATTTCGCTTGCTGGCTCCGCGGTGATGCTCCCAATTTATGCATCGGTGCGGGATCCCGTGCTTCTCTTCTGGCTGGGTCCGGTCATGGCTCTTTTCTTCGCGTTTCCCGGATTATTCGGCGCTTATTTTCCGCGTCTCTATCCGACGCACGTGCGCAGCCTTGGCAGTGGATTCTGTGTCAACGTCGGCCGCGGCGTTTCGGCTTTCTCACCATTCCTGTTCGGGAGCGTCGGGCATACCTGGTCGCTTTCGATAGCCATTGGCCTTTGCGGCCTTGGCTTTTTCATGGCAGCCGTACTGACCCGTCTCCTTCCAGATATTCGCGAGCCAAAAAATTCGTTGACGATGGCAGATCATCGCTTGAAATCGGGCCACGGCGCGTGAGGAGCCGAAGGCGCTTTACGCTTCGCCTGTGTGTTCGCACGCTTGCGCGTCAGGCGATCGGATTCGTGATTTTCTCCAGTGGCGCCGTCGTGATCGCCGTATATCTGCTGCGACGCCTTTCAACGTGATCGGAGTTGTAACGTGACCAATAGCTTCGAAATGGGCAAAACCCAAACCTTCTTCGGAATGCGAGTCGTCTGCGACGTGTCGATCGAAATGGACGACGGCACGGTTCTTCGCGCTGACGTCTTTCTTCCGCAAGAGGACGGCCACTACCCAGCCATCATCACCTACGGGCCATACGGAAAGGGGGTAGCGTTTCAGGAAGGCTACAAGAGCAGCTGGGATGCGATGGTAGCCGCCTATCCGGAAATTACAAAGGGCTCAACCTGCACGTTCCAGAACTGGGAGCTCGTGGACCCTGAGAAGTGGGTGCCGGACGGTTACGTTTGCATCCGCGTCGACGGACGCGGCTCCGGGCGGAGTCCCGGAAAAATCGATTTGTTGTCCCCACGAGAGCTTCAGGATTTTTACGAGTGCATCGAATGGGCGGCAATCCAGCCCTGGTGCAACGGCAAAGTCGGGATCAACGGAATTTCGTACTACGCCATCAACGCCGCCGGGCCCTCGGCGCCGCAATAGCGATAATCGGCATGGACGAGTGGGGCATCGTCGGTCGCGCCAGAGCACAACCGACGTCGCCCGCCAAGCCGTCGAGCGGCGGTGCGACTTTCACCTCAATTCGGCAGATCGAAGCCGGCCCGCTGAATATCGCTTATGCACAAAGTGGCCCGGCCGATGGTCCTGTCGTGATGCTGCTGCATGGCTGGCCGTACGATATCCACAGCTATATCGAAGTGGCGCCGCTGCTCGCGTCGGCGGGTTATCGCGTGATCATTCCATACCTGCGAGGCTACGGATCCACGCGTTTTCTTTCCGCCGATACGCCACGCAATGGCCAGCAAGTCGTCACCGCGGTCGACACCGTCGCGCTGATGGAGGCGCTCAAGATTCAGCAGGCCGTGTTCGGCGGATACGACTGGGGTGCGCGCACTGCCGATATCATCGCCGCGCTTTGGCCCGAGCGCGTGAAAGCGCTGGTCTCCGTGAGCGGCTATCTGATCGGCAGTCAGGCGGCGAACAGGAAGCCGCTGCCACCTGCTTCCGAACTGCAGTGGTGGTACCAGTACTACTTCGCCACAGAACGCGGCGCGCTCGGTTACGCGGCAAATCTCGATGCCTTCAACAAGCTTATCTGGCAACTCGCCTCGCCGAAATGGCAGTTCGATGAGGAGACGTTTCGACGTTCCGCCGCCTCCTTCCGCAATCCGGATCATGTGGCGATCGTGATCCACAACTACCGCTGGCGTCTCGGTCTCGCGCAAGGGGAGACGCAGTACGATGCGCTCGAACAGCGCCTCGCCGAAGCTCCGGCGATTTCAGTGCCGACCATCACGCTCGAAGGCGACGCGAACGGCGCACCGCATCCCGATCCCGCGGCGTACGCCAAAAAATTCAACGGCAAGTACCTGCATCGGACGATCGGTGGCGGTATCGGCCACAATCTGCCGCAGGAGGCGCCCACGGCTTTCGCCGATGCGGTACTTCAGGCGGCGAATCTGTGACGGATATCGCAGCCGTCACAAGCTCGCGTTCATCCAAAGGAGTCGGGTCGCGTCTCACAATCTAAAGCCCGGAGACCTCTTCGCAGGACACTGAGATGATGCATGGACGGACCCGTACCGTCACTTCGTCACACATGTTGTATCCGGCGACGCGCGATCCCGCCGTCACGAGCGCCAATGCGTTCTATCGCGCGTTTCCGGCTAGCGTGGTCGAACGGCCGCGTCGACGACCGCCACGATTGACTGGCGCGACGCGACCCGCTCTTGCCACATCGCGTGAGACTGTCTCAGGTGCTCGAACAAAGGCTGATTCGCGGGGGGCTGTCCTTTGGTTTATGAAAAGCATACCAGGAGACTATTGAAGCAATACACACGAGGTCCTGTAATCAAGGTTGCTATGCGACGTACCGTCCATCGCGCTTGAATCATGCTGTTGCTCCTGGGTTGTTCCTGCGCCCGCTTCCGAGAGATTCCGGTAGCGTGAGGCGTTCTCTCGCGCGAACTCGAGCGTCGCGTCATCTGCGCGTAGTGTGGCGCGCGCCTGGTCGACAAGCGCGGGTTGCCGCGCGATCTCGCCGTCGTAGTTCGCAACCGATGCCTTGGCTGCCGCCACGTCGGCTTGTGCACTCATCAATGCGGCGCGGAAATCGCGGTCGTCGATACGCACCATCAACTGTCCGGCTTTTACCTGCTGGTTGTCCTCGACGAGTACCTCTGAAAGCTGGCCGGCAACACGCGGCGCTATCAGCGTGAAATCGGCTGTTACATAGGCATCATTGGTGGTCTCGCTATTTGGGTTGTCAAATAGCCTTATGCCAGCCCATATGACGACGGCGAGTATGACCACATACGCGGCAAGGCGAATTGTTTTGCGAGGAAGTTGAGTGACAAATGACATAGATACCATCGCTTAGCGGGAAGAGGGCGACGTGCCGGCCATCTCGCGATAGATATCCGCCGATGTCAGTACTACGGCCTGCTCGTGGATCCGGTGTGCGAGTTCACCGAGACCATGAACTGCGTCGATGCTTTGGCCCGTCATCAGCGCGTTGTTGCCTAAGCGGTCCACGAGCATGCTCGAATGAAAATGCTCGCGCGTAGTACCCAGCCCTTCAATGAGAGCGGGTGCCGCGGCACCAGTAAATGTTTTGAGCGTATTGAACATAGCCGAGGCAAACGGCCCATCCGTTGGAGCCAAGCCTGTCGTGACGCCCATCAGGATCCCCATGATCACCATGGGTTGCGCAACGATCTGTAACGACTGAAGCCAGTAAAAGCTCTCGCGAACCCACTCGGAGGTCATGAAAGTCCCCAAAAAGCACGTGGTGGCCATCAGGCACAGTCCAATGGCCATGACCCAGCGGTGGTCGACCTGCCGGAGGTTCGGGAGGGCAGCGGTCGCAGGCAGCGCAATCAATAGGGGAAGCGCGACGAGCAAAGATAGCGGCGTGGTTTGCAGCGGCCTGTAACCGTGGATTTGCGCGAGATATTGGCCAGGTATAGTGGCGACGCCAACCAGCAGCATAACGGCGCCTACCGGCGTCAGAAGTCCGTGCGCGAAGTTTCTGCGGGCAAGCAGTTGAAGCTTGAAAAACGGCAGTGGACGAAACCACTCGTTGATAAGGAACGCCACAAACAACAGCGCTCCGCCACAAAACATCGTGGAGATGAACGTGGAATTCAGCCAATCGAGGCGATCACCCTGTAGAAGACCAATGACGAGCATGGCTATCGCGGGGTATCCCAGTATGAAGCCACTCCAGTTAAATGAACGGAACCGTTCGAGTTTGAGCGGATCTGGCGGAAGCCCCTGCTGGATCGCCACACAGCATACGATGCCAAGCGGCAAGATTTGCCAGAATGCCATTCGCCAGCTGACGTATTCCGTCCATACGGCTGCGAGAGGCGTGCCGAGCGCCGGTCCGAAGGTCGCGGTGAGTCCGTATCCCGCGAGTCCATATAACTTGACTTTCGGGGGGAGATATCGAAGCGCTACGATAATCAACATCGGCGGCAGACATCCGCCGGCTACGCCTTGCAGCGTACGCAACACATATAGCGTAAGCAGGTTTGGCGCAAAGGGGCAGAGGAATCCAAGCAACATCACGGCCAGCACGGCGCCGATCGTAAATCGCTTCAACGTGAGCGTCATCCCAAACCACGGAGCGAATGCCATCGTGGCTACGTTCGTAGCCTCGAAGGGCGTGGTCAGCCAGGTCCCATCGTCATTTCCAATCGAGAACGCGCCGCGAATATCAGCTAGCGCCACTGCGGTGACCTGTTCGTTCAATATTGCCAGTAGCGACGCCAGCAGCATTCCGATCAGGCCGATAGCAAGGCGAAGTGGCAGCTCGGCTTCGTTGGACGTTTGCTGTACGGAAGTCTCTGCCTCCCGTGCGGAAACCGGCTCTGGCGAGTGTGCGAGCTTCGGTTCTGCCGTTCCAGTTGTCCGTGGCTTGGCGGGGTTCATAAGCGTCTGCGAGGCTACCAGTGTTTATGGGGTATTGGATCGGGAAGTCTTCCTCTCACGCGCATTGCTCGCGAAGATCACGGATGCGCCGCGAAAGAACCTGGTCCAATAACCCTATGGTTTTTCCCACCGTCGTTCGAACCGGTTCACTCACGTATCGCTGCCGCGCAATGGATTCATCTCATTCTAGGAGACGGGTCCGCTTTCTTACAGCTAACAAAGTTCGCGTACTAGTCCATACCATCACAAATCTGGTCAATGTCACCACGGCTACAGGGGCAACGCGTCCACCTGGAAATGATCGTTTTCCACTCGGGTAACAGACTGCGTACCGCCGAACGGGCAGTGGGTACAATCAAGATGCGCACCCACTGACGCCGATGAGTCGGTTCGCAGAGTAATGAGGTATACGAATTGTAATGGTGCGTTTGCAGGATTCCAGTTGCTCGGGCGCGAATGACCCACCCGAGCGGTGACCGCGTTTACATGTTGTCAGAAAGCGGCGCAGTGGAAGCAGCATTGCAACGGCGCGGATGCAGCCTACATTGGCGCCCATACACAGCGCGGCTTCAAAGCCGAAGTGCAACGGCTTAGTGGAGGGTTGATGAGGTATGTGTCAGGGCCTCGAGCATGCGTGCGAAGACCTCAAGTGGCGACCGAAAGGCGTGGCTAAGTCGAGGCATGCTGTTCAGGTTGTCGGACCTCTGGCGCCACAATTGCAGCCCGAGGCGTCGGTGCTTCGTCGCAGGACATGAAGTAGTGCGGAGGTGTCGCCATGATTGATTCTTTCGATTTCCGGAGCAAAAAGTTACAGCTTAATCACGGAGGCGGGCGTATGCCCGCGCTCGGATTTGGCACGCTGATTCCCGATGGAGCTACTACTGTCAGTGCTACCAAAGCCGCGCTGGAGACCGGATATCGTCACATCGATTGTGCCGAGCGATATCGGAACGAACGTGAGGTGGGCGAGTCTCTGCGGGGAGGACTTGCTGCGGGAGGGATTGCGCGCGAAGACGTCTTTGTGACCACAAAAATGTGGAATAACAATCATCGGCCCGAGCGTGTCGAACCGGCTTTCGAGGCGAGTCTTGGCAGGCTTGGACTCGACTATCTTGATCTCTATTTAATACACACTCCGTTCGCGTTTCAGCCAGGGGATGAACAGGACCCGCGCGATGAAAACGGCGATGTCATCTACGATAAAGGTGTGACTTTGCTCGGCACGTGGAAGGCGATGGAAGATCTCGTCGATCAAGGTAAATGCCGCGCCATTGGACTGTCTGACATCCTCCTGGACGAATTGCGGCCCCTCTACGAAGCGGCGAGAATCAAGCCTTCGGTGGTGCAGGTCGAAGCACATCCGTATCTTCCAGAAACGGAACTTCTGGAATTCTGCAAGGAGAAAGACATCGTGTTTCTGGCTTTTGCACCGCTGGGTCATGGAATCAGGCCCGGGCCGCTTGAGGACCCAGTCGTCTCCCGGATTGCCGAGGAAATTGGCAAGACGCCAGCACAGGTACTGCTTGCCTGGGCGGTGCAGCGTGGCGGGGCGTTACTTACTACCCCCAAGACTGCGGCACGCGCGCGGGAGAATTTCGACATCTCTGCCCTTCCGGTTGGCGCGTTTGACGAGATCAATCGGATTCAGATCAGGCGGAGATTCAACGACGTCGTCAAAACCGGCAGCGGGGGCTTCCTCTCCGCAACGTAAGCGATGGTGAAACGTGAACCGTGTGAGGACGTAGGTGATGCCGGAAGCCAAAATCCGCGAAGCCCTGGATGCACACTGGCACGCGTCGGCGGCCGGGGATCTCGACGTGGAACATGACATCTACGATGACAATGCCATCTGCGACTATCCCCAATCAGGCGAGCGAATCATTGGACGGAGCAATTTGCAGGCGTTTCGGAGTCGTCATCCGGATAAGCCATCGGGTTTCAATGTCCGGCGGACTCAAGGGGAAGGTGATCTCTGGATCACGGAATATACGATTGACTATAAGGGATGAGTGACGTGTGTGGTGAGCGTCATGGAGTTCCGCGCCGGCAAGGTTATTCACGAGACTCAGTATTTTTCGGATCCCTTTGAGGAACCGGGTTGGCGGAGTCAATGGGTTCGGCAGATCGTGTGATTTCGCGTTGCGGCGAGATATACCTCAGGAAGGGTAGAAGGGGACCCGAAATTCAAGACTGCGGGCTGGCAAACGGAAGCGGTCGATGACCCCACCCGTGGATGCACAGGTTGACGCGCACCTCAGTGTGCGGCGCTCGCGGCGGCGGCACCGGCACCGCCTCCTCAGCTCGGCTTGGTGATCCAGATCAGCGGGATGATGACAATCATGATGATGGCTGAGGCATAAAAGACATCGTTTAGCCCCGGGCTGTCTGCCGCGATCCGCCTGAAGCAGCTGGCCGCGGAGAAAGGCACTGAAGTCGGCGTTTGCGTGCTGGAGAAAGGCTCGGAAATCGGGGCGCATATCCTCTCGGGCGCGGTCATGGATCCGCGTGCCCTGAACGAGCTGATACGGACTGGAAAGAGCAAGGCGCACCGCTGAACGTGCCCGTGACCGAGGACAAGTTCCTTTTTCTTTCCGAAACGGGGGCTAAATCTGTGCCGAACTGGGCACTGCCCGACAACTTCAAGAACCACGGCAACTACGTCATCAGCCTCGCGAACGTCACGCGCTGGCTGGGCCAGCAGGCCGAGGCGCTGGGCGTCGAAATCTTCCCCGGCTTCCCGGCCGCTGAAGTGCTCTACAACGACGATGGCTCGGTCAAGGGCGTCGCCACCGGCAACATGGGTGTCGGCAAGGACGGCGAGCCTACCGGGAACTTCCAGCTCGGCATGGAGCTGCACGCGAAGTACACGCTGTTCTGCGAAGGCTGCCGCGGGCACCTGGGCCGTCAACTGAACGAGAAGTTCAAGCTCGGCAAGGATGCGGATCCGCAGGTCTACGGCATCGGCATCAAGGAACTGTGGGAGATCGATCCCTCGAAGCACCAGCCCGGCCTCGTGATCCACACCGCGGGCTGGCCGCTCGAATCGGACACCTACGGCGGCTCATTCCTGTACCACATCGACCACAACCAGGTGATGGTGGGCTTTGTCGTGGGTCTGGCGTACCAGAACCCGTATCTCTCGCCGTTCGAGGAATTCCAGCGTTACAAGACGCATCCGGAAATCCGCAAGTACCTCGAAGGCGGCAAGCGCGTGTCGTACGGCGCGCGCGCGATCACGGCGGGCGGCCTGATGTCGCTGCCCAAGCTCGTGTTCCCGGGCGGCGCGCTCGTGGGCGACGACGCGGGCTTCCTGAACGCCTCGCGTATCAAGGGCAGCCACGCGGCGATCAAGACCGGCATGCTGGCCGCGGATGCGGCATTCGAAGCCGTGCAGGCAGGCCGCCAGAGCGATGAGCTCGCGGCTTACCCGGAAGCGTTCAGGCAGTCGTGGCTTTACACGGAGCTGTACAGGGCGCGCAACTTCAAGCAGTGGATGAGCAAGGGCCTGTACCTGGGCACGCTGATGGTGGGCATCGAGCAGAAGCTGCTGGGCGGCAATGTGCCGTGGACGCTGCATCACCAGCATCGCGACCACGAGATGCTCAAGCCCGCTTCGCAGTGCAAGCCGATCGAGTATCCGAAGCCCGACGGCAAGCTCACGTTCGACCGGCTCTCCTCGGTGTTCATTTCGAACACGAACCACGAAGAGAACCAGCCCGCGCACCCTACGCTCAAGGACATGTCGGTGCCGGTCGGCATCAACCTCACGACATACGCAGGCCCCGAGGCGCGCTTTTGCCCCGCAGGCGTGTATGAGTTCGTGAAAGACGAGCAGGAAGAAGATCGTCTGCAGATCAACGGGCAGAACTGCGTGCACTGCAAGACCTGCGATATCAAGGACCCGACGCAGAACATCGTGTGGGTCACGCCCGAAGGCGGCGGCGGCCCGAACTATCCGAACATGTGAAGGTTTGCTCTCTCATTGACCTTTGTCAGCAGCGACGGTTTCGGCGGTGGAGGCTTCTGCGGCGCTGAGCAAGCGCGAATCTCCGACACGACTCTGACATGATTTACGCGGAGGTACTTTATTTAAAATAAATCTAATGATCAACCTCAGAGCTTTAGGATAGCGAAGTAGAGCAACTGACCAGCTACAGCGAATCCCGCCTGGGCCGCAATATTTTTTGTGGGAGTCGATGACGGCGAGGCGCTTGTGCCTAGTTCGTGCTCACTCGCCGGGAGCCACTCGGCGCGGACGGCCGGCTCAACGTCAACTCGTCGCGGTGGCGTGGCGCTCACCGCGATGGCGCGTCAGGGTGATTTGACCAGGACCGGAAGACTTGCTGCCGGACTTCAGGCGTGGTCACGCTGCTCGGATGGGTGCCTGAGCATGACCAAGTAGCGCTAGCCGAACGAACCGCGGCTTCGGTCGCGGGCGTCACGTCCGTAGACATCAGGTGGCTCGCCCATGGACGGTGAGATCAATTGCGACGGTCAGAAAAATAAACCATTGTTTGGCCTCTCACAGCCGGGATGGGATGACTCTTTGGTCTCTCAGCCCGGTCTCTCCCCGCCTCCTCATGCGTTCTCTCGTCAAAGCCCGCCGCTGCACCTCGCGTGCGTCAGGTAAACCCCGCATGGCAACCTTGAAGTTCGGTGTTTAACATCCCACGACGTTACCGGTAACGTTGCATGGTACGCAAACATGCTTTCTGGCCAGGCACACCACTATAAGGAGACGGGAATGCGTCCATCGGGGATCGCCTTGCGTGCACTGTACGCAGGCGTCACATTGCTCACGATTGCGTCGATCTCAGGTTGCGCGTACAACCAAACGGCTGCCACCCGCGATGGATTGCCGCTCGCAGCCGCACCCACGCAGGCAGTGCCGCAACTGAAAAGCGTGATGGCCGCGCATTTCAAGGTAGGCGCCGCAATTGAACCCGATTCCATCGACAGTCCCGCCGACGCCGCGCTGCTGGCCGTCCAGTTCTCGAGCCTGACCGCCGAGAACAAAATGAAACCGGGCACGATAGGCGTGGCCGCAGGTGAGTACAACTTCGCGCCGGCCGACCAGATCGTGGCATTCGCGCAGGCGCATGGCCTAGCCGTGCGTGGGCACACGCTGGTGTGGCATTACAGGAGCGGCGAATGGACCGAGGCGCCGGACTGGTTCTTTACAGGCGACGTCAAAGATCCGCATTACCGCGATATCGTCGCGGCACGGCTCCAACGCTATGTGACCGATGTCGTCACGCATTTTCGCGGCAAGGTTTATGCATGGGACGTCGTGAACGAAGTCATCAGCGACGACCCGCATCAGGTCTATCGCGAAGACAGCCCGTGGTATCGCGCGCTCGGCAAGGATTACATTGCAATTGCGTTCCGCGCCGCGCGTGCGGCCGACCCTGACGTCAAGCTCTATATCAACGAGTACAGCACGGACGACGCGGCCAAGCGCGCGAAGCTGCTCTCCGTGATACGCGATTTGCGTGCTCAGGGCGTGCCGATCGATGGCGTCGGGCATCAAATGCATATCAGCATCAACTGGCCGCCGCTGCAAAATATGAAGCAGGCTTTCGACGACGTCGCCGCCCTCGGACTCGAAAACCAGGTGACGGAACTCGATGTCAGTCTCTACAGCGACCCGGGTGCATGCTGGAGCCATCCGCCTGCGTGTTTGCCCGATGTCGGCCAGCCGGTGCCGAACGACGTGATGCGTGCGCAGGCGCAGCGGTATCGCGCGGTGTTCGATCTGTTCGAGCACGAGCCAAGCATCAAGGCCGTCACCTTCTGGGGCTATTCGGACAAGCACACGTGGCTGAGCTCGATACCGGTGCCGCGTACCAATCTGCCGCTGCTATTCGACGCGAACCTGAAACCGAAAGCCGCGTTCTGGGCAATAGCCGATTCGTCGTGGCAGCCGTAAGGCTATTCATCACGCCTTGACGCGATCCGCTTGAGCCAGCCGCCGCGCCCGAAGTCGGTCTGCGGGGTGTGCCTTTGATTTTCGCGCATGTTTCCGGTTAGGCGCATCTAGGTCTAGCGCGGGCCCGTCTTGTGGCCCTGCATAAGTTGCCTTTCAAATCAAACACCTGCTGACATCGCTTTGCGAACCGACATTTGCGCGTCAGACCGTAAGAGGCCAATGGTTCAGTCATTGACCTCTGCGCTGTTCGATCGCGTCATGCATCATGCCAAGACCGTCGTGATCGAAGGCAGGAGCTATCGCATGAAAGACCAGTGGGACCCCGAACTCTCCGCTTGATGCTGCTTAGTGCCGTGAGTTTCAAACCGCCCGTTTCGCGTGAAATTGAGACCGCCGCTCACAACATCGAGTTTGGCGGGATTACTTCCCTAGAAGCAGGCGCAACCGCACGGACCTACCTGGCAGTGAGCACAGCGAGACAAGCGATAGGGGCACTCGTGGCGGTCAGGTGCCGACGGCATTGCGCAGGATCCCTTAATGCAGAGGATCTTCAGCGTGAAGTCGAGCGAATTCGCGGGTACCGAGGCCCGCTATGTATTTTCACTTGCTTGCCCTGTATCTGAACCTTTTTTCAGCGCACCGCTTATCCATCGCTCCCCGGAAGCCTTGAGATGAGCACGCATCGCTGTCTGCGCCGCGATAGGATCGCCAGCCTGCAAGGCCCTCAGGACCTCTTCATGTTCGCGTACCGCTTCGGTCCAGGTTTGAGGGCTTTCTGTGTGACCGCGCATGGCGGCCGCGATTGGATCGTGGCGGCTGTCGAACAACTCGCCCACAAAGCGACTGAGCACGGAGTTCCCCGCAGCCTCCGCGATCAGCATGTGGAATTGCCGGTCCGCTTCAACGGGGGATTTGCCCGCTGCTGCAAGTCTGCGCATCCGCTCGATCGAGCGACGCAGGCGATCGAGCGTGGCGGCGGTCATGCGCGCTGCGGCGAGCACCGTTACGCTGCCTTCGATCGCAGCGCGCGCCTGCATGAGTTCGGACGGACTATCGCCAAGTGATCCCACCGCGCTCTCATCATCGATACCTGTCTCACGCACATAGACGCCGGATCCGACACGGATCTCGACCTTGCCACCGATCTCCAGTGCAATAAGCGCCTCACGTAACGAGGGCCGCGAGACGCCGAGCTTGATGGCTAGTTCCCGCTCTGGTGGTAGACGCTCCCCCGCCGGGAATTCACCCTGACGAATCAATGTGAGGATCTGGGTAGCGATGGATTGGTAAAGCCGCTTGGGTTCTGTTGATTTCACGATGAGGTTCGGTGCCTGCCAGCTGCCGACAAGTTGAACGGCCTATAGAGTCTAGCATTTCGGCTGAAGTACCGTGGGACAAGCGATTGCGCCCGTCCCAGGGTTTTCCTTATGGGTAAGACCAGTTAACGAAAATCATATTGGCTTGACCAATAACTGAGTTTACCGTCTAATCCGTCTCAATTGGACTGACCAGCGCGAAGCCAGGTCGGCCATTTCAAAGGAGACGAGATGAGCGTGCCCAACGGGCTGCCCAGCCTGGATGCAGAACTCCATAAGCCACCAAACGAGGAGATCCTTCGCCTTGAAGGTATCGGAAAGCGCTTCCCGGGCGTGATCGCACTCGATGGCATCAACCTCGATCTGCGCTGCGGAGAGGTCCACGCCATTTGCGGCGAAAACGGGGCGGGCAAGTCCACGCTGATGAAGATCATCAGCGGGCAATACGGTCCGGACGTCGGTGTGATCCGCTATCGCGGCGAGGCCGTGCAGTTCCTCTCGACTTCCGAAGCGCAGACCGCAGGCATCGCGATCATCCATCAGGAACTGAACCTGGTGCCGCATCTGAGCGTGGCGGAAAACCTCTATCTGGCACGCGAGCCCAAACGCGGACCCTTCGTCGATACGCGCAGGCTTAACGCGGATGCAACGCGTTGTCTTGCACGCATCGGGCTGGATGTGGCGCCCACGACGCTGGTCGGGACGCTCTCGATCGCGCAGCAGCAGATGGTCGAAATCGCGAAGGCGCTTTCGCTCGACGCTCAGGTACTGATCATGGACGAGCCGACGTCGTCCCTCACGGAATCGGAAACGGTCCAGCTATTCAGGATCATCAAGGAACTACGCGCTGCGGGCGTGGCGATTCTCTACATCTCGCATCGGCTCGACGAGATGGCGCACATTGTCGATCGCGTGACGGTTCTGCGCGATGGCCGCCACATCTCGACCGATGACTTCGCTGCGCTGAGCGTCAACGATATCGTTGCGCACATGGTCGGTCGCTCGCTTGAGGACGCCTATCCGGCTAGGCAATCGTCTCCTTCCGAAGAGGTGCTGCTGAGCGTGAAGGATCTGCACCGCAACGGTGTCTTCGGCCCGGTCTCATTCGAGCTGCGCAGAGGCGAGATTCTCGGATTTGCCGGCCTCATGGGCGCTGGCCGCACCGAGGTTGCGCGCGCAATCTTCGGCGCTGACAGGCTGGATAGCGGAACGATCACGCTTCATGGTCAGCCGGTGAGCATCCGCTCACCGAGAGAGGCCATCCGGCACGGGCTCGCCTATCTGTCCGAAGACCGGAAGAGGGAGGGCCTCGCCCTGATGATGCCGGTTGCCGCGAACATCACGCTGGCAAATGTGCGCGCCATTGCATCACGCACGGGTTTCCTGCGCTTTCGGGAGGAGCAACAGATCGCCGAGCGATACGTCAAGGAGCTGGCGATCCGGACGCCATCGGTCAATCAGATCGTACGCAATCTTTCCGGCGGCAACCAGCAAAAGGTCGTGATCGGCAAGTGGCTCTATCGTGGCTCAAAGATCCTCTTTTTCGACGAGCCGACACGCGGTATCGACGTTGGGGCGAAGTTCGCCATTTACGGGTTGATGGACCGGCTCGCCGCCGAGGGCGTCGGGGTCGTCCTGATCAGTTCGGAGTTGCCCGAACTGCTCGGCATGACAGACCGGATCGCCGTCTTCCACGAGGGCCGCATGACTGCGGTTCTCGAAACCGCACATACCAGTCAGGAGGAAATCATGCACTACGCTTCGGGGCGCACCCATGCTTGAAATGACATCAGATTCGACCCAGGCCGCGAGGCAGACGGCCCAGCAACGGCGCCGCGACCTTATCCAGAAGTTTGCTGCATTGGGCAGCCTGGTCGTGCTCCTGGCGGCATTTTCTGTGACGAGTTCGGCCTTCTTCTCGGTCGGCAACCTGATGACCGTCTGCCTGCAGGTGACGTCCATCGCCTACCTGGGCGTAGCGGCTACGTGTGTCATCATAACCGGCGGCATCGACCTCTCGGTCGGCTCCGTTCTTGCACTCGCGGGAGTTTCCGCAGCACTACTGACAAAGGCTGGCGCGCCCGTGCCGGTCGCGATGCTGTGTGGGGTACTGGTCGGCGCGCTGTGCGGGACCGTCAACGGAATCTGCGTGACGCGTATGGGGTTGCCGCCGTTCATTGCGACACTGGGCATGATGCTCGTCGCGCGGGGTCTGGCGCTGCAGATCACCGGCGCGCGTCCGGTTTCAGATCTGGGTGACGCGTTTGGAGCACTCGGAAACGGGGCGTTGCTTCGCGTCTCCCATATTGGCGCAGACGGATTTCCGGACACAACGTTTCCGGGTATCCCCTATCCGGTCGTCATCATGATCTTCCTGTTCGTCGCAGTCTCCGTGTTGCTGTCAAAGACCTCGCTTGGCCGCCACATCTACGCGGTGGGCTCGAACGCGGAAGCAGCGCGGCTTTCCGGCGTGAACGTTCAGGGAGTGACGCTTTTCACGTACGTCCTCTCCGGCGCCATGGCTGGAGTGACGGGCTGTGTGTTGATGTCCCGACTCGTCACCGGGCAGCCCAACGAGGGTGTCATGTACGAGCTCGACGCGATTGCCAGCTCGGTCATCGGCGGCACTTCGCTGATGGGCGGTGTGGGGACGATCTCGGGAACAGCGATCGGGTCGTTCGTCATCGGCGTCCTGCGCAACGGGCTCAACATGAACGGCGTATCGAGTTTCATCCAGCAGATCATCATCGGCGTCGTCATTCTCGGCACCGTCTGGATCGACCAGTTGCGAAATCGCAAGCGGTAATCACACGAAGTTCAACCACCACACGAAGTTCAACCACAAGAGAGGAGCGAGACATGCGAAAGCTATCCCTGCTGACGGTATCGGCGATGTTGTGTGCAGCGTTCAGTACCGGCGCCTATGCTGCAGGCGGCGAGATCGCCGTGATCGTCAAGACGGTAAATTCGAACTACTGGCAGAACGTCCAGAAGGGCGCGAACGCGGCGCTTGCAGAAACGAAGGGCTATACGATGACCTTCCAGGGGCCGGCCGCCGAGTCGGACATCGCCGACGAGGTGAACATGGTCGAGAACGCGGTCAACCGGCACGTGGCAGGTATCGTGCTGGCGCCTTCCGATCCTGACGCTCTCGTGCCTGCCATCAAGAAAGCCTGGGAAGCACATATCCCGGTGGTGCTGATCGACTCGGCAATCTCGGACTCGGGCAAACCGTATTACCAGTCGTTCCTCTCGACCGACAACGAGAAGGCGGGCGAACTGTGTGCCCAGGCACTGATCGCTCGCGTAGGACAGACGGGCAAAATTGCAGTCATGTCGTACGTGCCCGGCGCCGGGTCGGAAGTTGGCCGGGTAGGCGGCTTCCGTAAATACATCGCGGCCCATTCGAAGCTGCAGATTGTCGGACCTTACTACTCGCAGTCGCAGATGGCGACAGCACTGAACCAGACAACCGATGTGCTGTCCGCGAATCCGGATCTGAAAGGCATCTTCGGCGCGAACGAACCGACCGCGGTTGGCATGGGACGCGCGCTCAAGCAGGCGGGCAAGGCTGGCAAGCTGGTGGCGGTCGGTTTCGATGGCAATGAGGATCTGCAAGGCTTCGTTCGCGACGGCACCATCCAGGCGATCGCCGTTCAGGGGTCGTGGCAGATGGGGAACAAGGGAATCCAGACGGTGGTCGGCGTCATCGAACACAAGCCCGTCGCGAAGCTGGTCGATACCGGTGTAGTCATGGTCGACAAACCGAACCTCGACTCCCAGGAAGCGAAGAACGTCCTCTACTGATGGTGGCCGATCTGCGACGAAGCCATCTGGCTCGTCGCAGGGAGCCTTCACGGTATTCCCCTGACACCTGCCTCCCCGGTTTATGAATGCTTCCGAAAAACGCGCCTTACCGCGCAGTGGCCTCGAACTGACCAGGCTTGGCCTTGGCTGCTCCCAGCTCGGCGGCCTCTACCGTGCCATGTCGGCCACCGATGCCTGCGCATTGCTCGACGCAGCCTGGTCCGCAGGCGTGCGCTACTTCGATACCGCGCCGTATTACGGCTATACGCTCTCTGAGCGGCGCGTCGGGCAGGCACTCGCGGCGCGCCAGCGCAACGCTTTCACGCTGAGCACGAAAGTAGGTCGTTTGATGCGCCCCGATGTCGGCGTCCAGCCCGGTGAGGATGGCTGGGCTGAACCGTTGCCGTTTCGCCCTGTGTTTGACTACAGCTACGAGGGCATCATGCGCTCGTACGAAGACAGCCGGCAGCGCCTCGGCCTCGCGCGCATCGATGTCCTGTATGTCCATGACATCGGCAGCCTGACCCACGGTGATCGACATACGCACTACTGGAGCCAGCTCACGGCCGGCGGTGGGTTTCGCGCGCTCGAAGAGCTACGCGCGGGCGGCGAAGTACGCGCCGTCGGTCTTGGCGTCAACGAGTGGGAAGTCGCCGTTGATGCATTGAACGAAGCGTCGCTCGACGTCATTCTGCTGGCCGGCCGGTACACCTTGCTCGAACAGGGTGCGCTGGAGCCGCTGCTCGATCGCTGCACCCGCTTTGGCACAGGCGTCGTCGTGGGCGGGGTATTCAATTCCGGCATACTCGCTGGCAACGGCAAGTTCAACTATTCGGAAGCGCCAGCCGAAGTCGTCGGTAAGGTGCGTCGCCTTTCTGCTCTATGTGAGCGCTTCAATGTTCCACTTCCTGCAGCGGCGCTGCAGTTTCCATTCGCGCATGACGCTGTCGTTTCCTGCGTGATCGGTGCGCGTAGCGTTTCCCAGCTGCAGCAGAACATCACGTGGCTCGAACAACCCGTGCCGGCGGACTTCTGGGGCGCGCTTGGCCAGGAAGGACTGATCGCCGCAGATGCGCCCGTCCCCGGGAGTCGTCAATGACCCCGCGCATCGACGCACACCAGCACTACTGGCGCATCGGAGCACGAGCCGGTCACTGGCCTCCACGCGAACTGGTCACGATCTATCGGGACTTCGGCCCCGAAGATCTTGCGCCGGAACTCGACGCAGGCCGTATCGACGGAACCGTGCTTGTGCAGTCATTGCCTGTCGAGGAAGACACGCAATATCTGCTTGACCTTGCCGGGCAGACTGAGTCTGTGCGGGCGGTCGTCGGCTGGGTCGACCTCAAGGCGGTGGATGCGGCGGGCCGTGTCGCGCGATTTGCGGCCCACCCAAAGGCTCGCGGCCTGCGCCCGATGCTTCAGGACCTGTCTGACGACGCGTGGATCGACGATCCCGCACTGGATGTCGCGGTTGAGGCGATGCTGGCGCACCAGCTTCGCTTCGATGCCCTGGTGATGCCGCGTCATCTCGATTCGCTGCATGCATTTGCGCTGCGTTATCCCGATCTGCCGATCGTCATAGACCATGGGGCAAAGCCGAATATTGCGATGGACGAACTGGAGTCATGGCTGCCAAAGATGGTTCGGCTCGCGAGCCTGCCAAATGTGCATTGCAAGCTATCCGGTCTGTGGACCGAGGCAGGCGCGTTGGTTGATGGTAACGCGTTCCGCGAGCGTAGCCGGCCGTATGTCCGTGTCCTCGCGGATTTGTTCGGTCAACAACGATTGATGTGGGGTAGCGACTGGCCCGTGCTTCGTCTTGCTACCGGTTGCACAAGCTACAGCGAGTGGCTGGCCGCATGCGAGGCAGACTGCGAGAGCTGGTTTGGATCTGCTGCGCTCGCCGACATTTTTGGTGGTAACGCGAGCCGTTTTTACCGGATTGGCACACCGAGTCACCATACCTGACCTGATCGAGAGGATATCAACATGCTTAGCGTGATCTGCGAATCACCCGGGGTACTGCGCGCCGAGGAGCGTGAATTACCCGCGCGGGGTGACGGCGAAGTACTGATGCGGGTCAGCCGTGTCGGGATTTGCGGTACCGATCTGCATATTTTTACCGGCAGTCAACCCTACCTCCAATACCCGCGCGTAATGGGTCATGAACTGTCCGCAGTGGTCGTCGAGGCGGATCCTGACTCGGGGTTCGCGGCTGGCGACGGCGTCTACGTCATGCCCTATCTGTCGTGTGGACACTGCGTCGCATGCCGTCAAGGCAAGACGAACTGCTGCGTCAACATCCAGGTGCTGGGTGTGCATCGCGATGGCGCACTGACCGAGTATCTCAGCGTGCCTGCGCAGTTCGTGCACAAGGCGCAAGGGGTGTCGCTCGATCAGGCGGCCATGCTCGAATTTCTTGCCATCGGCGCACATGCCGTGCGGCGTGCCGATGTGTCGCCCGGTCAACGGGTGCTGGTGGTTGGGGCTGGCCCGATTGGCATGGCTGCGATGATCTTTGCCAGGCTGCGCGGTGCCACGGTCGTTTGTCTGGACACGCGCGCGGACCGCCTTGAATTCTGCAAGTTGCATATGGGCGTCGATGCAACGGTCGCGGTGGGCCCGGACGACGTGGCGCAACTCGCATCGCTCACGCATGGCGAGTTTTTTGACGCGGTCTTTGACGCGACCGGCAACATCGATGCGATGAACCGCGGCTTTGCCTTCGTCGCGCATGGCGGCAAATACACCCTCATCTCGATCGTGCCGGGTCAGGTGACATTCTCCGATCCGGAATTTCATAAGCGCGAGACCACGTTGCTTGCAAGCCGCAACGCTACCGCCGCCGACTTCGAAACCGTGCTGGAGGCGATGCGTTCGGGCCGCATTCCTGACCAGGCGTTGAATACGCATCGCATGCGCCTTGACGAGGTGCCCGAAGCATTTCCGCGATTGCT
The DNA here is from genome assembly GCF_026343935.1 of Paraburkholderia sp. CNPSo 3076. NCBI lineage: Bacteria > Pseudomonadati > Pseudomonadota > Betaproteobacteria > Burkholderiales > Burkholderiaceae > Paraburkholderia > Paraburkholderia sp. CNPSo 3076. The sequence continues at coordinate 66,526 of NZ_JAPMAL010000033.1, read as the reverse complement.
GGGACCCGGGCAGACCGTTGTCAAGGCGTTGGTCGAATGTTGAATTACATGGCGAAGCAATCAGGACAGGCAGCATGAGCACACCCATTCTTCAGTTCGGCACCAGCCGGTTTCTCCTGGCCCATGTCGCCTTTTTCGTATCGCAGGCTCTCGAGCGCGGCGACGCGATTGGCGGAATCGGCGTTGTGCAGACCACGGGCAATCCGTCGAGCCGGGCGCGTATTGCCGCGCTTGCGCATGCACGCAGTTATCCGGTCCGCATTCGGGGCAGGGAAGGCAGTGTGGCGGTCGATCGCGTCGTCGATTGCCACGCCGTCCAGAAGGCCTGGGTCGCCGATCTCGACTGGGCGGACATTCGCCACGTGACGATCGAAGAGGTGCGGGTCATTGTCTCGAACACGGGCGATGCCGGTTACCGGCTTGACGACCGGGATTCGGCGGACATGCTTGTTGGCGACGAACAGGTGCCGCACAGCTTTCCGGTGAAGCTGCTGGTTCTCCTGCATGCACGTTGGCAGGTGCGTCCCGATGATGGTGTGTCGATCTTTCCCTGCGAACTTGTCGAAAACAATGGCAACACGCTTCGCGATATCGTGCTCGGCGTGGCACGGCGATGGGGAATGCCGGCGACGTTTATCGGGTATCTGCAGCATAGCTGCGTCTGGGTGAACTCACTGGTCGACCGGATCGTGTCCGAGCCGATCGACCCGGTCGGCGCAATCGCCGAACCGTATGCACTATGGGCCGTCGAGCGGCGTACGGGCATGGAGTTGCCATGTGTGCACGAGCAGATTGTGGTGACAGACGACCTGCGCACCCATGAGCGTCTGAAGCTCTTCTTTCTCAATCTCGGCCACAGCTGGCTCGCCGATCGGTGGATCAACGAGCGCCGCCCGTCGAACGAAACGGTGCTGGTGGCGATGAGCGATCCCCGACTTCGGGACGGTATCGAGGGAATCTGGCACGAGGAGGTCTTGCCGGTGTTCGACGCATTGGGCCTGCAGAGTGCCGCGGAGCGCTACATCGAAAATGTGCGCGACCGGCTGCTCAATCCCTGGCTGGCTCATCGTATCGCGGACATTGCGACCAATCACGGAGAAAAGGTCAGACGGCGAATAAAGCCGTTGATCGAACTCGCGGATTCGTTGTCGCTTACGTCTACACAGCCGCGCTTGCGAAGCATGCTGGCCGCGCAGAACCGCCTGGACGCTATAGAAGGGAGGCACGCATCATGAACGTGGAGACGTTTCTGGTGCTTCACCGTGAAGACAACGTTGCAGTTGCGCTTCGCGCGCTGGATGCAGGCACGCAGATCGATACGAATGGGCAGCAGGTTCAGGTCCTGACGCCCGTGCCTGCCGGTCACAAGGTGGCGATACGGAACATCGCCCGCGGCGCGTCCGTGACAAAGTATCAGCAGACGATTGGCGTTGCGCTATGTGACATCGCTGCGGGCGAACACGTTCACGTACACAACGTCGACATGCCTGAACGTCATGGGAGTGGGCAGTCGGGCCACGAAACGGCGCTTCGGGCTGCAGAGATCGACCGTTCCGACACGTTTCAGGGATTCGTGCGGCAGGACGGTCAGGTAGGAACGCGCAATTACATCGGCGTTATCGCGAGCGTCAACTGCTCGGCTAGTGTTTGTCATGCGATAGCGGATGCGTTCCGGGGGGCAGCCATGGAGGCCTTCAGAAACGTGGACGGTGTTGTCGCGATTACGCACCAGAGCGGATGCGGGATGTCGGCCTCCGGTGACGGAATCGCGCTATTGCGTCGGACACTGGCCGGTTATGCGCGCAATCCCAATTTTGCGGCCGTGCTGTTTGTCGGACTGGGTTGCGAGGTCAATCAGGTCGAGGATCTCGCGGCATCGTTGCGAGCGCGCCATGACGGGTCGATCAGAACGCTCGTCATCCAGGACGCGGGCGGTTTCCGCGAGGCGGTGACGCGCGGAGTCGCGATCGTACACGAACTGCTCGAAGTGGCAGATCGTGCCGTGCGCACAACAGTACCTGTGGCGCGGCTGAAAATCGGGCTGCAGTGCGGCGGTTCGGACGGGTACTCGGGAATCACCGCCAATCCCGCGCTCGGTGTGGCGGTCGACCTGATCGCACGCAATGGCGGCTCCGCAATCCTGTCGGAGACGCCGGAGATTTACGGGGCAGAACATCTGCTGACGGCTCGGGCAGCGTCGGATGACGTCGCCGAGCGTCTACTCGCGAAGTTGCGGTGGTGGGAACGCTACGCGGCGGAAAATGGCGGCGAAATGAACAACAATCCGTCGCCCGGTAATAAGGCAGGTGGCATCACAACGATTCTTGAAAAGTCACTGGGAGCAGTCTCGAAAGCAGGCGGCACCGTACTGAACGCGGTCTACGACTATGCTGAGCCGGTATCTGAAAGCGGCCTCGTATTCATGGACACGCCGGGCTACGACCCGGTGTCGGCAACGGGGCAGATAGCGGGAGGGGCTAACCTGATCTGCTTTACGACTGGACGCGGCTCAGTCTTCGGTTCCAGGCCGGCTCCCACTATCAAGATTGCAACCACCACGGACCTGTTCGAGCGAATGCGCCCGGACATGGACTTCAACAGCGGCGACATCGTCGACGGTCGTCTGAGCGTCGAGGAAGCAGGGATGCAACTGTTCCAGTTCATTCTGGAGGTCGCATCGGGAAGGCGAACGTGCAGCGAGGAAAACGGAATCGGTGATCGCGAGTTCGTTCCCTGGCTGCGGGGGGCGATCATGTAACGGGCGATGCCCGGGTATGGTATGCGGGGAGCGGAGCTGGATTGCGAGGAACAGATCGAAAGCAGCGTATCCGGATTGTCGGCCCAGGAAGCATGGCAGGAATTCCGGTTGTCGTCGCTTGAACAATCACTTGTGCAGGAAGCGTTGTTGCTGCTTGTTGACGCGCGGACACGGGCGATGGAACTTACTGTGACTCCCGCATTGTTGACCAGCAAATCCCCTTGGGCGGATATCACAACCCGAGGAGATCGCAGCGGCCGTCGTGTGGCTATGCTCCGATGCGGCTTCCTTCGTGGTTGGCGTAGCATTACCCGTTGATGGGGGCGCAACTGCTCGCTAACAACGTTCAATGGTTTCAGCGGGGGGCATGCAGGGTGACTAACGCTGCTGCCAACAGCGCGTCTGGCCGAAAACCAATGCGTCCCGATGCGTCGTAGCGGAATTCAGGCTGAAGTCGCCGCCACGCTATGCACGCGCTCGCAACACCGAGCCAATGGTCGACGAGATGATCGGAGGCCAGCCTATTCGCAGTTGCGAGGGCGTATGCTGTCCCGCGCGTGTTGCAATCGCAAGGCGGACGGGCGTCCCGATCACGGGCGCGCCGACGTTCGGTGCGATATGCACTTACAAAAGCATCCGTTTCGCACAGCCCGGAATTGATAGTTTTCTTTATCGGATAGAAAGCATGAATCAGCCACAACGCGCCGTTCTGTGTGCGACACTCGCGCTGCGAGATGGAGATGTCGCGAACTTCATCGACTGGCACACGCGTGAGCATCTGGTTGAAAGGCTCGGAATTTCTGGGTTTCTCCGCGGACGGCGTTTCGTGCAAACGGATGCGAGTACGCGATATCTGATTATGTACGACGTCGAGAGTCTGGCTGCTCTATCGCAACAGGAATATGTCGACCGACTCAACAACCCGAGCCCATGGACCCGAGCGATTTTGCCCACCTTTCGGGACGGCAAGCGTTCGGCGTACCGGCTCATATCGGAGCAAAGTTTGTTGGATTTCCAGCGCGACGAACTCACCTGTGACCGGCGAAAACGGTTGGGCATATTGAATATCGACGAATCTGGGAGCTGCTATCGGCTGCAGGTGCGCGTCGGTAGGAACGTTTAGATCACGTTTGACGTCATGCCCGCCGTAAGTTCTTCGAGCTGCACGCCAACCACAGCAGCCAGGTCGCGGGGCACACCCAGCCGTTCTTCGCTGCGCTTTTCGACATCGAGCGTGACGCAGCAGAACTGTCAGCGCTTGTTTGGCCACACCGTATCGATACCCGGTTAGAGCTGGGATAATCGTACTTTTGGTGCGAAAAATGGCGCCACGTGTTCGTCGAACCGCGCGCAGCAAAGCTTTGCAGGCCGTCATGTTTAGCACGATTGAGGCGCCCTGCAAGTCATTGACTAGTCGAGGTTTCTCGAGCTGAACCGCCAGAATTCGCACGAGAAGTACGATTACCCCACACAAGGCTCGCCGACCACGAGTCCGTGGTCGGCGAGTTGTCGGTCGCGGATTTTTCCATCCTTGGCTGGGCGTGGCGACACGAGCGGCACAAGGTCGACCTTGCGGACTACCCCGACGTCACGCGATGGTACGAGGCGCTGTTCGAGCGCCCCGCGGTACGACGTGGCTTTGAGGTCAAGCTCGACTGACCTCGAACCATGAGTTGACTGAAACAGTTACTACGCTTCAGGGCTTTTGCCAAGGGATAGGAACGAGAGCGGAGGGGTCCGTGCGGACATCGATCAACGTCGGACTATTCGTTTCTAAAGCGACCTTGAAGGCACTCTCGAATTCCGAGGCGTGATCGACGCGCCAGGCTTTCACGCCGAACGTCTGGGCGACCGCAGCCAAGTCGACGCCCCCGAATTTCCAGTTCTTCTCCAAGGCGGGAGATTCGTCCCAGAGAGGTCTTTCCTGATTGAAGCCATGGTTGTCGTTGACCACAGTGACCGTATTGATTCCGTAGCGGACGGCGGTCTCCATTTCGGCCATGTGGTAGTAGAACGCACCGTCACCGGTAAAACAGACCACCGGCCGATCGGGATTGGCGCACTTGGCGCCAAGCGAGGCGGGGTACGCCCAGCCTAACGAGCCTGCAGCGCGAATCAGCGATTGACCCGGCCGATCCAGATAAATATTACGGGCCGCCCATCCAGCGGAATGGCCCGTATCCACAGCAACCAATGCGCCGTCCGGCAAGGAGTCGGACAGCATTCGGCAAAGACGTTCGGGCCGGATAGGCGAGACGGTCGAGTGCTCATGTTCGGCTGCGAGTTGCGTCCATTGCTCGCGTAGCGCGGCAATGTGCTGGAGCCACTCCGGCTGACCGATCGGTCCCGTCAGCTCGGCACTCAGTTGATCGAGGACCATGGCGGGGTCCCCCAGGAGGCCGACGATCAACGGGTAGTTCCGCCCCAGTTCCCGCGGGTCGATGTCGATTTGGACCGCGGGTACGCCAGGTGTCGGAACCGACCATTGTCGCGTGACCATGCCGCCTGTCGTGGACCCGACGAACAGGACAAAGTCCGCCTGCGATACCGCGATGTTCGCGGTATCGCGCGAGTAGTCACCGACCACGCCGATGGAAAGCGGATCGCTTTCGGGCATGACCGCCTTGGCATCGAGCGAACTGGCGACAGGGATGCTCGCGCGACGCGCAAAGTCCACCAGAGCCGCTTGCGCCCGCGATGCCCGAATGCCTGATCCGCACACGATAATGGGACGCTTAGCCTGACGCATGGCGGCAGCGGCTTTTCGAACGTCGTCCGGCGGTGCGGCGGGGCGAACCGCCGGGCATGAGCCATAGCGCGGCTCAGGCGGCATCGAAGATTCGATCTCTTCCGTTAGCGAGGCGCCCCAATATCCTCCGAGTTCAAGATGCACGGGGCCTGGGGTGCCAGTCGTCGCAACCCGGAAAGCCTGCGGGAGCAGATCCGGCAGCCGTTGTGCCTTTTCGACCCGGGCGCTGAATTTGGAGACACCTGCGTAGATCGAACGCTGGTCGTATTCCTGATAAAAGTTGCGCTCCCGTGTGTCAGGCGTGCTGCCGCCCGTGATGGCCAGTACGGGAGACTTGGCCATCAATGCATCGACCAGACCTGCCGCGAGATTCGCCGCTCCGATTGCCTGCGATGCGCAGACGCCGACGCGCCCGCTTTCTCGGGCGTACCCGTCTGCCATATAAGCGGCGGCCTTTTCCGAGTGCGTGACGACTGACTTGACGCCAATCGCGGTCAATTCCTTGATGCCGGGCGGAATGATCATCGGCACGTTGAAAAAGTGATCGACGCCGTAGGCCTTGAGGGACTCCGCGAGAATACGATTGCCTGATGCTTTTACCATGATGAATCTGCTCAGAAGATTTTTGACGACACGTTGACGTTCACGTGCGATGCCAATCACAGGCTAACGGCACGCGAAGACCGAAGCGGTGGCATTGATCTACAGCGTTACGCGCAGCACCTTCGCCGGGCGCAGACCGTCGGGCATGGGGGCTTTGATCCCGCCGTCAGTGGTGACATACACAACGCGGCCATGCTCTGACGGGTTTCGGCTCCAGGCAGCTGCCGTAGGTCCGATCATCAGATCGAAAACTGGATTTCCAATCACGCTGTCTCTCGGACCTGCATTACCATCGGGCGTAAGGGATACGCGATCAAGGGTGTTTTCGCGGTGAGTGGTGACTAACGCGACTCCGCTCTCTTCGTCGATGCAGAAGTCGTCTCCCATCATGCCCGTCGCAACGAGCTCGGGCTCGCCTGCCGGGTCGAATGTGTGCGGGTCCACGGCAACCCGCATGAAGGTCTGCTGGGCTGTGTTCGTGTAGTAGAGGTAATGGGTTTTTGCCGCGTAACGCACGCCATTCACGCCAGGCTGATCGGGCATGGGCCCGTGCGGCTTGTGCGTCATGCTGTCATGTCGGAGCCATTCACGCGCGGTCGCCGACATGCCGTTGTCTTCAAGGTCTATCCGCCACATTTTGCCGGCGAAGCAATCGGCAATGAGGATTGTCCTCGGTCCCACAAGGCAACTGCCGTTGACCATTCCAACACCATCCTCCAGTTCGAGGACAACGTGGGGCGAAATGGGCACTTCGGGCGTCCAGCCACGCAGATCGAAACGGTAGATGCGGGCCCGTCCTTTTCCTGTTGCCACGTAGAAGACATCCGGCTCCGCTTCCACGATGCCCATTGCCATCATGTCGAAGGTATGGAGGAGAACCGGGTCGACCAATGCCCCGCGCTCGGGCGGGATGTACCAGAGCTGCTTGTGGGACAGCACGGTCACGAGGAACGAGCCATTTGCTCGCATAACGAAGTTCTCAAGAAAATAGCCAGGTGGAAAGGAAGCGACTTCAACCACATGGACGGATGTGCCGACATTCATCTGTTACCTCAATTTTCGTATTGCTAGGCAAATGAAGACTCAACCTTCATCGATGCAATCCCACCGCGTTGGCGGGAACGTCATAAGCGCGTAGCGTCAGGGAGACGGTGGTGAAATATCCGATAAAGGCGATGAGATCGGTAAGTCCAGCGTGCCCCAGTAGTTCGATGGCCCGGTGAAACAGGCCGCTTGGGACGATCCGGGGCTCAAGCAGCGTCGATGTCAGTTCGTAGACGATCTGTTGGCGAGGATCCTCGAACGACGTGTGCAGGCCTGCAATCAGGGCCTGGGCTTTTTCGGCGGGTACACCGCCGACGACTTCTGCTATCCATTCGTGCTCGTAGCTGGAATAGGCGGCGGCCAACTTCCCGCTTGTGAGACTGACCGCAATTTCGATCTCAGCTTTGGACAACGTGGACTCACTCTGATAATGAAGTCCCATTTGCAGCATCACCTCGATCAGCTTGCGATTCTGCAGCCAGATCTTGTACGGACCGGGCACCATCCCGCGGGCTTCCATGACGAGGTGATACGCCGCTTTCTCTTCGTCGCTCATCTGGTCGAGCGGATGTTCCTTGAGCCTGCCAAACGTTCCATAGTCCTGGGTCCTCAGTTTTTCTTCTGTCTCGAGCAGGACTCTGACTGCTTCTCGATCGATGGGCATTCCGTCTCCTTGGTGGATCGCTCTTATGATGTATGGCTGGCCCCGAGCCTCGCGCGCGACGGATGAACGGTGCCGCGGCGCGTGGCCGCGACAGCCCGCGCTGATCGCTTGAACGAGGGTCGACCGCGCGCGCCGCAACGCGACGCATCGTTCGGACACCTAGTTAGCGATCGGAACCGGGAAGAAGGGCTTCAGCATCTCTCCCGCGATTTCGAACGGAGCAGCGTCGATCAGCATGAAGGCGGTGACCGCGGGCTTGTCGCTCCGATTGATCCAGGTATGCGTGCAGCCGCGGAGGACTACGACGTCGCCGGCCTTCAGATGAACGACCTGGCCTCCCTCCAGTTCGAGGTCAATTTCGCCGCTCAGGACGATGTCGTAATCGATCGTCTGCGTTCGGTGCGGAAAGAGTGCATGGCCCGGCTCCCAGTGGGTGATTCTGAACGTTGTGCCCTGGCCGCTACCAACGTAGTTGTAGTCGTTATAGACTTTTATATACCCCTTGCGTTGCCTGCTCTCCGCATCTGCCGATATGTCCACGGGCATGGTGTCGGTAGACCATATTTCCGACCCGGTTATATTTCGACCCACGCCCCTGGATACGGCCGGGATGACCTCGTCACTGATGACGATGGCCGCACCTGTGTCGTTGTGCCCCGCCACAACGCGCCTAACTTTAAACGCCATTTCGCACACTCCTTACGCAGCGGTTTCCTGGCTCTTGTGGGTAGCCAGGGGATGAGTGCCTCGCGTTTCAAATCGAGACCCCGGATAGAAAGCCTGGGAAAACGCGGGCCGTCTCTCGACTCGGGCGAGCCAATCGGCCACGCGAGGCAAGTCGTGCCAAACGCGGGCGAGACCGATGTCCGACATGCGCACGAGCGTCGGAACGAGTGTAATGTCGGCCAACGTAAATTGCTCTCCGACCATCCAGGGCCCGTCAGCCAGAGCACGGTCCATGCGCACGACCGTCTCCCGCAACATTTCAACCGAGCGTGCTTCTTCTCCCTGGGAGGAGCCCTCTCGTCCGAGGTGTTCGTAGAAGTGCTTCCTTACGGTCCTCTTGGCGTTCAACGATTCGAGCTCCTCATCCGATTTATTCGCCCAGAGATGCTTGATGTAGCCGTTAAAGGAGGGAACTCGGATTGCCGCAGTGGGAACCTCGTCGATGAACTGTCTCCAGGCGCGCATCCTTGCGCGGCCGTAAGCATCAACTGGGGAAAGCGGGACATCTCCGAAGACCTCGTCGAGATACTCGGCAATCACCGAGGAGTCGATGATGACGTTGAGTCCATGCGTCAGTGTCGGGACGACACCATTTGGATTGAGCTTTAGATACCGATCGGACAGATGTTCACTCTTGAGGGCGTCGACTCGATAGTCCTCGTAAGGCAAAGCCTTTTCCGCGAGAACGAACCGCACCTTCTGACTGCATGTTGAAGTCGCCCAGTTATACAGGGTCAGTTTATCCTCGCTCATGGTGCTCCTCCTTCGAACGAAAAAGGTCATTGTCTTTGCCGAATACGGCTGCTCCTCCGTCGTTGTTGCCCGCAACAACGCGCCTTCCTTCAAACGCCACTTCGCACACTCCTTACACAGGTTCAGGTGGTCCTGCTTGAAGACAGGCTATCCCAGGAGTGGGGCGTCCGCCAGACAGGACAGCCTGATTGCTATCAACAGAATCTTTCGCCCGCACGATGCTGTTTTCATCGTTCGACAGGCGCCTCTCATGTGCCTTGCCCGCGAGCGATAGTGGAGAATCCTGATATCGGTGATAAAAGAGATTTCCCTCCTTTCGGCGCACCATGAAGGTTCATCGGCTGAAATCAAGTCATAGACCGCTACACGCACTAGACGAGAAAGGTCTCGTCTATCACTGGCATCAGGGTGCTGCATTAGCGCTCACCGCCGAAACAGCTGGAAAGCGGTTGAGGGGCGCGGTGGACGGCACTGCCAATGCGAAAGATTCTGTTGATAGCAATCAGGCTGTCCTGTCTGGTGGACACCCCACTTTCGGGATAGCCTGTCGTCAGGCCGGACCCCGAGCCATCGCCGAAAGCTGTTGGCGGTTGTGCCGCCAGATCCGCAACTCCTGGGCACAGCAGCTGGAACTGCGCCGATGGTGCAAATCGATTTACGAAGGATGACTAATGGATGCCCTGCTATTACACACTCAGCCCGCCTCGCAAACGTCTACCGTCGAGGCGGAACTCAACTATCTCGCCCCGGGCAACGCCAGGCCTGTCAACTACACATTCGAGCCGCCTGCGGGAACGCCGTGGAGTTCGGGCAAGATCGACGCACGGCGCGTGACGATCCACAACGCACGTCCGCTTGCGGAAGCCGGCGAGATCTCGCTCGACCGCAACGGCTTCCAGCTCGTTTCGCATCGCAGCGCGGTAAGCGACTTCAGCGACGACACGCTGATACGCTGCGTCTATCGCCCCGAAGCCGAGGCGTTGCTGCGGAACTTGACGGGGGCCGAAAAGGTCATCGTCTTCGACCATACGATTCGTGACAGCGCAAACGGCTCGCACGCGAATCCCGCACTTCGCCTGCCCGCGCGTCGTGTGCATAACGATCAGACGTTCGTCTCCGGACCGCGCCGCGTGCTCGACCATCTCGATGCCGAAGAGGCGCAACAGCGGCTCCAGCATCGCTTTGCGATCGTCAATCTGTGGCGCCCGCTCCGCGTGGTGGAGCAACTGCCGCTCGCGCTGTGCGATGCGCGCTCGATTGCCGCCGCCGATCTCGTTCCCAGCGACCACGTCTACCGCGACCAGACCGGCGAGACCTTTTCGTTTCTCGCGAATCCGCAGCATCGCTGGTACTTCTTTCCCCGCTTGCGTCCCGACGAAGTCCTGCTGCTGAAGATCTACGATTCACTGGAGGATGGCACGGCGCGGCTCACCGCTCACACCGCATTCGAAGATCCTACGAGTCAGGCTGACGCGCCTGCGCGGCGCAGTATCGAATTGCGCGCGCTTCTGTTCTGGCCGGCGAGCAAGGACACGCCGATCAGGGCAAGAGCAGCGATAACCTGATCGAAATAAGGCGTGACGTCGCAAGAGAGCGTGAAAGAAATGAAAGCATTCGATTTCGATTTGTTTGTGATAGGTGCCGGCTCCGGCGGTGTACGAGCGGCGAGAATTGCAGCCGGGCACGGTGCGCGAGTTGCGATTGCCGAAGAGAGCCGTTTCGGCGGTACCTGTGTGATCCGAGGCTGTGTGCCGAAGAAGCTGCTCATGTACACATCGCAACTCGGCCGCAATTTCGCGGAAGCGGCCGGTTTTGGCTGGCGCGCAGATAGCGTGCTACATGACTGGAGCGCGATGATGGCGGCCAAGAATGCCGAAATCGTTCGTCTCGAGAACGTGTATGCACAGCTTCTCGCTGACGCCGGCGTGACCCGGTTTCGGGACCGCGCCACTATCGCGGGGTTGCATCTCGTGGAGCTGGGAGGCAAACGCATATCGGCCAAAGTGATCTTGATTGCAACGGGGGCAAAGGCGGTCAAGCCTGATGTTCCCGGCGCGGATCTCATGATCACGTCGGACGACATATTCGAAATGGCCTCCATGCCACGCCGGATCGCAATCGTTGGGGCGGGGTATATCGCTTGCGAATTCGCGGGCATCTTCAGTGGGCTTGGCAGTCGTGTCACGCAACTGTACAGAGGCGAGCAGGTCCTGCGCGGCTTCGACGGCGAAGTGCGAGAGCACCTTGGCAAAGAGTTGGTGAAGAGCGGTATCGACTTGAAGCTCGGCACCGATGTCGTATCGGTCGCGCGCGCCGGAACTGCACTGCGCGTGGAGTTGGCCAACGGAGAAGTGCTCGAAGTCGATGCCGTGCTCGCTGCAACGGGGCGGCGGCCGAACACGAGGCACCTGGGTCTCGAGGCCGCGGAGGTCGAGCTGACAGAAGGTGGGGCCGTGAAGGTCGACGAATATTCGCAGACGACGCGGCCTGGCATGTACGCCGTCGGCGACGTGACCGATCGGCTCAATCTCACTCCTGTGGCCATTCACGAAGGCCATGCATTTGCGGACACGGTGTTTGGCAGCACGCCTCGCACGACCACGTACGATTACGTGCCTTTCGCCGTGTTTAGCCAGCCTCAGGTGGCGGCCGTCGGCTTGACCGAAGAACAGGCGCGTGGGCGCTTCGGCAACGTAAAGATATTTGCAACACAGTTCAAGCCGATGCGCACGGCGATGACACGCGGCAGCGATTCTGCATTGGTCAAGCTGGTCGTCGATGCGGAAACCGACAAGGTGGTCGGCGCGCACATCGTTGCGGCGGACGCGGCGGAAGTCATTCAAGCTATTGCGATTGCAATGAGCGCGGGCGCGACGAAGCGTGACTTCGACACGACGATCGGCGTACACCCGACGCTCGCGGAAGAATTGGTCACGTTGCGCACGCCGCGTTGAAGACGTCAAACGCTTTCACGGAACTCCAGCAGTATCCTTGCGTCGCTTCGCTGCGGAAACATTGGCGAGTTTTTTGCTTCGGGCTCGTATCAGTTCGGTCAGGATTTGCGCTTCCGGCGACAACGGGGTTCCCGCCATTGTTATGAGCGCCAGCCGGACCGGACGAAGGCGGTCCTCGATTGGCAACGCAACGATCCGATCGCCCAGATGTTCATACAGCGGGGCCACCAGCACTGCGAGGAGGTCGCTCTCGGCGATGCTCGCCTGAACGCCGGTGATCGCATCGCAATGCATGTCGACACGGGGGGCAGGCAGCCCATGTTCGAGGAAGATCTCCTCGACGGTCGAGCGATTCCTGCTTGTGGCCGCACCTACGATCCAAGATTGCTCGGATAGGTCGGAAAGGTGCCGAGAGCCGGCTTTGGGGTGCCCCTTTCGCGCTACCACTCGCATGGGATAGGTGATCAGTTCTTCGAAATGAAATGCCCGTGTATCCCTGTTGCCAGACGGAATCTGGGCAAGGATAAATTCAACACCCCCGTCCCGAAGAAGGGGAGTCAGATCGTGGAATTGCCCCTCGATAATGCTCAGACGAACGTCGCTCACCCTGCGCTGCAGTGAAGTCCAAAGCGGTGCGACGAGTTCGACGGCGGCGAGAGGCGAAGCGCCAATGGTAATGGACGCAGTTGAGCGACTGGTGATTCGTGCCATGTCCGCCTCTGCGCGGCGGACGTGATTGGCGATTGCGCGCGCATGGTGCAGCAATGTGCGACCGGCGGCGGTCAATGTTGTCCCGCGCGCAGTACGGTTGACCAGCGTCGCGCCAACATCGTGCTCAAGTTCAGCGATTCGGGCGCTCAAGGCGGGCTGCGTGAGACCCAATGATCGCGCAGCACCGCGAATACTCCCTTCATCGACGAGCGCAATCAGAGCGCTCAGCTGGTGGATTTTCATGACAGTAGGCAGGGACAAGATCTTTATCACTGGTGAGCCACACTGTACATCATCCCGGAAGGCGCGCGAGCCTGTTCTCGCAGGAAAAGGGGGCGAAGCGAATGGCCAGTGTGCAAGATTTTGTTTATCGCAATTCGGTGATTCTGTCTGGTGGGGGCCGTTAGTGCGAGATACATTTTCACCACACTAGGCTCACCGCAGCCGGGGAGACACGGACGCCGCGCGCGTCCACGGAAGTCACAAAATATATCGGAGATATGCATGGATATGGATGGATCGACCATCGAGGCCAGTGGGCTGCTCGACAAACACAAGCCAAGCCGCTTCCAGATCGTCGCGCTGACTTTGTGTGCCCTTTGCGTCTTGATGGATGGATTCGACGTGCAGGTCATCGGCTATGTGGCTCCGCCCATCATTCATGACTGGCGGTTGGCGAAAGCCGATGTCGGTGTGGTTTTCAGTGCCGGCCTGCTCGGTCTCGTGATCGGAACGTTCGGGCTATCGATGCTTGCGGACCGGATGGGCCGCCGCCCGCTATTGATCGCTACGACGTTGTTGCTCGGTATCTTCTCGATCTTCACAGCGCTGGCGGGCTCCTTGCCGGAACTGACCGTATTGCGTCTGCTGAGCGGACTCGCGCTTGGCTCGATAATGCCCAACGCGATGGCGCTTGCCGGGGAGTACAGTCCGCCGCGGCACCGGGTCTCGGCGATGATGGTGGTGTCGCTCGGATTCACCGTCGGGGCCGCGCTGGCGGGTTTTCTGTGCGCGTTACTGATGCCGCAATTCGGCTGGCGCGGCGTGTTCATCATCGGCGGTATCGTTCCGCTGGTGAATGTGGTCCTCATGGCGAGGTATCTGCCGGAATCGATCCAGTTTCTGCTTGCCCGCAACCGAACCCGTGCGGCAAGCAAGTGGATCGAGCGTGTAGGGCAACCGATGCCGGTTCACGAGACAAGCACTGCACCGCAGACCGCTGCGGAGCAATGGGTGCGGTTGTCATGGGCCGGTTGATCGATCGCCGAGGTTTTCGCGCAATACTTGGACCAGCCTTCGTGATTTCGGCGCTCTGTCTTGCCTCATTCGGCATTCGAAGTGCCGGCATGCCAGTCATATTCGCGGCGATATTCGTCATCGGCTTTTGCATTATTGGAGGACAGTCGGGCTTGAATGCCATGGCCGCCGCATATTATCCAGCTCACGTACGTGCGACTGGCATCGGATGGTGTCTCGGCGTTGGACGACTTGTAGCGGTACTAGCGCCGCTCCTCACTACAATGGCGTTACGCGATGGGTTGACGTCGCGCACCATCTTCATGGTGAGCGGTGTTGTTCCACTCCTCTGTGCGGCGGTGATTGCGACGTTGAGAATCAATTTGACGTTCTCGAAACCGTGACGTATCCCCGGTAGACGCCTTTAAAACAATATTTCTCTGGATGTAACGATCAGGACGAAAGTCTTGAGGGGAGCGCTCGTCTTTGGGCGCGACCTCAACGACGATGTGCTGAGGCGTGGTCGCTTTCTGCAAACAAAAAAAATATCTCCAGCAATTGAGTTGGCCGATAGGGCCATCAATGACTGGGAATGTAGTCCAGGAGACGCAATGAAACTGAAGTGGAGTGCCTCGGCCGTGCTCGCGATCATGTCGGGCGCGGCGCACGCGCAATCATCGGTGACGTTATACGGCGCCATCGATACGGGTCTGTTCTATCAGAGCACGTCGGCCGCTTCGTACGCGACGAACGCGAAGAACCAGGGCCACATCTACACCGTGAAGGACGCCGGCCTCTATGGGAGCTACTGGGGCATCAAGGGGACCGAGGACCTCGGCGGCGGCTACAAGGCCAATTTCAGGCTGCAAGGCATATTCAATAGCGGAAGCGGAAAATTAGGCCTCGGGGACACGACGGGGGCCGCCACCCTCTTCAACATGCAGTCGACGGTTGGCGTGTCGGGGCCGTTCGGTTCGATCGACCTGGGGCGGCAGTTTACGCCAATGATCTATGCAATGGCCGATACCGACGTCCGCGCTGCCGAGTACTTCGGCAGCATCTACGTGGCGTGGCTCGGCATGAACACGGCGGCGCACTGGACCGGTACCAACACGAATCTGCCGATCGGCGGCCTGTTCGACAGCTATGCGATCGTCTACCAGTCGCCGAAGTTCTATGGCACCTCGTTCGCGCTGGAATACGCACCGGGGGGCGTGCCTGGGCAGATCCAGGGCGGCTCGCGTGAATCCGCGGTGCTCAGGTATTCGAACTATGGTCTGAACCTCGCGGCGATGTACTACAACGCACACGATACGAACCTGGCGGCCGCGACGCCCACTGGCCTCGACAACAACCGTCTTTACTACCTCGGCGCGAAGTACACGTTCCACGGACTGTCCGTATCGGCCGGCTATGGGATCGGCGAGAATCCGTCGGACCGGGGCGCGACGAACATCGAGCTCATCTCAGGCGGGCTCGGCTATCAGTTCAGTCCTTTCTTCACGCTGACTTCGGGCTTCTATTATCTGAGGGATCGCAACGAACCAGCGAATCATTCGAGCGAATACGCGCTAGGGGCGGAGTGCAGCGTATCGAAGCGCACCGTTCTTTACGCACAGATGGGCTATGTCGCTAACCACGGGACGATGAACTCCCCCATCACCTTTGGCCAGCCTGTTGCACCCGGTGTCGCCACGACGGCGGCGATGCTCGGCATTCGCCACAGCTTCTAACCGGTCCCGCACTCGCGCCGCGGATCGTCTGCGCCGCGGTGGCTCGGGCGACAACGATGGATCTAAGGCAACTGCGCTACTTCAAGGTGCTCGCTGCACACCAGCATTTCGGTCGTGCGGCGGCGGTGCTGCATATCGCGCAGCCCGCACTGAGCCGGCAGATTCGATTGCTCGAATCGGAGCTGGGCGTGCGGCTTGTCGAGCGGCATTCGCGTGGGGCGTCACTGACGCCTGAAGGCGAACTGCTGCTCGATCGCGCGTATTTCCTGCTGCGCTACGTCGACCAGATCAAGGTCGACATCATTGACCTGCATGGCCGGCCACGCGGGCCGGTCGTGCTGGGTCTGCCGCCTGCCCTAGCAAGTGTGCTGGTGCTGCCGCTGATGCGTGTGTTGCGTGAGCGATATCCAGAGATCCAGTTGCGTGTCGTTGAGAACTTCACTCCGGCGCTTGGCGACGCGCTCGAACAGGGGACCGTCGATGTCGCCGTGTTAAGCGGGCCGATCGTTGCGTCACCGCTGACTCACACCGAATATCTGCTGACCGAACGGATTTGCGCGATCGGTCTTGCGAGCGATGCCCGTCTCGAGGGCGACTCGCTGCCGATTGCAACGTTGCGGCACGTGCCGCTTATTCTGACCGGCGTACAGAATTCCGGCATTCGCCTGGCGCTCGAACGGGCCATCGCCAAGGCGAACGTCGAACTCGACACGGTAATCGAAGTCGAGTCTGTGACGGTCGCGGTCCAGCTCGTGCGGGCTGGCATCGGGTGGACGATCCACTTCCCGGCACCCGTCCAAAGTGAGATCGAAAGCGAGCTATTACGAGCGGTGCCGATCGACGGCATCACGCTTGAACGCTACCTGGCGCGTTCAGTCGTGCGGCCGCGATCTGCCGCGACTGCCGCGATGACGGCGCTCGTACTCGAAACAGCTCGTTCGCTGATACTCGGCGGCCAATGGCTGATGGCTGAAGCCAGAAGCCCAGAGCCGGCGCACGACCTTGATCCGGCACTGCGACGGCAGCCTTGATTGCCGAGGTCGCGATGCCGGAAAGTTATGGAGGTGAGAAAAAAATGGTGTTGGATTCAGTCGGACGGATTCCTTAGCATTTAGGTACGGACTCAGCTGTCCGTCGGAAAATTTCCGCCTGACTATTCATCAAGGAGATTCAAATGGACATCACACCCGAGCAGATGGAAGCGACCCGCGTTGCCCGTTGGGGGAAGGTCGAACCCTACGGCGAGACTTTCATTGAAAGCCGGCTGCCGGGCTTCACCAAACGCCTGTACAAGATCATCAATCGCGGCGTTCTGGAGAACAAGGGCGTACAGCCCGCCATTCAAGGCGAACACCGGTTTGGCGTTACGTTGATTGAGGTGCCGGTCGGGCAGGGCGCGAACTTGCACTCGCACAGGACCGAGGAGGTGTTCTTTCCGCTGAACGGCAAAATGATCGTAATTTGGGGCGACAAAGGCGAGCATCAACTCGAGTTGAATCAGTGGGACTGCATCTCTATGCCAGTCGGTGTCATGCGTGGGTTTCGCAACCCGAATGACCATGATCTGGTGGTCTATTCGGTCGTCGGTGGCCGTGACTCGGAGGTCGGTCGAATCCAGTGGCATGACGACGTGCTCAAAGCGGCTGATGGTACTGGCCTCGCGTATGATGAAACTGGCTATCTCAAGAACGAGCAATAGTCAGGAGCTCGCGAGAGTGAGGTAAGCGAGCAGGCGTATCGGCTTTCGAAGATCGCACGCTCTCTTGGAAGCTCGGCTCGCGACGAAGTCGCCGAGGAGGCTTGTGCGCGGCGGTTCGTGGCCGATCACTACCTCCAATATGGACATTCGCGTGCTTAGACGGCGCGAGTCTGGGGCAAAGTTCTTACACGGATTCGTGACGGCGGGTGATTGAACTCCGTCCGATAGAGCCGACCCGATGAGCGCTCTATTCGTGATCAAGCCGTGGTAAGTCCGCAAGCCTTCGGCCCGCATCGGAATCAGTGATCACCATTTCGATGCCTTCGCGTCCGGCCACATCGACGACGCGGCGGACTTCTGGACCTGCGACGCGCTGCCCATCCAGCGGAAAGACTGTTACGACGGTGTCACCCTTCGCCAGTGCGTCTACCACTTCGATTACAGGCGATGCGTGCGGAGCGACCTCAAATTGGTCTCCACTCACGGACACCTGTCCCCAAAGCACGTGTGTGACCGTTTCCGAATTCCCGTCCATCCGAACCGCCGTTATAGCGTGCACAGCCGGTTCGAGCGATGGTATCCGACGCTCGCGGTCAACAAGCACGCTCACAATATCGCGGCATAGTGCCCCCGCTGTGGCGCGGTCTCCGAGTTCTCAGACCGTGACGCCTTCGACAAGCGCATGCAGCGTACCGACTACGACTACTACACGACTTCCGAAGCCGGGCTCAAGACGATCGCGGAAAACTACGTGGGTTTGCCGTACGAACCCGTTGAATGAAGCAAGAGTGATGTTCGATTGATTCGCACTCGCTCGCACCTTACTGGCTGGAGGGCGCCGGGTTCACAACCATCCGGCGCTCACCCTGCTTTGATAGGGAGGTTTGCGCATCGTCGCCCGTCTAGATCCGGTCGATGCGCAAACCCTGTTGCGTGGGAGATAGATGCGCGCTCAAGCTTCTGAGCCATCTCGCCCCGTGGCGCCTGTCCATTCTCTACCTTGCCGCTCCCTGCTTCGCTTAACCGCTTGTCTGGCGACGGATTCCATTTCGATCGAACTCAGCGATTCGACGACAGTTCGCGCGTAGGCATGGTGCCTGTCCGTAAGCGGTGCCGCGAGGTCTCTCGCATCCATGTACCGCAACAGCGCAATCTTCTTGTGTCCACAACGAATGCTATGGTCGTACAACACCAGCGCCGCCATTGCGTCGCGCTTGTGCACGACGTTCTCAACCAGCATTCGTGTGTCTGATCGTTTCATTTGGGACATTACGGCGCCTCGAAGAAGCGCGATGATACCGGCGCGACTGGACCGTCGCTCGAATTCCGCTGTCTCGTAGTGTCAGTTGAGGTGCTGGATATGGCAACTTCATTCTAGTAATACCTCCAGGGGGTAGGTGGCCGCAGCAGAGGCCAGGCGCCACGGCAGGACAGGGGAGCCTGCACCTGCCGCATCGTTGAGACGCGATCGGGTGACTGCGACCGCCTGCGGCCCTGTCAAGAAAGTTATCCCTGGACTACCTCGTACTGGGCATTGATATCGCCTTGAATCTCCACGATCCTCTTTCTGACGTCAGTGGGTCAATGTGGAGACGCCGCAATGAGTTCCTTTGCCAACGAAAGTCACCTCCGCCGAACTCCCGTAGTGCCGGATCCGAACGGCACCGAGCATTGGTTCGTCACGTCACACGCGCCTGTGGAAGATTGCGCGAATGCCTTCACTGCGTTTGCGGATCTTTCGCGGATCGAAGTATGGACGGTAGACGCACTGATGGCGCAGGCCGGCGCCGGCGGGGTGCACGCATTGCCCACTGCCATTGCCCGTTGGTTCCCGGAGGAAGCTGATCTCTTCTGGGCGCTCGAACATTCGATGCACAGGGTGCATGCCGGTCTGCGAATCTACGCAGTTGGCGCGGGTCAGTTCACCCACTCGGTCCGGCAATTGGCTGGCCGGATCGGGATCGCACCCGGGTTGGTCAGGATTTCACACCGCGGAGCAGATTGAATCCGTTGCCAGGGTGATGATCGAGTGGTGGCAAGCGGCTGACTCCCGGCTCAAGCTGATCAGGTATGAGGAATGGGAATGGACCCTGTCTATACCGTACTGCTAATCGACGATCATGCGCTCTTTCGCAAGAGTGTCGCGCAGCTCATTCAGATGGATCAGGCGTTTCGAGTGGTCGGGGAAGCTTCGTCCGGCCGTGCAGGCGTTGAACTCGCGGTTCAGCTCAAGCCCGATCTCGTCCTGGTCGATCTGAACATGCCGGATATGAGTGGCATCGAAACGCTCGAATCGCTTAGGCAACATGGCGTACAAGCCCGCTTGCTGATTCTGACCGTATCGGACAACGAGCGCGACGTCGTCGCCGCTTTCCGTGCTGGTGCGAGCGGGTATCTACTGAAAGACATGGAGCCGGAAGAACTGTGCCTTAGCCTTCAGAAAGCGCTGCAGGGCGCGTCCGTGCTCAGCGAAGCGGTCACGGGCAAGCTGTTTGATGCCTTGTCCGCCAGACAGCCTCCTCACGTCAACGGGACAGGACTTTCTCCACGCGAGTACGAAGTCCTGCAATATCTGGTGGAGGGGCTATGCAACAAGGAAATCGCGCGCAAGCTCGATATCAGCGTGGGAACCGTCAAGGTGCACGTCAAGCACCTGTTGCACAAGCTCGATCTGCATTCGAGGGTGGAGGCCGTCGTCTGGCATCAGGAGCACCATGCGCGCCGCGCTCTGACCCGTGGCTGACATCGCACGTCGGTAGCCGGACTGAAAGAACTCGTCCTTCGTTCGCCAGCCACTGGTACTATGCGCAATGCGGGCCATTGCGCATGGGTCCCCGCATCCGGTTGCCGGGTTGCCGGGTTGCCGGGTGGTCGGGTGGTCGGGTTGTCGGGTTGTCGATAGTCACGTGTAGAGCTGAGCGATGAAAAGCGAAAAAGATACCGAGTTGTTGGCTCGTGAGTCTGATGAAAGTGGCGACGGGAGGTCGATCGAGGCATTCCTCGGCAAGGTCGTCAAGGAGCACCGGACGAATCAGGGACTGACGATTGCTGACCTCGCAGACCAAAGCGGTCTATCGCGCAGCATGGTGTCGAAGATCGAGAATGGGCAGGTGTCGACCAGCCTGGACTCGATCGTGAGCCTTGCGCGCGCGCTGGGCATATCGATTTCCGCGCTATTCAAGAACTTCGAGCATCGCCAGGGGAATGCGCAGCACGTGAAGTCGGGTACGGGAATGGAGGTCGTGCGGCGCGGTACCACCAAAGGGCACACGTATCATCTTCTCGCCTATGACCAGGGGCCCGTCAAGCTGTTCGAACCGTTCCTCATCACGCTGGACGACGAAGCCGAGGTATTCCCGACGTTCGAGCACCCCGGCACCGAGTTCATCTATATGCTGCAGGGAAAGATGGAATATCGCCATGGCAATCGCAGTTATCTGCTGCAGCCCGGCGACGCGCTGACCTTTCAAGGGTCGGTTGCGCATGGTCCCGAGCGACTCATCAAATTGCCCATCCGCTTCATTACCGTCATCATGTACGGTCACTCGCCCGACGTGAGTGAATAGCACCTTTCACCTTCCATCTGCCATCACGGCCTTCCACGAGCTGGCGCGCCGGCGGGGCAACTGCCTTTCGCGCGTCACGGCCTCAACTAGCGCGCTCATCGCACCCACACCATTCAAAACGCAAGCGCATCGTCCGATGCGCATCGCGGGGATAGCTGCGCCCATCATTCCCAGTGGGCATTGCAGAGCATTTTTGGGGTAGATGGCGAGCGATTTTCTGGGTGGTGGGACTACATGCATCGCGATACTCCCCCATGGGTAGAAAAGTCGTACGGGTGTTTCCTGAGAGGAAAAAAAGTTGATTAGCGTTGACGGTGGCGTTTTAACTGGCTACTGTTGTGCTCAACGACTCCCCACTCCGGTTCGATGCGCACCATGTCCTCCACCATGCACCGCTTCACGCTGACCCTCTCGTGTCCCGACCGCATCGGGATCGTTTCTGCTGTAAGCACGTTCCTTGCCGAACATCACGCGTGGATCACCGAGGCCACGCATCACGCTGACGAGATCGAGAAGCGCTTTTTCATGCGTCATGAAATTGCAGCGGAGTCGCTGCCATTCGGCATCAATGCGTTTCGCGAGCGCTTTGCCCGCATCGCCCGCGAGTATTCGATGGACTGGAAGATCTCCGACAACTCGGTCAAGAAGCGGGTCGTGATACTCGTATCGAAGCTCGAGCACTGTCTCTACGATTTGCTCGCACGCTGGAAGGCGGGTGAGCTGGACATCGAAATTCCGTGCGTGATCTCGAATCACGAGACGTGGCGCAGCTTCGTCGAGTGGCACGGCATTCCGTTCCACTACGTGCCCGTCACACCCGACAACAAGGCAAAGGCGTACGAAGAAGTCCAGCGCCTGTTCGACGATGCGCGCGCCGACACGATGGTGCTCGCACGCTACATGCAGGTTCTGTCTCCGACCCTGTGCTCCGCTTATCCGGGGCGAATCATCAACATCCATCACTCGTTTCTGCCGAGCTTCGTGGGCGCCAAGCCTTATCACCAGGCATTTGGGCGCGGCGTGAAGCTCACCGGCGCGACCTGTCACTACGTGACGGAAGAACTGGACCAGGGGCCGATCATCGAGCAGGACGTGATTCGCGTGCGTCACTCGGACCGTCCAGACGATCTCGTGAGGCTTGGCCGCGATATCGAAAAGGCAGTGCTGGCGCGAGGGTTGCGATATCACCTCGAGGATCGCGTGCTGATCCACGGCAACAAGACCATCGTCCTGCGGTAGTTGCGCGGTCATCTTTGCTTGGTCCAGGTCGCAGAGCCGCCCCTAGCGGGGCAACACAAAGGAGTGTGTGTTATGCCATGGCGTCTTGTCCGCTTCGCTCTCTCGAAGAAGCACCCCGAACCGAGGATGTTCACCCGACACGACACCTTGCGTCCTTCGTACGACGTGGTGATCATCGGTGCTGGAGGCCACGGTCTTGCGTCGGCGTACTACCTTGCGAAGGAGCACGGCATTACGAACGTGGCAGTGCTGGAAAAGGGATATATCGGTGGAGGTAATACCGGGCGTAATACCACGATCATCCGCTCGAATTACCTGACGCCCGAAGGCGTGAAGTTCTACGACGAGTCCGTGAAACTGTGGCAGGACCTGTCTCAGGACTTCGACCTCAATCTGTTCTATTCGACGCGCGGTCACTACACGCTCGCCCATACGGATTCCGCGATGCGCACGATGCGCTGGCGCGCGGAAGTCAACAAGCACTACGGGGTGGATTCGGAAGTCGTCGGGCCGAACGAAATCAAAAAAGCCGCCCCGATGATCGATCTCTCATGCGGGGGCGTTGCGCCGATCATGGGGGCGCTGTATCACGCGCCAGGCGCCGTCGCGCGGCACGATGCCGTGGCCTGGGGCTACGGGCGCGGGGCGGATCAGCGAGGCGTGGAGATTCATCAGCAAACCGAGGTGCTCGGCATCGACGTGGTGGGGGGCAAGGTCAAAGGCGTGAAGACCTCGCGCGGCTACATCTCCACGAACAAGGTGCTGTGCGCCGTAGCGGGCTCCACGCCGCGCGTGACGGACATGGTGGGTGTGCGCACGCCGATCTTCATCCACCCGCTTCAGGCGATGGTGAGCGAGCCGCTCAAGCCCTGGCTCGATCCGATCCTCGTGTCCGGCAGCCTGCATGTCTACATCAGCCAGTCGGCGCGCGGCGAGCTTGTGATGGGTGCGTCGCTCGATCCGTACGAGCTGCATTCGACCCGCTCCACGCTCGATTTCGTCGAAGGCCTCACGGCCCACATGCTCGAAATGTTCCCGTTCCTCTCGCAGGCGAAGGTGATGCGGCAATGGGCAGGGATGGCCGACATGACGCCGGACTTCGCGCCCATCATGGGCAAGACGCCCGTCGAGGGCTTCTACCTCGATGCGGGCTGGGGCACCTGGGGCTTCAAGGCCACGCCCGTATGCGGCAAGACGATGTCGTACACGGTGGCGAACGACACGACCCATCCGCTGATCGAGGGTTTCTCGCTTGACCGGTTCCGCCGCTTCTCGCTGACGGGCGAAAAGGGTGCGGCATCCGTTGGCCACTGACCTGGAGAATGACGATGAAGATCATGACCTGTCCGGTGAATGGGGCGCGTCCGGTGTCGGAGTTCACGTACTGGGGCGAGATACGGCCGATGCCCGACCCGCAAGTCGCCGACGATGCGCAATGGGCCGACTACGTGTTCTGCCGCAACGGCGCTGCGGGCGTGAAGCAGGAGTGGTGGTGCCACACGTCGAGCAACACGTGGTTCATTGCCGAGCGCGATACTGCGAAAGATCTCGTGCTGCGTACCTACCTTGCCGGCGCGGAGGCCTGAATGCGTCTTATACCTCATCGCGGCGAGTGGATCACACGCAATACGCACATCGGCTTCTCGTACGAAGGCAAGCACTATAGCGGCCTTTCCGGCGACACGATTACAAGCGCGCTGTGGGCATCGGGCGTGCACGTGCTTGGCCGCAGCTTCAAATACCACCGGCCGCGCGGCGTGCTGTCGCTCGCCAATCACGATGTCAACGTGATGCTCCAGGATGGCGCGAGACTGAATGTTCGCGCCGACGTGACGGCCCTGACGCGCGGCGACTGGCATTCGGTCAACACGTTCGGCGGCGTGGACGCGGATCGCGGGCGCGTCATTGGCAAGCTCGCTGCGTTCCTGCCCGTCGGCTTCTACTACAAGGCGTTTCACAGCAAGCGCTGGTTTCCGCGCTGGGAACGCATGTTTCGTGCGATGACGGGCCTCGGCACGGTCGACTTTAAAGCGCCGCATATTCGCACACCCAAGCGCTATGGATTCTGCGACGTCCTCGTGATCGGTGCGGGTCCATCGGGTCTTTCGGCGGCGCTCGCTGCGGCTCAACAGGGGGCGGACGTCGTCATCGTCGACGAGAACGCGCGCATTGGCGGCAGCGGCGGCTATCAACTGGGCGGCGACGAGACGCGATTCGAGCGGGCCCGCGAGCTGGAGACGGCTGCGCTTGGGCACCCGCGCATTCGCGTGATGACGCAAACGCTCGCGGGCGCGTATTACGCCGACCTGTGGGTGCCCCTCGTGGAGCCGACGCGCATTACGAAGATGCGCGCGAAAGCGGTGATCGTCGCGAGCGGCGCATTCGAGCAGCCGGCCGTGTTTCGCAACAACGACCTGCCAGGCGTGATGCTGGCTTCGGCGGCGCAGCGGCTCGCGTATCGCTACAGCGTCGCGCCCGGCAAGCGGGCCGTGGTGCTCACGGCCAACGCCGATGGCTATCGCGCGGCGCTGGACATGCTCGCGCGCGGCATTCCGGTCGCGGCCGTCGTGGACCTGCGTGCATCGCACAAGTGCCAGGAACTCGAACGCCTTCTGAGAGCGAAGGGTGTCGACGTGCTGATGTCGAGTTGCGTCGTCGAGGCCGTGCCGGACGCCAAGGGCGGCCAGTTGACCGGCGTGCGCGTGGGCGCGTTTTCGGCGGAAGACGGTTTGCGCGCCTCGACGGTCGCCACGCGCCTGATTGAATGCGACACGTTGCTCATGAGCGTCGGCTGGGCGCCCGCGGCGAACCTGCTGTACCAGGCCAACACCAAGATGCGCTTCGACCACGACATCGAGCAGTTCGTGCCGGAGCAATTGCCGCCCGGTGTCTTTGCCTGCGGGCGGGTCAATGGCGTGTATACGCTCGACAGCAAACTGCTTGACGGCGCGCGCGCTGGCATTCAGGCGGCGGCGCATAGCGGCTTCTGCGATGTGAAGACGGCAAACGCGGCCCATTCGCGTCTCGCGGAACAGGAATCGCCTTCTCATCCCTGGCCGATCGTGGGCCACAGTTCCGGCAAGAACTTCGTGGATTTCGACGAGGACCTGCAACTGCAGGACTTCGCGAATGCGGTTCAGGAGGGTTTCGACAACATCGAACTGTTGAAGCGCTTCTCGACCAACGGCATGGGACCGAGCCAGGGCAAGCACTCGAACATGAACGGCTTGCGCATCCTTGCACGGCTCACCGGCAAGAAGCCGCAGGAAGTCGGCACGACGACGGCGCGGCCGTTCTTCCATCCGGTGCCGATGTCGCATCTCGCCGGCCGTGGTTTCAATCCCGAGCGGCGCACGCCTTTGCATGCGCAGCATCAGTTGCTCAACGCAGTCTGGATGGCGGCAGGGGTCTGGCAGCGGCCGGAGTACTACGCGGTCCCGGGCAAGGCGCGCGGGGCATGCATCGAGGAAGAAGCGCTCGCGGTGCGCAATGGCGTGGGCATCATCGACGTGGGCACGCTCGGCAAGATCGAGGTGCGCGGGCCGCAAGCCGCCGAGTTTCTCGAACGCGTGTACGTGTCGAAGTACGCGGGCCTGAAGCCCGGCATGACGCGCTATGCGGTGATGTGCGACGAATCGGGCGTGGTGATCGACGACGGCGTGATCGCGCGCCTCGCGGATGACCACTTCTACTTCACGACGACCACCTCGGGGGCGGCCGCGATCTATCGCGAGCTGTCGCGGCTCAATACGATCTGGCAACTCGATTGCGGCATCGTCAACGTTACGGGCGCGTTTGCGGCGGTCAATCTCGCTGGCCCGGCGTCGCGTGCGGTGCTCGGCAAGCTCGTCGATCTCGATCTGTCGTCTACCGCGTTTCCGTATCTCGGTGTGCGCGTGACGGGCGTCGCGCTCGGTCAGCATCGCGTGCCGGCACGGCTGATGCGGGTCGGCTTCGTCGGCGAATGGGGCTACGAAATCCACATTCCCGCCGAATACGGGGCGGCGCTCTGGCGCACGCTGCTCGATGCGGGCAAGGAACACGGCATTCGTGCGTTCGGTGTGGAGGCTCAGCGTCTGTTGCGCCTGGAGAAGGGCCACGTGATCGTCAGCCAGGACACCGATGGCCTGACGACGCCGCGCGACGCGGGCATGGAGTGGGCCGTGAAGATGGACAAGCCGTTCTTCGTCGGCAAGCGCAGCCTGCAGATCATCGACAGTGCGCCGGCCAAACAGCGTCTCGTCGCCTTCGCGCTGGACGTGGGGCAACGCGAACCCGGGCTGCGCGAGTGCCATCTCGTGATCGATCGCGGCGAGATTGCGGGGCGCGTAACGAGCGTCGCATGGAGCGCGAGCCTGAACAAAACGATCGGTCTCGCCTTCGTGCGACCGGATCAGGTCGAGCCCGGCACGTGCATCAGCTTCCGTTTGACGGATGGCCGGATGGTGAGCGCAACGGTTGTCGCCACACCGTTCTACGACCCGGAGAACGAGCGCCAGAAAGACACCGTCACGACCAAGGCGGCTTCGCCGAGAAAGGAGACCGCATGAACGCGCCACTTCGAATGAGCCCGCTTGGCGATGCACGCAAGCCGGCCAGCCTGCGATGGAGCGTGCGCGACGACATGCGTGTCGACGAGCAGATCGATGACGCAGACAGCGCGCGGGCCCAGATCCTCGGGATCGCCGACGTCTCATACCTTGCCCGCACCGGCTTCAAGGGCAAGGGCGTGGCCGACTGGCTGCGTGCGCAGGGCATTCCCGTGCCGGCGCAGCCCAATAGCTGGGCGCCGCTCGCAACCGGGGGCGTGGTGTTGCGGCTCGGTCTCGCCGAATACCTGATCGAAGATGGTCTCGTTCAAGGTAGCTCGGCGCCGATGTCGCATCTCGATACGCCCGTGCATGTGTATCCCGTGCTGCACCAGGACGTCGCGCTCGCGCTATGCGGCGAAGCGGTGCACGAGTTGTTGCTGCAAACCTGCAATGTCAACTTCGGCGCGCTCGACCTGGCGGCCCGGCCAGTCGTGCTGACCTCGATGGCGGGAGTCGCCGTCACCGTCATGCCAGGCGCCCGGGCAGGCAGGCCTTACTACCGGATCTGGGCCGACGGAACGTACGGGCTGTATCTGTGGGAAACCCTCTCGGGCATTGCCGCCGAGCTTGGCGGCGGTCCGGTCGGGATCGCCGCGATGACCGAAATCGATCAGTCGCCATCCCGATAGTGAGCATGTGGTCGACGCGGGCGCGAACACGGGCCAGCGTTCTCCGAAACCCCTGGACTTTTCACGTTTGAGGACATTCACATGACCCCCGAATCCGCCCGCAAGTTTCTCGCAGAGAACGAGGTGAAGTACATCCTCGCCCAGTTCGTCGACATTCACGGCGTAGCGAAAACGAAGTCCGTGCCCGCCGCTCACCTGGACAGCATTCTGACGGCAGGCGCCGGTTTCGCAGGCTTCGCCGTGTGGGGGCTCGGTATCGATCCGCAGGGTCCCGACTTCATGGCCGTCGGCGACATCGACACGTTGCAGCTCGTGCCCTGGCAGCCGGGCTACGCCCGCATCGTCTGCGATGGCCATGTCAAGCGCGAACCCTGGCCGTTCGAAAGCCGCGTGACGCTCAAGAAGCAGGTGCGCCGTCTCGAAGAACGGGGCTGGATTCTGAACACGGGCCTCGAGCCCGAGTTCTCCCTGCTGCGCAAGGGCCCCGACGGCGCGATCGTGCCGTGCGATCACACCGACGCGTTGCCCAAACCCTGCTATGACTACAAGGGGCTTTCACGTTCGCGCGAGTTCCTCGAACGCCTCACCGATGCGCTCATCAAGGCAGGCATCGATGTCTATCAGATCGATCACGAAGACGCCAACGGCCAGTTCGAGATCAACTACACGTACACCGATTGCCTGAAGTCCTGCGATCACTACGTCTTCTTCAAGATGGCGGCCGCGGAGATTGCCAACGAACTCGGCTTGATCTGTTCGTTCATGCCGAAGCCCTTCGCGAACCGGCCCGGCAACGGCATGCATATGCACATGTCGATTTCGGACGGCAAGAAAAACCTGTTCGCCGACGACCACGACGCGAACGGCCTCGGTCTTTCGAAGCTCGCGTATCACTGGACGGCGGGCATTCTCAAGCATGCCGCGGCGCTCACGGCGATCTGCGCGCCGACGGTCAATTCATACAAGCGTCTTGTCGTTGGCCGTTCGTTGACGGGGGCGACATGGGCGCCCGCCTACGTGAGCTATGGCGACAACAACCGTTCGTCGATGGTGCGCATTCCCGGCGGCCGGATCGAACTGCGCCTGCCCGACGCCGCGTGCAATGCCTATCTCGCGACGGCCGCCGTGATCGCAGCCGGGCTCGATGGCGTCGAGAACCGTCTCGAGCCAGGCAAGCCGTGCAATGCCAACCTCTATGAAATGTCCCCGCAGGAACTCAAGGAGAACGGCATCAGCATCCTGCCGCAGAACCTCTCGGCTGCGTTGCACGCGCTGGAGCACGACGAAGTGATGCTCGAAGCGCTGGGGCCGGCGGGCGGGGAATTCCTGCGTCTGAAGAACATGGAATGGATCGAGTACATGCGCCATGTGTCGGACTGGGAACAGAAGACCTACCTCGAATTTTTCTGATTAAAAACCGGGACGGTTTGTCGCCTTGAATGTGATCGCGAGGAGAAAACGATGTGTGGAATTGTAGGACTACTTGTTAAAAAGCCTGAGCTGCGGGAGCGGCTCGGCGAATTGATGGTGCCGATGTTGCTGGGCATGACGGAACGGGGGCCGGATTCGGCAGGGTTGGCCGTGTTCACGGAGCCCGCCAGGAATGGCATGCGCAAGATCAGCCTCTACTCGGGCCTCACCGATGAGGGCGCCGACTTCAACTGGCAAGGGCTCGCGCATGAGCTGAACGAGCACCTCGGCGCGAAGGCATCGGTGCATGCGAAGGACAACCACGCGATCCTGACCGTCACCATCGATCCCGAGACGGTCAAGCACTGGATCCGTGAAACGCACCCCCGGCTGCATGTGCTGTCGACCGGCCGCATGATCGACCTGTACAAGGACACGGGTACGCCCGGCCAAGTTGCGGACCGCTACGCTTTCAGCGGCCTGACGGGCACGCATCTGGTCGGCCATACGCGCATGGCGACGGAGTCCGCCGTGACGCCCGACCGGGCCCACCCGTTCACGGCCGGCGAAGACTTTTGTCTCGTGCACAACGGCTCGCTGTCGAACCCCAATGGCGTGCGGCGCATGCTCGAACCGCATGGCATTCGCTTCGACACGGACAACGACACGGAAGCGGCATGCCGTTTTCTGGAATACCGGCTGCGTGAGGGCGACGATCTCGAAACCGCCTTGCAAAAGGGCTTCGAGCAGCTCGACGGGTTCTACACGTTCCTGATGGGCACACCGGACAAGCTTGCACTGATCCGCGATCCGTTCGCGTGCAAGCCCGCCGTGGTGGCCGAGACGGACGACTACGTCGCCATTGCTTCCGAGTTCCGCTCGCTCGCGCACCTTCCCGACATCAAGCATGCGCGTGTTTTCGAACCGGCCCCAGAGGAGATGTACGTATGGAAAGTATGAACTTCGACCTGGCGTCCGCCTCGGTGACGGACGTGAATGGCTTCCTGCATCGTGAAGCCGCGCAAGCGGGCACGCGCAAGGTGTTCATCTCCAATCCCGATGGCGCGCACAACATCGCGGTGGGGCTCGATTTGCCCATCGAAGTGGAGATCGACGGCCACGCGGGCTACTACGCGGCCGGCATGAACAAGGAAGCGAAAGTGACGATCTCGGGCAGCGCCAGTACGGGTGTGGCCGAGAACATGATGAGCGGGCGCGTGCATGTGAAGGGCTTCGCCTCCAATGCGGCGGGTGCGTCGGCGCACGGCGGTCTGCTCGTCATCGAAGGCGATGCGGGCCTGCGTTGCGGCATCTCGCTCAAAGGCGCGGACATCGTCGTGAAGGGATCGGTCGGCAGCTTTTCCGCGTTCATGGCGCAGGCCGGCCGGATCGTGATCTGCGGCGACGCGGGCGATGCGCTGGGCGACTCGCTGTACGAGGCGGTGATCTACGTGCGCGGCAAGGTCAAGTCGCTGGGTGCCGATGCGCGTGAAGAGCCCATGCAGGGCGCGGACGTGGAAGCCGTTGCGCAACTGTTGCGCGCGGCGGGTCCAGCATTCGCCGAGTTCGACCCCAAGGAATTCAGACGCGTGGCATCGGCTCGCTCGCTGTACCACTGGAATGCCGACGCGAATCAGGAATATTGAACCAGGGACCCCGCCATGGAAATCAAGCCCGTACACATGAAACACATCGCCACTGAAGAGTCCTGGGGCTTCGACCGCAAGACGATCGACTATATCCAGAACGCCGCGGCACACGGACTGTATGAGATCCGTGGCCTTGGGGCGAAGCGGCGCGTGCCGCACTTCGACGACCTGCTGTTTCTCGGCGCATCGCTGTCGCGCTATCCGCTGGAGGGATACCGCGAGAAGTGCGTGACGAAGACGGTGCTGGGCACACGCTTCGCCAAAAAGCCGATCGAACTCGCGATTCCCATCACGGTTGCAGGCATGAGTTTCGGTGCGCTATCGGCCAATGTGAAGGAGTCGCTCGGCCGTGCGGCCACGGAGATGGGCACCTCGACGACGACTGGCGACGGCGGCATGACACCCGAAGAACGGATGTCGTCGAAAACGCTCGTCTATCAGTGCCTGCCGTCGCGCTATGGTTTCAATCCCGACGACGTGCGCAAGGCGGACGCCATCGAGGTCGTGATCGGACAGGGCGCGAAACCGGGTGGCGGCGGCATGCTGCTCGGCCAGAAAATCTCGCCGCGCGTGGCAAAGATGCGCACGCTGCCCGAGGGTATCGACCAGCGCTCGGCATCGCGCCACCCGGACTGGACGGGCCCCGACGATCTGCAGATCAAGATCCTCGAACTGCGCGAAATGACCGACTGGGAGAAGCCCATCTACGTGAAGGTAGGCGCTACGCGCACGTTGAATGACGTCAAGCTTGCGGTGCATGCTGGTGCGGACGTGATCGTCGTCGACGGCATGCAGGGCGGTACGGCCGCCACGCAAACCTGCTTCATCGAGAACGTTGGCATTCCTACGCTTGCCGCCTTGCGTCAGGCCGTCGATGCACTCGAAGACCTCAACATGAAGGGGCAGGTTCAGCTGATCATCTCCGGGGGCATCCGCAGCGGCGCCGACATTGCGAAGGCGCTGGCGATGGGCGCCGACGCGGTTGCGATCGGTCAGGGGGTGCTGGTATCGCTTGGCTGCAATAGCGCTTCGTATGTCGAAGACGGCCACCATGTCAACGCGCTCGACGACTACGCGCGCCTCGGCACGGCGCCTGGCTTCTGCCACCATTGCCACACGGGCAAGTGTCCCGTGGGCATCACGACGCAGGACTCGGTGTTGCAGGAGCGTCTGAAACCCGACGTCGGCGCGAAGCGTCTGAAGAACTACCTGAAGACGCTGAACATGGAGCTGACGACGATCGCGCGAGCGTGCGGCAAGCAGAACGTGCACCACCTGGAGTTGGAGGACCTCGTGGCGCTCACGGTCGAAGCGGCGGCGATGGCCCGCGTGCCGCTCGCCGGGACCAACTGGATCCCTGGCGTGAACGGCGCACGATGACGGCGCAACTGATCGACGGCCGCCACCTCGCGCGACGTCTGCGCACGCGCTTTCGCGAGCGTGTGGCGGCCTTGTCCGCGCGAGGTGTCGTGCCCGGTCTCGCGGTGGTGCTGGTCGGCGACAACGCGGCGTCCGAGCCGTACGTGGCGAACAAGGTGAAGGCGTGCGAGGATTGTGGCGTACGCTCGTTCATGCATCGCTTTCATGTGGACTGCCGCGAGGCGGAACTGCTCGACCGCATTGCCGCCCTCAACGTCGAGCGCAGCACGCACGGCATTCTCGTGCAGCTCCCGCTACCGCCACAGATCAACGTGCGGCGCGTGCTGGAAAGCATCGTGGTCGACAAGGACGTCGACGGTTTTCATCTGTACAACGTGGGCGCGCTGGTGGTGGGCAACTCGATCTTTCCGCCTTGCACGCCATACGGGGTCCAGCTATTGCTCGAAACGACGAGCATCGACGTGGCGGGGAAAAACGTCGTGGTGGTCGGCGCGAGCAATATCGTCGGCAAGCCGATGGCGCTGATGTTGCTGCAGAAGGAAGCGACCGTCACCGTTTGCCACGTGAAGACGCGGGATCTCGCACAGCACACGATACACGCCGACATTCTCGTCGTGGCGGCGGGCAAGCCCGGGCTCATCAAGGCGGAGATGGTGAAGGAGGGGGCGATCGTCATCGACGTCGGCATCAACCGGATGCCGGACGGACGCATTGTCGGCGATGTCGACTTCGAGCCCGTGCGCGAGCGGGCAGCGTGGATCACGCCGGTGCCGGGCGGCGTGGGCCCGATGACGGTCACGATGCTGATCGAGAACACGCCGCGCTCCGCCGAACGCTTTGCGGACGGCCAGGCGTTTCACCCGCCGCAGCCTTTCTGGCAGGTGCCGGCAAGCTAAGCGAATCATCAATCTTCTCTATACAGTGCGTTTCAGGCGGTCTGCGGACCGCCCATTTTATTTTGACTAGCGGTTGTTGTCATTGCCGATCGCGCTGGCCGTCGCGAGCAATGCCTCGGCCATCCGGATGCTGGCGGCATCGATCAGGCGGCCATCCAGCGATACCGCGCCTTTGCCTTCCTTCGCGGCCTGCGCCATGGCGTCCATGATGCGGCGTGCCTTCGTCACCTCCGCTTCGGCGGGTGTGAATACCTGGTTCGCGTGTTCGATCTGCGACGGATGTATCGCCCATTTGCCTTCGTAGCCGAGCACGGCGGCGCGGCGGGCTGCTGCAACGTATCCATCGGGGTCGCTGAAGTCGCCGAACGGGCCATCGATGGGACGCAATCCATACGCGCGGCATGCGACCATCATCCGCGTTTGTGCGGCATGCCATTGATCGCCCCAGAAGTAGTCGCGTTCGCCACGCTCGTTTTTGTCGGCGAGGACGCCGTAGTCCCGATTCACGCCGCCGATCACCGTCGTGCGCGCGCGCGTCGAGGCCGCATAGTCCGCGACGCCGAACGACATGGCCTCGAGACGCCGGCTCGACTGCGCGATGCTCTCGACGTTCGCCATGCCGAGCGCGGTTTCGATCAGCACCTCGAAGCCGATCCGCCGGTCGCGTTTGCGCGCCGTTTCGATCTGCGTGACGAGCATGTCGACGGCATACACGTCGGCCGCCACGCCGACCTTGGGGATCAGGATCATGTCGAGGCGCGGGCATGCCTCGACGATATCGACGACATCGCGATACATGTAATGCGTGTCGAGGCCGTTGATGCGGACCATCATCGTCTTGTTTCCCCAGTCGATGTCGTGGAGGCCTTCGATGATGTTCTTGCGTGCCTGCTCCTTGTCGTCCGGCGCGACGGCGTCTTCGCAGTCGAGAAAGATGATGTCCGCGGCCGAACGTGCGGCCTTTTCGAACATCGCGGTGTTCGAACCGGGGACGGCCAGCTCGGAGCGGTGCAGCCGTGCTTTGGCCGGCTCGATGACAGTGAAACTCATAGTGAAGTCTCCTGGATTGTCCAATAAGCGCTGACCGGCGCAAGAGCGCTCAGCCCGTTGCGCCGAAGCCTGAAGCGATGCAGTTGATGGAAAGCAGCAGGGGCACCTGATACGCCCGGCGCTGCCGTTCGGTCGTCGCCGTGCGGTAAAGGCGCAGCAGTTCGATCTGTTGCCGGCTGATGAGGTCGATGGCGGGCAGGCGCCGCTGGAGGCGGGCGCTGAACCTCGGAAAGCGCGTGCCCAGTCCGGCCGAACCCGTGACGGCCTGCACCCTCTTCACAGTGAGCCGGTATTCGGCTTCGACCTGCGCAAAGATCGTGTCGCGGATGTGCGGATCCTCAACGAGGTTCGCGTATTCGCGCGCGATCACCAGGTTCACCTGAGCCAGCGTTTTCTCGACTTCATCAATGACGAGGCGGAACACGCGTGACTCGTGGAACATGCGCCGGAGCAGCTCGGCTCCGCGCTCTTTGCGCACCGCGAGAAAACCCTCTATCGCGCTGCCGACGCCATACCATCCTGTGAGCGCATGCCGGTTTTGCGCCCATGCGAACACCCATGGAATCGCCCGCAAGTCTTCGAGGCTTTTCGCGCCGAACCGGCGGGCAGGGCGTGAGCCCATGTTCAGCATCGACAGTTCTTCGAGCGGGCTGGCGGCCTGGAAATACGCAAGCATGCCAGGCTGCTCGATGAACTTCACATAGGCGGCCCGCGACGCGCCGCTAAGCGCTTCCATCGCCTCGTCGAATTCGCCCCTGGGCAGCAATGCGTCCTCCCGCTCGGACTTGAGCGTGTGTTCAAGCACGCTCGATGCAAGCAATTCGACGTGATACTGCGCCGTGCCGCGATTCGCGTACTTGAACGAGACCACTTCACCCTGTTCGGTGACGCGAAAACGCCCGTTGACCGAACCGGCCGGTAGCGCGGCAATGGCGCGCCCAGCCGGAACGCCGCCACGGCTCACCGATCCACCGCGTCCATGGAAAAACGCAATCGCCACGCCCAGCTCGTCGCCAAGCCGCTTGATCTTCGTTTGCGCCTTCGACAGTTCCCAGTTGCTGGCGAGGAAGCCGCCGTCCTTGTTCGAATCGGAGTAGCCGATCATGACTTCCTGCACGCCGCCTTGCGCGCGTAGGCTGCGACGGACCATTGGCACGGCCAGCAACTCGCGCAGGATCTCGGGTGCGCGGCGCAGGTCGTCGATGGTTTCGAGCAGCGGCACGACGGGCAACGTGCAGCTCTCGACGCCGAGCGTGTCGGAAAAGAGGCCGGCTTCCTTCGCCAGCAGATAGACGCCGAGCACGTCGCTCGCGCGATGCGTCATGCTCAGGATGAATGCGCCGAACGCATGGCGGTCCACCCGTTGACGCATGTCGAGCACGGTACGGAACATCTGTAGCGTCTGCGCTTCGTCGGGCGGCAGCGACTCGAACCGGTGGTTCCTTTGCTCTGCGCTGTCCGATGGCTTTGCCAGCTCGCCGATCAGCCACGCTTTCCATTCGGGCGAATCGCTCGCGGGCGGTTCGCTCGCGGTCCCGCATGTCGCGCGCCACAGCGCGCGCAGCGTTTCCCCGATGACCGTCGTGTTCTGGCGCAAGTCGAGTTGCACCGTGCTGAAGCGAAACGTCTCGACTTCGTGACGCAACGGCCGCACGAGCATCCGCGCGAGCTGGTGGCTTTGCGTCGCGAGCAGCGCCTGCTCGATCACAAGCAGGTCAGCCGCCAGATCGTCCGCGCTCGCGTAGGCGCCCGCAACCGGCGAATCGTGGCTCGCCTGGTTGCTCTCGGCGAGCGTGGCATCGAGACGGCGCAGGATGCAGGTCAGGTATTGGCGGAACAGCTCCCCCGGATTGCGCGATGCGATCGGCCCGGGTTCGCCGCTGCGCGTCAGCGCGCGAGCCAACGCCGCGTGGAAACTGTCCGGTACGGGCAGCGCTTCTGACGTGATGCTGAGCATTTGCGTCAGTTCGACGAGACGCAGGCGGTAGCGCTTGAGCGACGCAGCCCGGTGCTCATGCAAGGTGGCGCGCGTCACGCTGTCATCCACGAATGGATTGCCGTCGCGGTCTCCGCCTATCCACGAGCCGAACTGGAAAAAGCGCGGCATGTCGAATCGCTCGCCCGGATAACCGCGTTCGAGCGCGCTCTGCAGCTTGTCGATGAGTTGCGGCACGGCTTCGAAAAGCGTTTCGCCGAAGAAGTGCAGTCCCCATGCAACTTCCTGGGCGACGGTGGGCTTTTCCAGCCGCAATTCGCCGCTCATCCACAAGAGCTCGATGTCGTTGCGCAGCGCGAGGACGAGCGTATGGCGCTCTCGCGGCGTCCAGCGCGGGGACTCGAGTTCCATGAGACGACGGTAGATGCGCCGGTGGCTTTCGAGCACGGTGACGCGCTTCGCTTCGGTCGGGTGAGCCGTCAGTACCGGCCGCACCTTCAGGTGGCGCAACGCATCGCGCACTGCGGCGGCGGGCACGCCGGCGTCGGCGACTTCTGCGATGACCCGCGCGAACGAGTCGGGCAGCCGGTCGTAACCCCCTTCGATCTCGATCTCGCGTCGCCGGCGCATGGCGGTGCTCTGCTCGGCGATGCTGAGCAACTGGAACCACATTCCCTGGGCCTGCAGCATGCGCCGCAGGACGACGCGCGCGGTGCGATCGTCCATGCGTTCGCGCATCAGCTCGCTCATAGACTCGTGTGCGGACTCGCCACGCAACGCGCGTTCGACCTCGGGCTGACGGGCGCGCGCGATGTCGCACAGCAGTTGCGAAAGGAGATCGATCACTGCGTGCTCATAATGCTCCGCGCTGAGCGTTGGCAAGGACGCCGAGGCCGTTGCGAGCTTGTGCAGCCCGTCTTCGGCGGTGTGTCCGAGCGCAGGGAGGGGGCGCACAGTCTCGACGCGCGGCGGGTCGGACTGTGTTTCCGTGCCATAGCCCCAGTCAGGCAACGCGGCGCGTGACATGGTGTTCGAGCACAGAGGCAACCGTGGAGCCCAGGTCGGAGGCGCTGGGCGCCACCGCGAGGCCGTAGGACTGCATGATTTGCGCTTTTTCGGCCGCGCTGTCGCCCGCTGCCGAGATGATCGCGCCCGCATGGCCCATGCGCCGTCCTTTAGGCGCGGTCAAACCCGCCACATAGCCGACAACAGGCTTGGTCATATGCTCGCTGACCCACCTGGCCGCTTCGGCCTCTTGCGGCCCGCCGATTTCGCCGATCATCACGACGGCCTCGGTCTCGGGGTCCTGCTCGAACAACTTCAGGTGGTCCAGGAACGAACTGCCGTTGATCGGGTCGCCGCCAATGCCCACGCTCGTCGTGACGCCGAGGCCAAGCGCATTGAGTTGCGCGGCGGCTTCGTAACCGAGCGTGCCCGAGCGCGAGACGATGCCGACATTGCCGCGCCGGTAGATATGGCCGGGCATGATGCCGAGCATCGCGCGTCCCGCGCTGATGATGCCCGCGCAGTTCGGCCCGACCACCATGGTGCGGGTCTCCTTGGGATAGCGCAGGAGATAGCGCTTCACGCGCATCATGTCCTGCGCCGGAATGCCGTCCGTGATCACGCAGACGAGCTTCAGGCCCGCGTCGGCGGCTTCCATGATGGCGTCGCCGCAGTAGGGGGGCGGCACGAACACGAGGCTCGCCGTTGCGCCCGTTTCGCTCACGGCGTCTTTCACCGTGTCGAACACCGGGCGTTCGAGGTGATGCTTGCCGCCCTTGCCGGGTGTCACACCGCCAACCACGTTCGTCCCGTAGGCGATCATCTCCTTCGCGTGGAATGAGGCCTTGTCACCGGTGAATCCCTGCACGATGACGCGAGTGGTTTCGTCGATCAGGATGCTCATGTCGGTACTCCTTATCTGTGGTTGGCCGCGCGGCGCGCACGATGGGCTTTCGAGGCCTCAACGGCCTTTTGCGCCGCTTCCAGCAGCGAATCCGCTGCGATGATGGGCAGGCCGCTGTCCTGGATGATGCGTCGCCCCTCGTCGACATGTGTCCCCGCGAGGCGCACCACGAGCGGCACCGTCAGCCCGCGGGCCGCCTGGACGACGCCCTCGGCGACCCAGTCGCAACGATTGATACCGGCGAAGATGTTGACGAGCACGGCCGACACGTTGCGGTCCGAGAGCACGAGGCGAAACGCGGCCGCCACGCGCTCGGGCGATGCGCCGCCGCCCACATCGAGAAAGTTGGCGGGCTCGCCCCCGGCGTACTTGATCGTGTCCATGGTGGCCATGGCGAGCCCGGCGCCGTTGATGATGCAGCCGATATCGCCGTCGAGCCCCACATAGTTCAGTCCGAACTGGGTGGCCTCGGCCTCACGGGGGTCTTCCTGCGTCGGATCGCGCATCTCCGACACATGCGGATGCCGGAACAGGCCGTTGTCGTCGAACGATATCTTGGCGTCGAGCGCAATGACGCGATCGTCTTCGGTCACGACGAGCGGATTGATTTCGACCATCGTCGCATCGAGGTCACGAAACGCCCGATAGGCACCCATGATCGCGGACACGGCGCGGCTCACCTGCTTGATGTTCAGGCCGAGCCCGAAGGCGAGTTCGCGCGCCTGGAAGGGCTGCAAGCCGACGGCGGGCTCGACCACGGTCTGGAGCACGGCTTCCGGGTTCGTGCGCACGATCTCTTCGATATCCATGCCGCCGTGCGCCGAAACGATGACGCGCACGCGTTCGGCTTTGCGGTCGAGCACGATGCCGAGATAGATTTCCCTTTCGAACTTCTCCGCGACCTCGATGTAGACACGCTCGACGGCCTTGCCATCTGGTCCCGTCTGCGCTGTGACGAGGCGCTTGCCGAAGAGACCGGTAGCGGCTTCATGCACGTCGTGGTAGGTCTCGCACAGCTTGATCCCCCCCGCCTTGCCGCGCGCGCCAGAGTGGATCTGGGCCTTGACGGCCCAATGCCAGCCGCCAAGTTCCGTCGCGCAGTACACGGCCTGGTCCGGCGTGTAGGCGACCGCGCCGCGCTGGATCGGCACGCCGAACCCCGCCAGCAGGTCCTTGGCCTGATATTCGTGAATATCCATGTTGGTGTCTCCGGTGATTTGCGTCGAATTCGTTGCGAGGTCGCGCGTGGTTCCGTGCCGCTCAGACCACGAGATTGCGGGGCTCGCCGCGCGCGAATGCCTCGATGTTCTCGATCAGCTGGTCGGCGAGGAACTGCATGGCATTGCCGGAAGCCCAGGCGACGTGAGGCGTCAGGATGAAGTTGGGCAAGTCGAGCCCGAGCAGGGGATTGCCCGCGACGGGCGGCTCCTGGCTCAGCACGTCGAAGCCCGCTCCCGCGATCAGTCCTTCCTCGAGCGCGGTGGCCAGCGACGCCTCGCACACGAGGCCGCCTCGCGCCGTGTTGATCAGCAGCGCGCTACGCTTCATGAGGCGCAGTTCGTCGAGTCCGATCAGGTTGCGCGTGGCGGCCGTGAGCGGGGCGTGCAGCGAGATGACGTCCGAGGTGCGCAGCAGCGTGTCGAGCGAGACGTATTCGAGGTCCGGCGAGCGGGCGCGCTTCGCGTCGTGAGCCGCGAAGACGACACGCATGCCGAAGCTCCCGGCAATCTGCGCCGTTGCCTGGCCCAGCGCGCCGCCGCCGATGATGCCGAGCGTCGAACCGTGCAGGTCACGAATGGGATGGTCGAAGAAGCAGAACTGCTTGGCCTGTTGCCAGCGCCCGCGCGACACATCGCTGCGGTAAGCGAGCAGGTTGCGCCGCAACGCGAGGATCAGCGCGAAGGTATGCTCGGGCACCGTATGGGTCGCGTAGTCGCGAATGTTCGCGACTGCGATGCCGCGCTCGCGGCAGTACTCTGTATCGACACAGTCGTAGCCCGTCGCCGCCACGGCGATCATCCTGATCGACAGATGCCTGTCGAGCACGGCGGCGCGCAGCGGCACCTTGTTGGTGATGGCGATGGTCGCGCGTTCGAGCCGATGCCCGACCTCGTGTGACGACGTCGACGCGAACTGGACCCACCGGTGATCGAACGCCGGGCGACGGACATCGGCGTTCAGTGTCGAACGGTCGAGAAAGACGATTTCGTGTTGCATGATGTCGTGCCTGCCATAGAGTGATCGGAAGTGATCGGAAGAATTGCGACCGGACGCGCCTCGGCTCGCCGATTCCGTCGAGACCGCCGCAATCAGGCCACGGCGACCCGGCGCACTGCGGGCTGGGTGACAGCGTCCGCCGCGGCTTGCGCGTGCGGTGCATGGGTACGCCAGTACTGTCCGGCCGCACCCACCCCGCTGCCCGGGCAGACGTCGATGCCGGCATCGAGCATCGCCATCTCCGCGCCCGCAATCGCGCTCATCAGCATCAGTTCGTTCAGGTCTCCCAGGTGACCGATGCGGAATACCTTGCCGGCGACCTTCGAGAGCCCGGCGCCGAGCGCGAGGTTGTAACGGCGGAAAGCCGTGTCGATGACCTGTGCGGCGTTGAACCCTTCGGGCACCACGATCGCCGAGACTGTGTCCGAGTGCCACTTCGGCGCCTTTGCACACAACTCCAGACCCCAGCCTTCCGCGACGGCGGCGCGCACGCCAGAGGCCAGGTAGTGATGGCGTGCGAAGACCCGGTCGAGGCCCTCATCGAACAGAAGATCGAGCGCCGCGCGCAGTCCGTAGAGCAGTGACAGCGCGGGCGTGTAGGGGAAGTAGCCGGTTGCGTTGGCGCGCACCATATCGGCGAGATCGAAGTAGCAGCGGCGCGATTTCGCCTGGGCAATCGTCTTCAGCGCCTTTTGGCTCACACACAGGATGCCGAGTCCCGCAGGCAGCATCAGCCCTTTCTGCGAGCCGGTCACGGCGAGATCCACGCCCCATTCGTCCATGCGGAAGTCGATGCAACCGATCGAACTCACCCCGTCCACGAACAGCAAGGCGGGGTGGCCCGCGTCATCCATCGCGCGGCGCAGGGCGCCGATATCGCTCGTCACGCCCGTCGCGGTTTCGTTGTGGCACGCGAGGATGCCTTTGATCGTGTGCTGGCGGTCCGCTTTCAGGATCTCTCCGACCCGTTCGATGGGCACACCTTCGCCCCAATCGACATCGAGAATTTCGACGTCCAGCCCGAGACGCTGCGCCATATCGGCCCAAAGATGGCTGAACTGGCCAAAGCGCGGAACGAGAACACGGTCGCCTGGCGAAAGCGTGTTGGTGAGCGCCGCTTCCCACGCGCCCGTGCCTGACGACGGGAAAATGAAGGGCTGGCCGTCCACCGTCCGGTAGAGTGTTTTCAGATCGGAAAGCAGACCATGCGCGAGTTCGGGAAACTTCGTCGAGCGGTGATCTTCCATCGATACGACCATCGCGCGTTGCACGGCGTCGGGGATGTTCGTCGGACCGGGGACCGCGAGAATGTTACGTCCCGGGACGCGCGTGCCTGGCGTGTTCGACATGATTGTCTCCTTGGGTAATGGTCGTGAGAAATCGTGAGGAGTCGTCTGAAGCGTTCAGTGCGCGGTGTGCGCAGTTGCGTCGTCATTCGCGAACGCGCCGGTCGTCGTGGCGATGGGCCCATCGCGATAGACCGGAAACTTCGCGGTGAGGGCGAGCACGGCGTCGGCCGTGCGGCGGATGACGAGATCGTTGGCGGGCGCGTCCAGCACGTCGGCGATCAGATGGGCAAGCTCGCGCGTTTCGGTTTCGCGCAGGCCGCGTGTCGTGATGGCAGGCGAGCCGATGCGCACACCACTCGTGACGAACGGCTTTTGCGGATCGTTGGGAATGGCGTTCTTGTTGACGGTGATGAGTGCGCGGCCAAGCGCGGCTTCGGCCTCTTTGCCCGTCACGTTCTTCGCGCGCAAATCGACGAGGAACACGTGTGAGTCGGTGCGTCCCGACACGATGCGAAGGCCGCGCTGCTGAAGGGTTTGCGCGATGACACGTGCATTCAGGAGTACCTGTTGCTGGTATTGACGGAATTCACCGGTCATCGCTTCGCGCAGGGCGGCCGCCTTGCCCGCTATCACGTGCATCAGCGGGCCGCCCTGGATGCCGGGAAAGATCGTCGAGTCGATCGCCTTCGCCGCTTGAGCGTTGGCGAGAATCAGACCGCCACGCGGCCCGCGCAGCGTCTTGTGCGTGGTGGTGGTCACATAGTCGGCAATGCCGACCGGGCTGGGGTAGAGGCCGGCCGCGACGAGACCGGCATAGTGCGCCATATCGACGAGCAGCGTTGCGCCGACGCCGTCGGCGATCTCACGAAAGCGTTGCCAGTCGATCACAAGCGAATAGGCGGACGCGCCCGCGACGATCATGCGCGGCCGATGCGTCTGCGCCAGCTTGCGCACTTCGTCGTAGTCGATGACTTCCGTTTCCGGGTTCAGGCCGTACGACACCGCATTGAACAGCTTGCCGCTCACGTTGACGGAGGCGCCGTGCGTGAGGTGGCCGCCATGCGCGAGCGACATGCCGAGAATCGTGTCGCCCGGTTTGAGCGCGGAGAGATACACGGCCTGATTGGCCTGCGAGCCCGAGTGCGGCTGCACGTTCGCGTATTCGGCGTTGAAAAGTTGCTTCGCGCGGTCGATCGCGAGCTGCTCGACCACGTCGACATGTTCACATCCGCCGTAGTAACGCCTGCCCGGATAGCCTTCCGCATATTTGTTGGTCAGTTGCGATCCTTGCGCTTCGAGCACGGCGGGCGACGTGTAGTTTTCGGACGCGATCAGCTCGATGTGGTCTTGCTGGCGCTGAGTCTCGGCTGCGATAGCCCGATGCAACTCAGGGTCGGTCACCGCAATCGTGATTTTGTAGCTGAACATGGCTGAACCTCGCTTTAGTGGAGTCGTTCACTCGGCAACCCACGCGTTCCCTTGCCGCTTTTTTTCGGTCGCCTGGTTGGCATGCCTGTGAATCGATCGTAGTGCCGTGCACGCGAGAACACTCATTCGGCTTACTTATTCGACCCATAACCCTGCGTGCGAGCCTTACTGGACGGGCTCTTCGCCTTGCGGAGTACCCCTTCATGGGCATTGCGCGCCGAGGCCCGGCTGATAGAGTTGAGGCGTGAAATCAGGCCGCTTTTGAACGTGCGGCCCGGGCATTCGGGAGGCCAGGAAAGGCGATGCTGCATCTGACTTTGCGCCAGTTACAG
Source organism: Paraburkholderia sp. CNPSo 3076 (assembly GCF_026343935.1). Classification (NCBI taxonomy): domain Bacteria; kingdom Pseudomonadati; phylum Pseudomonadota; class Betaproteobacteria; order Burkholderiales; family Burkholderiaceae; genus Paraburkholderia; species Paraburkholderia sp. CNPSo 3076. The sequence continues at coordinate 23,374 of NZ_JAPMAL010000033.1, read as the reverse complement.
GTATTCGAAGCGAGCGCGCGGCACCTGAGCTTTTCGCGTGCAGCCAGGGAGCTTCACCTGACTCAGCCTGGCGTTTCGTCGCAACTGAAGCAGCTCGAAGCGGTCATCGGCATGCCGCTGTTCGAACAGGTCGGCAGACAGGTGTTTCTGACCGCGGCGGGCAAGGAGCTTTACAACCATACGCGGCTGCTTCAGCAGCAACTGTCCGTGCTCGAAGCGTCGCTCGACCAGTTGCGCGACACGAAGCAAGGAAAGCTGAAAGTGTCCCTGGTCAGCGGCACGGCCAACCCGCTGGCGCTGCAGTTGATTGCCAATTTCTCGCGCGCGTTTCCTGGCGTGACGGTGAGCCTCTCGGTCGGCAACCGGGAGTGTGTCCTCAACGAGCTCGCCACCAACGAGACGGACCTCGCGATCATGGGGGCGCCCCCAGAAGGGCAAGGTTTGGTCGCGGTGCGTGTGGCGAGCAATCCGCTCGTGATAATCGCGCCACCCGATCACGCGCTCGCACGGGAGCGCCGCATTGCGTTGCATACGATCGAACGCGAAACCTTTCTCATGCGTGAACCGGGCTCAGGAACACGCCGGGCGATCGAGCGCTTCTTTGCCGAGCATCGCATTAATTTTCGGCCCGGCATGGAAGTGAGCAGCAACGAGGCCGTGAAATGGGCCGTGCAGGCGGGAATGGGACTGTCAGTCATTGCGCTGGCAACGATCATGGCGGAACTCGAAACGTTGCGGCTGAAGGTGCTAGACGTCGAGCACTTTCCGATTCTGCGGTATTTGTATCTGGTGCACAGAGAATCCAAGCAGCTTTCCTCGGCGGCGTGCGCGTTCAGGGAGAGCCTGATGAGTGGGGCGCAAGAAGCGGGCGAGCGTGTGGCAATGCAAGCGTAGGCGCCAGCGTTCCCGCGGCCAGAGCGGAAAGGAAGCCACAGGAAACCACATGAACATGATCGACAAGAACCTCGCGGCGAGACCCTATCTCGCTTCGTCGGGGATGGACGTGATCTTCATCGAGGGATTTCAGGGCGATACCGTCATCGGCATCGATCCCGACGAACTGACCGCGCTACAACCCGTGCGAATCGACCTGTGGGCCGGGGTGCCGCATAGCCACGCATGCGACACGGACGCGATCGCCGATACGATCGACTACGGCAAGGTGCGCGAGGCACTGCAATTGCGGCTCGTGAACCACGGGGTGAAATTACTGGAGGCACTGGCAGAGTCGATTGCGCAAATGCTATTGGCCGATTTCCACGCACATTGGGTGCGCGTTTCGATTGCGAAGCCTGCGAAGTTCGTGAACGTGAAGGCTGTCGGTGTGACTATCGAGCGCACCATACGATGGCCGTAAGCGGCGGCACCTATTGGGTCATATCTGCACGAAGGGCCGGGCGGCCGGGTCATGCGGGGTGAGGTCGGCAAACTGGCCTTCCAGCCACGCACCCGACTTTTCGATCAAAAAGCGGCGGAAGGCCACGCAGGTCGGAGACATCCGCTTCGCGTTCATGTGAACCACGTGCCATACACGGCTAATGGGCGTGCCGTTGACATGCAGGACCGACACTTCGCCTGCCAGCAGTTCAAGCCGTAACGTATGCAGCGGCAACACGCCAACGCCGATGCCCGCGGCCACCGCCTGCTTGATCGTTTCGTCGCTGTCGCACGTGAGAGTACGGGCTGGAGTGAACAGATGATGGCGAAACATTTCGCTCGCGACGTCCTCGGTATCGGAGCCTGGCTCACGCATCAGGAACGTGTCGTTGCGCAATTCGTGCAAGTCGAAGCAAGCCGCGTCGATAAAAGGGTGATTCGCGTTCGCGACGACGACATGCGGGTTGTACGCGAGCGGCTCGCTGTGCACATCGAGTTCGACGGGCGGGCGCCCCATGATGGCGAGATCGATTTCATTGTCCTGTAACTGGCGCAGCAATGCATCACGCTTGCCGATCGAAAAACGGATATCGACCTTGGGTTGACGTTCCACATAGCGCCCAATCTGCCGAGGAATGAAGTAGCGGGCCGTGCTGACGATGCCGATGGAGATATTGCCGGCATCCGCCGATGAAAGGCAACGCATGGCATCTTCGGCATCCTTGATGTCACCGAGAATGCGCTTTGCGTGGTGCGAAAGCGTTGTGCCGGCTTCCGTCAAGGCAATGCGCCTGCCGACGCGCTCAAAGAGCGGCAATCCGATTGCCTCCTCGAGTTGCTTGATCTGCATTGAGACGGCGGGCTGGGTCAGGTGCAGGGTTTCCGCGGCGCGGGCGAAGCTCTCGAATTGAGAGGCGGCAGAAAAGATCTGCAACTGACGCAGCGTGAGATTGCGAAGGAGATTGAGCATGATCGGCACTCCCTGAGGCGACAGATAAGCATCGCTTAAAGCGCAAGTAAAAACATTTGAGTTTTCCCCGAGTATGCGCTGGCTTACCTTTCTAGTCAGCAGTCCTGGCGAGCAACGGACGATCGAGGTCGCGATGAATGCACGAATTGAACCCGCTGAGCATGCGCAACCGGTTGGCGCAGGCAATCGACGCACCGTGGCGATCGTGACCCAGCCGACACTGGCGCTATTCCTCACCGCGCACCTCGACGCTGGCCCCGAGCAAGCGCTTGCCACCGGGCGGCATGAAGCGAATGCCGTCTCGCTGCATAGCGTGCTCCAGGGCATTGCGCAGGCGGCGAAGATCATTGCGACCCGTATCGCACAGGGTACGATCGTCGATTCGGAGACGCTAGAGGTGGCGAGTGCCTCGCCCGATCGCGGGTCATGCGTTGATGCCGCGCAGGAAGCCTTCATCGCGTTAAGCGAGTGCAGGGCGCAGAAAGCGGGCATTGTGCTGCCTTCCGGGCAGGCGAAGCATACGGCGCTGGCACGGCCTTATGTGCTGTTCGCCAGTCCGCTTGATAGCGCGGCCAGTATCGAATCGAACGTCGCCCTCGGAACCGTCTTCTCGATACGGCAGGCAGAGGCGCGAAGCCATGGCGGTGACTGCGAGATTGTCGGCACGAAGCAGATTGCCGCGGGCTACGCGCTCTATGGTCCCTCCACGATGCTGGTGATCACAGTCGGGCGCGGCACCCATGGATTCACGCTTTGCCGTCAACGGGGCGAATTCATGTTGACGCATCACGCGATGCGCATACCCGAACAAGGCCCCGTGGTCGCCGTCAATTGCGGCAACGAGCGCTCGTGGGAGCCGCCTGTGCAGCGTTATGTGAACGAGTGCCGTGACGGCAGCGCGGGCGTGCGCCAGCGCGATTTCGACACGCGCTGGATCGATTCGCTGGCGGCCGATGCGCACCGCACGCTGATGCGCGGCGGCCTGTGTCTTTTTCCGTGCGCAACGCACCAGGTGTCCCGCGCGGCACGCCAACCGTTGCTGTATCAGGCGCAGTCGCTCGCGTGGATCCTCAAACAGGCCGGCGGACTTGCCAGCTCGGGGCGCGGACGGATATTCGACGACGACGCCGATGCGTATGCACGCACGCCGCTATTTGTCGGCAGCCAGCGGGAAGTCGAGCGCATCGAGCGATACCACCGCGAACACGATCGAGGTGAAGACACGCCGTTTACGTCACCGCTATTCAATGAGCGCTCTCTATTTCGCCCTGAAGCGCGCGTGTAATTGGGGGGGGCATGTCGATCAAACATCCAATCGTTGCGGTCACGGGTTCGAGCGGTGCCGGCACCACGACTGTCATGAACAGTTTTCAGCACATTTTTCGGCGCGAAAAACTGAACGTGCAGATTGTCGAGGGCGACGCATTCCATCGCTTCGACCGCGTGGGCATGCAGGCGGCAATGAAAACCGCTGAGGAACAGCGTCATCAGTTTAGCCACTTCGGCCCTGAGGCGAATCTGCTGCAGGAACTCGCCGAGTTGTTTCGTGACTATTCGGCGACGGGGCGGGGGAGGGTGCGTAAATACCTCCACGACGACGAAGAGGCCGCACAGTACGGTCTGGAACCCGGTTTGTTCTCGCCGTGGACGGATATCGAGCCGCCCACCGACATGCTTTTCTACGAGGGGCTCCATGGCGGTTTTATCGGCCGCGGCATCGACGTTGCTCAACATACGGACCTGCTGGTGGGGGTCGTCCCCATCATCAATCTGGAATGGATCCAGAAGCTTCATCGGGACGAGGCGCTGCGCGGGTATTCGCGGGAAGCCGTCATGGACACGATCCTGCGGCGCATGCCGGATTACGCTCACCATATCTGCCCGCAGTTCAGCAGGACGCACGTGAATTTTCAGCGCGTGCCGACCGTGGACACATCGAATCCGTTTGCAGCCCGCGACATTCCGAGCGCCGACGAGAGTTTCGTCGTCATTCGCTTTGCCAACCCCAAGGGCATCGACTTTCCGTATCTGCTCACCATGCTGCACGACTCGTTCATGAGCCGGCCCAATGTCATCGTCGTACCGGGCGGCAAGATGGGACTGGCGATGCAGTTGATCTTCACACCCATGATCCTGCAGATGATCGACCGCCAGAAACGGGCATCGTGACCATCCGCCGGAATACTTGTACTCACCAGACAGGAGACACGAATATGCAAGTCATGCCGCGCAATATGCCGATCGATGCCGTGCTTTTCGACCTCGATGGCACGCTGTTGCATACGTCGCCCGATATCGGCAACGCGCTCAACCGGGCGCTCGCCGAAAACGGCTTTCCCCTGCTCGCGCCCGGCGTCGCGCAAACATTGATTGGCGGCGGTTCGGAGATTCTCGTCGATCGCGCGTTGGCGCTGCTCGGCGTTGATGCGCGCCCCTCCACGCTGGATCTGGTCCTGCGCCGCTATGAGGCTTCATATCAACAGATTTGCCGCGATGAAAACCAGTTGACCGGGTTCTACCCCGGAGCGGAAGCGACGCTCGACAGCTTGCGGGAGATGGGGCTCAAGCTAGGCCTCGTCACCGATTCGGAGTCGCGCTTCGTCGATCCGTTGATGTGGCGTTTCGGCATGCAGGCATGGTTCGACATAGTGGTCGATGCCAATGTCCGCTTGCCGCGCAAGCCCGATCCCGAGCCACTGTTGCACGCCTGTGAAGCGCTCGGCGTGGACCCGACCCATACGCTTTTCGTTGGCGATTGCGTGACCGATGCGCTCGCGGCACAGGCGGCCAATATGCCGATGGTGTGCGTGAGCTACGGATACAGCCACAATCACCCGGTATCGGAGTTGCCTTGCTTGCGCGTCATTCACCACATCAGCGAGCTGCACGATTTGATCGGTGGTCCGCACAGGTGGCATGGAGCAACGCATGTTGATCAGGGGATCCCCATGCGGGTGACGCAAGCGCAGCAGCCGAACTGAGATCAACGAGGTGCGTCACGGATCGACTGCGGGCGCGGTTTCGAAGCCGCGCCGCGCGATCATGAATAAGAGTGCGCGCGCGAGCCGTGTTCCCGCTGCAAGAGTACGGCCTCGAGCCGCGAGTGAAGATCGAGCTTGCGCAGCACGTGCTTGACGTGAACTTTCACGGTGCCGACGCTGATATCGAGTTTGCGCGCAATGGCCTTATTGCTCAGGCCGGCAACCAGAAAGTCGAAAACCTCGAGTTCGCGCGCGGTCAATTCGCTCTGTGTGGCAGGCAGGCGTTGGCCACCCGACAATGCATGAACCAGCGCGCCCGTTACCGACTCGCTGAGAACGGCGGATCCCCGCAGCGCCTTTTCGAGCGAGAGGCACAAATCTTCGGGGTCCATATCCTTCAGCAAATAACCGTTCGCGCCGGCGCGCAATGCGGCCACCACGTCACGCTCGTTATCCGACACCGTCAGCATGATGAAACGGGCTTCGACGCCGGCCTCGCGCATGCGGTCCAACGTTTCGATCCCGTTCATGCGCGGCATGTTCAGGTCGATCAGGATGACGTCCGGCTTCAGACGCACGGCCATTTCGATGCCGTCTTCTCCGGAAATCGCTTCGCCCACCACCTCGAATGCGGGATTCATCTGGATGAGTTGCGCGACACCCTTCCGAAACAACGCGTGATCGTCGATCAGAAGTACTGTGTTTGTGACCATCGGCTCTTCCTGGGCTCATGTGCCAGGGCGACCAGCTACATCGGCCTGGCTTCGTCAACGGTGCGCACGGCAGCGCGATCTTTGGAACACGGAGCGGAGGCTTTTGTTGTTCGAACTTGATGCCCAAATCATTCTAGCAACATGAAGCAATGGAAAAAAATGGATTCCTGCCCGATGTGTACGCTTTGCGGGTTTTCCTTAGTGCCGATAGCGCGGCGCCGATACGCTTTCTGGCAGCCGAAGAAGATCACCTTCTGATAGACCGGATAAGGCCCTACCTCCTGGTGAGTAGGCCACGCTACTCCCGGAGTGTTAGCGCGATAAAACTGGCCTAACGGACGCCGGCACCACTGCTGGCGCGAGCCTTGTGCGCTGCGGGGACGAAGCTCAGTACCACGCGCGAGCCGCGCTCAGCGGGCTTCAGTTCCAGACGCCCGCCGAGGCTGCGGGCTCGCTCGCGCATGATCGCGAGGCCGTAGTGATGTTCGTCGCCCTTTGAGCGCGCAATGCCTCTGCCATCGTCCTCGATCGTCACCGTCATCGTGAGTCCGTCCGACATGAGCTGCACCTGCGCCGTCGTGGCGCGCGCATGGCGGATCACATTTGTCAGCGCTTCACGCACGACCTGCACGACATGCATTTCCTCGTTGACTGAGAGACGCATGCGCGGCACACGATTGTCAATCGAGATTTGTACCTCACTGCGCGATCCGAATTCTTCGGCAAGGTCATCGAGCGTGGATGCGAGACCATGCGCGTGCATCGGCGAGCGGAACGTCGTGAGCAATTCGCGCAGCTGCCGGTAGGCGCTGTCGATGCCCTCGCGAATCGCGCGCGCGATTTCGGCGACATCGCTTTGCGAGAGTTGCGGCGGCAGCACGGCTTGCAGCCGTGCGAGCTGGATCTTCATATACGACAGCGATTGCGCGAGCGAGTCATGCAATTCACGCGCAATGGCATTGCGTTCCTCGAAAAGCGCCATGCGGCGGTCGCGCACATCGCGGCTGACATTGGAGATGGCATGGGCAAGCACACTGGCGATCGTTTCCAGCAGATACAAATGGCGCTGTTCGAAGCGCGTGTCCGGCTCGCCTTCCGCGATCAGCACGCCATAGCTTGCGAGCGGTACGCGCACCGGGGCGGCGAGCCCCGGGGGCGACACCCCGCCGTCATTGAGCGAAGAAAACGTATAGTTGCCGGCGAGTGTCATCAGTTCGTTCGTGACGCGGGCCTTGACGATCTGCGGCACGTCGCCGTTCGGCGCGACAACGGGATCGATATCGAGCAGTTGGGCGGTCGATTCGGTCACCACCAGCGCAATACGGTTCGCTCGCAACACGCCAACAAGACGTTGCAGCAGCGCCTCGAGCGTGCGGCCCGATGGCTCTTCCTCGGCGAGCTGCGCGCAGATGTGGTGAAGCAGTTCGAGCGATTGGTCCGCAAATGCAATGTAGTCTTCGACGATTCGCTTGAGTTGCGCCGATTCGCTTTGCTCGGTGCGCAACCGGACGGCGAGTTGCGCCTGAAGCTTCAAAAGTCGGTCAATTTCGTCGTCGCCTTGCGGTATTGTCTGCCCGGATTCCGCGAGCGCCCGCAATGCCGCGGCCGGCTGTGTGACGAGGGCGCGGTGCGCACCCCTTGCGAGCGCAACGATCCCAAGAATCAGCAGGCAAACGGTTGTGCCCTGCAGCAGTCCGAGCACGGCCTTTTGCACTTGAGCCTGATATGCGACTTGCGAACGTAGTGCATTCAATGCCGAAATTCTTGCATCCGGCCCACGGGCACTGTCTGATGCCGACCTCTCGGTCGCGGCCGCGAGCGCGCTGGCGAGTTCTTTCGTCGGGGCGCCGCGTTGCCTCCAGTCGTTCAGTAGCGTATCGTTGCTGACAAGCGAGTCGGCCTGCTCAGTGAGCGCCTGAGCCCTTCCTGGCAAGCCTGACTGGGGATTCGCCGCGGCTGCTCGCAGTCCTGCGGCCTGGTCGAGAGAAGACAGGGTCTGCCTGAATCCTTCATTACCTTTGGCCTGCATATATCCACTCACATAAAGCAGGGCAGTCAAGGCGACGATGCAGGCGAGCAGCGCGCAGACCTTAGCAAAGAGCGGATAGTGGTAAGCGTCCTCAGACCGGGCAGTATTCATGGGTGAATGAAGTCGTAATGTGCACCGAACCCGGGCGCGAACTTTAATCGTGTTTTTCCGAGCGAGAATGGCATGTCGGTTTATCTGTTCGCCACCATACTTCTTGGCGCGGTCGCCGCGCTAGTGTTGCCCAGACTTGGCTACGGCGCCAGTAACAGTAGTTTATTGTACGTCGCGATCGTACTGGCGGGATGCCTTACCGCATTTCTGCTGGCGATGGCTTACAGTGCTCGCCGCACAGCGCCGCGTGTTTCACGCGCGGTCAAGTCGCCCGAGCTGGGCGCATTTGCGGCGAATCTTTCCATGCCCGCCGTGTTACTCGACAACGACGCGCTCGTGTTCGTCAATAGCGCATTCCTCAAGTACGCGCGTTGGGAACCGTACGCGGATGAAATCGTCGGGATGCCGTTCAGCAACCTCGTTCATCCGCAGTCCTTACTGGATTTGACGGCGCTGCTCACACAGTCGCGCGACGGAGAGGAGCGCACCTCCGCAACATTGCGAATCGCCTACGGCGACGGCAGTTTCCGTTCGCAACCCGTGACAGCACTGCGTGCGCGTGACTCGCGCATGACGCTGCTGCAGTTTCCGGCGCCCTACACGAGTACGGATGCCCAACGCAGCGAGTTGCAAACGCTTCAACATTGCCAGGATGCCGTGCTCCAATTGCCCCAGGCGCTCTTTCGTGTGGATCGCGAGTTGCGTCTGATCTTCTCGAATCCCGCGTGGCGCGGCCTGGTCCGTGCCGTCGGTAACGACCCGGAGCCGCGACCGTTTTCGGCATTCTTTCATCCAGAGGACGCGGAAACCCTGAATGCCCGGCTCAAAGCGTTGCTCGGCGGGCACATGAGCGAAATGGTCGGGGAAGCGCGACTCATTCGTGCCGACAACACGATGGCGCAGGTGGAACTGCGTTGCCATGCAGTGGCCGATCACGAAGGCGCGCTGGTCGGCGCCGTCGGTCTTGCGACCGATGTGTCGAATCGCGAACGCCACGAAGAGACTTTGCGCGCCAGCCGACGCAGTTTGCGCACCCTGTTGTCCAATTTGCGCGCGATGATTTATCGGGGGCAGAACAATCGTGACAGGTCAATGGCATTCGTAAGCGAAGGGTGCTTCGATCTGACCGGCTATGAAGCTTTCGAACTGATTGATGAAAGCCGTCTGACATTCCGTTCGTTGATCCACCCCGATGACCGCGAATTCGTCTGGAACGAGGTGCAGACGCAGATCGTCGCGCGCAAGCCGTATGAACTGACTTACCGGATCGTGGATCGCGCAGGACAAACGAGGTGGGTTTGGGATCAGGGATGCGGCGTATATTCCGCCCGGGACGAACTGATGGGCCTGGAGGGATTCATCGTGGAAGTGGCGCGCAGGCAGATGATCGAAGAAGACGCCCGGCGCACCCAGTCTTTCGAGAATTCCACGGGTCTCATGAGCATGCCGTTGTTTAACGGCCGCCTGGAGTTTTCCCTGGCTCTGTCGTCGCGACATTCACTGCCGTGCGCGATCTTCGCGATCAATGTTGGAGAACTGGAACATGTTGCGACACGCTTCGGCCAGGATTACGCCGATCGCGTGCTGATCGCGATTGGCCGGAGGCTCGAAGCGATCCAGGGCCAACTGAACTGCGCTGCGTTGCTGGATTCTCATGTGTTTGCGGTGCTGCTGGTCGACTTCAGCGCGGACGGACTGGCCTGGTGTAGCGGCGGTGCGCAACACCTCGGCGATGGGGGGCAGACGACAGGCACCGATGCGATGCTGGAGGCGCTACGGAACAGCCTGCAGAAACTTCTTGAAGACCCCGTCAAGGTAGAAGGCCACGAATTCAAGGTCCCAACGCGTATTGGGTGCAGCTGGATCGAGGCGGGCGCGGCCGACACCAGAAAGGTCATCGACCGCGCACTGTTCGCTTCAGGATGGGAAGGGGAAAATGAGCGCGGCGGCGCGGAGTGAAGGGTGGTTGGGAAGACCACGGGCGCGGGTTACCCGATGGCGCGCACGCGAAACGCTTCCCACTTGAACCGCGCGATGAAGTAAGCGTCCATCACTGAAATGGCGTAGACGAAAATCCCCCCGGCATTGCGTCCAATGAAAGACCGCTCAGGTGCGGCAAGCTGCACGGTCACGAATCCGAGCGACAGCATGAAGAAAATCATGATCAATGCGCGCGTGGGCATCCGGTTGATCAACTGACCGGCGCCTGGCAGAACGGCTCCCGCGACCAGCACGAGATAAGGATGCACCGGACGCCGTGCGCGCGACGGTTCAGGTTTGACCATAAACACCTCCTCTGATGACATCGGCACACACCCGCACCGCCTGGTCGAGCAGCGATTCGACGAGCGTTGTATTCAGCCTCGTTTCGCGAAACGAGGCCCGGCGCAGTACGAGATACTCACCGCGGTCCGCGCCTTGTGCCTGATAGACGATCCGCACGCCTTGAGGCGTGACGAGCATCTCCTTCGCACGCGGGTCAGCGAAGAACTGCTTTACGTGCGGGTCCAGCACGGAAATGGGTAACTCGTTAGCGGGTTTGTCGGCCTTGATCGTCGTCTGGCGCGGCCACTCCTGGGGGGGCACGAGGCGAAGCGGCAAACTGTCGGCAGGGGAGTAGAACTCGGTGTTCTGCGCGCGGGCGAGGAGATCCACCGCTCCCTTCATCGGCAATTTACGCTTCACCGTGACGAGCAACCAAAGCGACGGCACCTTGCGAAAAGCAGCATCGTCGACGAGCGGGGCCACGTGGACCTCGTATCCATCGTAGGACCCCGCCAGAACGGGCCAGGAGACCCCGTCCTGGGTCAGGCGATGCTGCTCGAACAGCGCGAGGCATGAGTCGAACAGCCTGCCTCGCTCCGCTCTTAGTGCCTTGCTGTTCCGCCGGTACATCAGTACGAGTGCGATCGGAAATAAAACCGCAAGTACAATACCTAACGAGTGCATATCGGCCGCTCCACGTAGTTCATCTCGGCTTTAGCAAGGAAAATATCGATTAGTAATCCTTGGGACGCGGCCAGTCCATCGTGAACTGATCGCCACGCTTGACGTACTTGTAGCGATGCAGCGCAAACCAGATCGACGCCGTGATATAGAAGGCCATGATCGACAGGAGCGAGGTGCCGTACCCGAGATAGGTCGCGAAGTACGTCGCGGTGCAGAGCATGGCCAGCACGATCGACGGAATCGGATGGAACGGGTGAATATAGCCGCGATTGATGATGCCGAGCGGCCATTTCCGGCGGAACCTGACGATGTTGATCGACATGAACGTATACCCGAGCAGGCCCGAAAGAATCGAGAATGTGATCACCTGATCGAGCAGCCCCGTGAACGCGAAAGAAATGGCGATCGGCACGAGGAAAATGATCGCGCGGTACGGCGTGCGGTAGCGGGGGTGAACGGCGCCAAACCACATCGGCATATAGCGGTCTCTCGACATGGAAAACCATGCGCGCGAGGCATCGTTGATACAGCCATTCGCCGACGCAACGGCCGAGAACAGCGTCCCGACGAACAACAGGGCCTGCAATGACTTGCTGCCGGTAAGCCGCGCTGCGTCGTAGAGGGGCGTGACCGCCTGGCCGAGATACTCCCAAGGCATGAGGCCCGTGGCGACATACCACGTCATGGCGGCTGCGACGAGCAGCGTGATCATGCCTGACATCGTCCCGAGCGGAATGGAACGGCCTGCGGAGCGAACCTCTTCGGCGGCCTGGCACGTACCTTCGATGCCGAGGTAATACCACATGCCAAATTGCAAGGCTGCGACGACGCCCAGCCAGCCATACGGCAACTGAGTCAGTAACTCGTGATGAAGGAGCGTTTGTCCCGGATGCCAGGGGGAGACCCCGAGGAACAGCATGACGATCGCGAGGAACGCAATGGCCGTGATGACGAAGTTGACTGTGAGCGTGACGAAAACGCCCCTGTAATTGAGCAACGCGAGACAGGCGATCGTGACGAGTGTAAATGGCCGTGAATCGAAATTCGCAAAGCCCGAATCAGTGGCGACGGCTTTCATCAGGTCGCCCACCACGAGCGCGTCCGCGGCCTCGAGCATCGTGTAAGCCATCACGAGATAGAGCCCGACGTTGAACGCCATCAGCGGCCCGATAATGTGCTTGGCCTGGGTGTATTGCCCGCCCGCTGCCGCGACAGTCGAGGTCACTTCCGAGTCGATCATCGCGACGCAGGTGTAGAGCAGACCGATGATCCAGCACGCTATCAGCGATCCGTATGCGCCGCCTTTCGCGACCGAAAAGTTCCAACCCATGAACTCGCCGACCAGCACGATGCCGACGCCGAGCGCCCACACGTGAATCGGTCCCAACACCTTCAGTAAAGCGATGCGCTCGCCTGTCTGTGCCCCTGCTGCTGCGTCACTCATGAGTGGCTCCCTGTGGTTTAGGCCAACACTGTGTGGCTATTCGTTCCCTTCCGTGGAACTCATCAGGAAGTCGTCGTCGTATTCACGGCTAACCCTGAATGCGTCGAAGAGGATCCACGCGAAGATGAGAATGGACAGGCCCCATGCGGCATTGCTCGACCATTGCCAGAGATTCATGACATCACCTCCCGAATTTTTCCGCGATAACCTGTCGGTATTGCTTGTCCGATACGCGCAGTACGAACATGAAGTACCCGACAATGACGAGTGCCGTGACGATCAGCGAAACGGGTTCAATCTGATAGTCAAAGCGTTGGGTAATGATCGGTTTCGCTTGCTGAACATCGAAACCCAGCTTGCGCCATTGCTGTTCCATCACGGCGTTTTGCCCCAGGTCGCGCCACGTAACCTGTTTGCTCTCAGCCTGCGTTGCGGGAGCCTGATCGGGGGCCTTCAGCAACAGGGGCGCGAGAAGGCTGCAATACACGAGAACGAGCAGGAAGATGCTATCGATAAGCTGTCCGAAACCTTTCTGTACAGGCGGTACGTAATCTTCTGTCATGATGATTCTCCTCTTCAGTCGGTATTGCGGATTGCGCACGCAAGCAAACACCGTTCATCGCAGTTGCCGGCAGGGGCAACTGCGTGACACGGCCCTGCGCACACAAACGTGAAAAAGGCAGCCCTAGTCGATGGCAGGGCTGAACGATCCATCGCGGCCTCGCGCCAACTCCGCCTTGGCAGCGCGATTGGCGTCCAGGTGACGGATATCGAGGCCGTAGATGTGATCCTTGTCTTCCTTGTAGTGGCGAATCATCGCGATGATCGACGCGGAATTGAACACCAGTACGGCACCTGCGCCGATTGACAGGGCGAGCCTGACCGCTGCGTCTTCGGTCAGGGAAGTAACGGCAAAGTACACGTAGCCCACTGTTGCCCACAGCAGGAGGAGAGCGAGTTGCGCCATTCGCTTGTCGCGGGAAAACATTCGATCAATACGCTTACGGATTGCGTGTTCCATGTCGTCCACTCCTTCCTGGGGTTACGCCGGATAATCCGGCAAAGATCTTGGATCGGGCTATCTTCCGGGTTCTGTGGGGTCAACAAAGTTTCGTGACAATATCTGTGCGTCCAGGTGGCCTTGTCAACAGCGGGCGAGGGGTAGCCCGTTTAATGGTGACCACGCCTACCTTTTTGGAGGTACTCTCGTTTCGTACCGCGCAACGGCATTCGCGATGGGTGCGAGAAATCGCGAGACGAATCGTGGGGACCCGAAAAAACGCCCGAACGCCGTGGCGGGGCCGACCTTTGACCTCCCTGTCTGAGAGACGGCAGTGGCTGCGTGAGTGAGCGGCAATGCGCGGCGATACCCCTTAGGGTGTACGCGTGTTCCCTGACAAGAAAAAAAGATGATTGACGTTGACGCTTTGGGTGGGCTTCGCTACTGTTGGCTTCTGTCGTTTCTCTTCATTCGCGTGACGGCTCAACGATGATGTCTCTTCATCTACGGACACGGAAACCGGCCAATGAACAACCATCGAGCGTCTTCTCTTGACCAGCCTCTCGTCATCGACGGCGTAGCTGCGGCTTCAAATGTCGTCGAGTCAATCAAGGCGAGAGTACAGGCCGAAAAGCTACGCCCGGGTCTGGCCGTCGTGCTGGTGGGAAGCGATCCGGCAAGCAGCGTCTACGTGCGGAACAAAAAGCGTCGTGCCGAAGAATGTGGGTTTCTGTCCCGTCAGTACGATCTACCCGAGGCGACCCGCGAGGCCGAGTTACTTGCGCTCATACGGGACCTCAATCAGGATCCCGAAATTCACGGCATCCTGGTGCAGCTTCCGCTTCCGCCGCAAATCAATCCCAATGCAGTTATCGATGCGATTGCCCCAAGCAAGGACGTCGATGGATTTCATTATTCAAATGCGGGCCGCCTGGGAACGGGAGACATCGAACAAGCCATTGTTCCTTGCACGCCGCTTGGTTGCCTACATTTGCTAAAACAGGTTCTAGGCGATGGTCTACGCTGCAAGCATGCGGTCGTGATAGGGCGCTCCAATATTGTCGGCAAGCCGATGGCGAACTTGCTGATGCACAATGATTGTACGGTCACCATCGTCCACAGCCGTACGGTCGACCCACAGAACATTTGCCGTCAAGCCGACATCGTCGTCGCCGCGGTCGGTATCCCGAAGCTCGTGAAAGCGGACTGGATCAAGGAGGGGGCGGTCGCAATCGACGTCGGTATTAACCGGGTCACGCGAACCAACGGAGCATCCGGCCTCGTCGGCGACATCGACTACGACAACGTCTTGCCGCTTACCCGCGCCATTACGCCGGTGCCGGGCGGGGTTGGCCCGATGACGATCGCGATGTTGATGCTGAACACGCTGAACGCGGCGGTGCGTTCGAATCAGCCAGCCGCAATGTTGACAGTTTGAGTGGGACCGTGTGTTGAAGGTGGATATCGTCAATAGACCGCGAGACTGCGCGTGACGGCGACCACGAGAACGCCGGCGATGATCGTCCAGTAGGGGAGAAGTCCTGCACGCCTGGCGGACTTGCCTTCCTCAGTGCGATGCATGTCGTCCATCATCGTTTCCGGAAAAACCCCTTTATCCGTGACGTAATGGCGATAGAGAAACACAGGAATGATCAACGCCGCAAAGGCGAGGCCCGAAACGAGCGTCCCCGAACCCCAGATGTTCGATCCCATGCCAAGCAGACCGAGATTGACGAATGAGAATAACGTTCCGAGTGCCAGCAGCCAGTTAGGAGCGCGAAATGGCCGGTGCCAGTCCGGACGGTCGCGCCGGTGAATCCAGGCGGCGTTCAGGTTCAAAAAGATGAAGATGATATAGCCGACGTTGGACATGGCCAGCACGAATACATAGTCCGACATCAAGAGCAGGACAAGGTTGAAGCACAGGTCCGTCCACATCGCCCGGGTCGGCGCGCCGTCCTGGTTGACGTATGAGAGGTATTTCGGCAACCAGCCTTCCCGCGAAGCCTGATAGAGCGTCCTGGAGGACCCCGCCATCGCTGTCATGATGGCCTGAACGAGCGCCAGCACCAGCATGACAGCAAGCACGCGTTCTACCAGCGGGCCACCGTGGATCATCGGGGCCATGGCCTTCGCCATACCCAAACCGCTATAGATGTCGGGGGCCAGCATGCCGCTATATACGGCTGGTGTCACGACGTTCCCGGCCGCGTCCTTGACCTCAGGGCTGACCAGGTGGCCCAGCCCGAGTACGCCCTGAAACGATAGCGGCAACACCGTGAAGACGAAGATGCACAACAGGCCTGAATAGAGATTGGCCTTGAACGTATCGACCTTTGGGTCGCGGAATTCGCGCGTATAGCAGATGGCCGTCTCAAACGCGTAGGTCGAGTAACCGGCGACGAAAAGGCCACCCGCCATCAGGGTGATTCCGGCGCGTCCCCATGTGCCATCTACGATCTGTCCGTTCGGGTCCTGTGCGAACGGAAGGAGCGGCAACAGGTTGTGAAGTGGCAGGTCACCATGCAGAAGGGGCACGGTGCAGACAATGATCAATGGGATGAGCGCAAGGACGCCGAGCGTCATCTGGATGCGCGCCGTGCGCAGGATGCCGCGATTCTGCATCGCGAAGGTGACCAGCAGAATTGTCGCGCCGAGTATGAAGGTCGCGTTGATTCGCAAGCTCAGACCGCTTCTCAGCCACTCGAGATTGACGAGTGTGATCTGCCAGGTATTGATGGCGGCTTCTGGCGGAAACATGATCGTCAAAACATAGCCTGCCGCCAGTCCGGAACCGATCGCGATGACCGGCGACCAGCCAAACCAGCTACACCACACGGATAACGGTGCGAGCAGTTTTGAGTAACGCACCCACGCAATTGCGCCATAGACCGACGCGCCGCCTGATTTGTGCGGGAACAGGCCCGCCATCTCCGCATAGGAAAACGACTGGATAAAGCCCAGTCCAATCGAAATGATCCAGACCGCCCACGAGAGCTTGCCGACGGTTGCGGCAATCGAGCCGATAGAGAAAAGGACCAGCGCCGATGCGCCGCTCGCCACCCAGAATGCGCCCGTCCACCTAATGCTTCTTTTCAACGAACCTTGCGGTTCGAGGGCGTAGGGTTCGGAAATCGCACTCATTGCTGGCTTCCTTTGCCGATGGGACACCTCGTTGGGTGCGCCTTTTCATAGGTCAATGCGGGGAGAAATACGCTCGCGCGATTGCGCTTCGGATTGTGTGCGCCTTATGGCGCAGCGAGCGCTTGTCGACAACCGAATGTAGCACGCATGTACCAAAGGAAAAAGACGATGCTTCTACCGTGCGAGCCCATTCGAGACGCGAAACCCACAGCGATCACAGTCTTCGCGACCTCACACGCATCCACTGAGAAGTCGAAACCTGGCGGGGTGTCGGTGGGACTCGAGCGAACATTGAATATGGCGCACGCAAGTATTTCAGGTTGCGTGGTGACCTGCGACCAGCAAGCCGCCTCGGAGGGTGGTTCAACGCTCAAATTATAACACCCGACCCTTTTAAAAATGCGATAATTAGTATTATGTAAAACACAGTATTGCAGGCACTTACGGACAGCCGGATCCAGACACGCCTGCTGGTGAATTGACCGGAACGCCTTCGCATCGAGTCCAGCGCTGCCCGTAGTGACTGCGGCCAGCCGCGACAGCCGGCCGCAACTGCCAGGCTCACAGCGGCCTTTCGTTCCTTTTGATTGTCTTCGTGGCGCCTTGCTGCCCAGGTGACGGACACTCAGCCGCGCGGACGGACCGCCGGGCGCGCCTTCATGGGCGCCACCATCGTCGTGCCATCGAAGTGCCCATTGAACCCCGACGCTTCGGTCAACATTGCTGGAACGGCGCCAGTTCACTCGTTGTCGCTTGTATTGATGCTCACTGGCGCAGGACGGAGCCCCTGAATGGGTCCCCAAGGAGACGGCGGCAATGCCTTTGTAGCACGTGGGCCACCAAGTGGACCAATTTTTCTCTTTTTGTGTCCCCGGAGATACAAGCGCGTCTTGCATTCTTGTGGCTGTTGGGCTACAATTTCCTCGTTTTCAGGCAATTGTGATGCCTTAGGGCTACAAGTGACGAATCTGGCAGATGTTGGAGAGATGCTCAAGCAGGCGCGCAGCGACGCGGGCCTCTCGCAAAAAGACCTTGCTGAACGCGCGGGCGTCGCACGCACAACGCTCGCGCGCATGGAGACGCTCGCGCGTGGTGACATGAGCGTGGCGGTGCTCGTCCGGCTCCTCGAAGCGGCCGGCTACGACCTCCGGGTCGTCAAACGCGGTCATGCCCGCACGCTCGACGACGTGCTCAAAGAACAGAAACAATCCGGAGCTTGAGCATGCGCCTTCACGTCTACGTCAAGGGCAAGCCCGTCGCGCAGTTGTACCGCCATCAAGACAATTATGCGCTTCGGTACAGCACCGATGCGTCACCCGAGGACTGCGTCAGCCTGGCCATGCCTGTTCGCGAAGAACCGTGGGTGTGGCCCCGCGATTTGCACCCATTCTTTCGCCAGAACCTGCCCGAAGGATTCCTTCTTCAGGTCATTCGTGAGGAATTCGGCCCCCTCCTCGACGGAACGGACCTGTCGTTGCTCGCCGTCATAGGCGGCGCCGGCATTGGCCGCGTGACAGTGGCGCCTGAGGGCGGTCAGCCCGGGGGTGAGCTCGACCCGCTTGACCTGAATACCCTGCTTCATCATGACGTCTCGACCGAGCACTTCGCGGAGCTGGTGAGGTACTACGCGCGCGCTGCCATCTCGGGCGCGGTGCCGAAGTTCCTGGCGCCGGAGGTTTCCTCCGCGCAAACGCCAGTCGGCAAGCAGACACTGCGCACCAGCCGGCACATCATCAAAGGTTCGGACGAGCAGACGCCCTACCTTGGGTTCAATGAGCATTACACGATGCGCGTGCTCGCGAGACTCGACGTCGTTCGAGTCGCCAAAACAACCATGTCTGACGACGGGCGTGTGCTGGTCGTCGACCGCTTTGATGTCGATGAGAGTGGGATGCCTGCATACGGCGTCGAGGACGCGTGCAGTCTCCTCGGTCTCCCGCCACATGAGAAATATCGGCCCTCGACAGAGCAGGTGCTGAACGCAACGAAGCCCTACATCAGCAGCGCGAACTGGAGACAGCAGGCCGAACATTTTGGCTGGCTGATACTGACCAACTACGTTGTTCGCAACGCGGACTGCCACTCGAAGAACATTGCTCTTCTCTACTCGAACATCAACGACGTCGTGTACACCCCCGTGTACGACATTGTGACCACCCAGGCGTACCCCCGCTTTGCCAGCAATCCACCCGGGCTCAGTGTCGACGGACGCAAGACCTGGACGCCGGGCAAAACACTGGAGCGATTCTTCAACACGCGGCTGGGTATCCCGCCTCGGCGTTACCGCGAGATGGTCGAGGCGCTCTGCGATTCGGCCGTGTCAACAGGGAAAGAGGTTGTCGAGGCTGCGAAGAACGAACCTCGATGGCACTGGATTGCGAAGCAGATTCTGCACGCGTGGAACGAGGGCATGGCGACAGTGCGAAGCGCCAAGCCGCAAGCAGAGCTCAAGGGCCTCACACCCATTCTTGAGGCGGCCGGATTCTCGGATTCAGACAAGCCGGAGAGCACGCGAGAAGTGATTGGACGTTCCGAGCTTCTCGCTCCTGCGAGAAAAAGCTGACCCCTGCAGGTCCGGGTTCTGGACCGGGAAATGGGAGTTACGGGCTGGGCGCGCAACCAGATGGACGGCTCGGTGGAGCTATTGGTGCAGGGTTCGCCGAAGCAGCTCGTCGACATGTGCTCATGGCTAAGAGAGGGCATGCCCGCCGCCGCCCTCGTCGACGAATTCGAGGTAACCGAGCTGCCGCCCCCGTTTGCGCGCTTCGACGCCTTCGATCGGTTACCCACGCTGTGACGCCCACGCCTCGGTCGCCTGCGCCGACACAACTCGACGTCAGGTCGTATCCGGCCGACATGCGACCGGCCCCTGCCCGGGGCGTGCGGGTGCCGCGATCCCGCCAGGCTCATCGTCTGGTGATTGTCGTTGTAAGTCCGGAGGCAGCCAGCGCGCAATGCGAAGGCCGCACGTTACGGAAGCCCGGCCGCGTAGTGTGGGGAAAACCACCTGGAGAACCAGGCAATGACCGACGGTAGGCAGATCGGCAGGATCGTCCTTGCGAGATGCTCGAGTTCATCCGCGAAGTCTTCGAGCCCCGCCTTCGCTTTGGCCCGCTGGCTTCGCACTGCGCACCGCATGCATCAACGGTGTTGCGCACAGTTACTCTCCCGCTGTACCTTGAGCCCGTCCAGGTAGTCACAAGGAGAAACTCCATGTTCAAGTCCAAGCTACGCCGAGCGCTGGCCAAGGAGCGGCGAACGACGATGGATAGCAGGCGCCTCGATCGGGCGGCTACCGCGCAGCGCCAGCCTGATCAGCCGGAGAGCGAGCCGAAATCAGATGTGCCGCGCTTTGGTGAACGGCCGTCTCGTCACTGATCACCGACGCTTTCGCACACCCGTATTTCCTCGGTGACGCGATCCTTGCCGAGTGACGCGTACGCAAGGCACCATGGATGCTAGGAAAGTCAATGCGTACGTTTAGATATCCGAACTTGTCAAGCCATTTTCAGATGTCCGCTTCGGGGGTGCGGCGGAATTCCTGGACTATTTGGGAGCTAGTCCATGTATTCATACGAAGAACGCATCCGAGCGGTCAAGCTCTACTTGAAGCTTGGAAAGCGCCTTACCGCGACCGTTCGTCAATTAGGCTATCCCACAACGAAATCGCTCGAACGTTGGTATCACACGTACGAGCGATGTCTGGATTTGCCGAAGGAACGTATCTGCTTGAGGCCGCGCTATTCGGCAGAACAAAAGAAGGCGGCCACAGACCACTATATGAGCCATGGCCAGTGTCTGGCAGCAACGACAAAGGCCTTGGGATATCCGGGACGCGGGACGCTCGTCGCCTGGCTCGACGAGCTGCATCCTGAGCGAAAGAAACGCGTAGGAATCTGGAACTCCGTGATGTCGGTGAGCCACTTTTCATTCGGTGCTGCGGCCCGGAAATCCCGGTTGATAAGGTTATCTGGAGCCGGACCTATTTCTCCAGCGTAGGAGCCGTATCGACGTCGCCTCGTCGTGGCCGCGCTCAGGTGTTCCTGCTTCATCAAGCGCCGCACGACATTCTCCGAGATGAAGACTTTCTGCCTGCCAAGTGCCGCGCGCACTCGGCGATATCCGGAGCAGCGGTGATTCAGTTCGAAGATATCTGCGATGGCAAGGCGTACACCCGCATACTTGTCGGCGACATAACCCAGTCCAAGAATTCCGCCGCACCCCGGGAACACGGCGTTTCTATAAAGCTACTACAAACTAAATTTCGATAAATTCTTTTCGCGCCACCAGATCCGGCCCACCACCGGCGCACGAAACCCGCCGACTACATAAACGACTGCCCACCATCAACGGTCACAACCTGACCGGTTATATGGCGGCCGGTTTCACCGAGCAAGAACGTAATAGCCGCTGCCTGGTCGCTTGCC
Source organism: Paraburkholderia sp. CNPSo 3076 (assembly GCF_026343935.1). Classification (NCBI taxonomy): domain Bacteria; kingdom Pseudomonadati; phylum Pseudomonadota; class Betaproteobacteria; order Burkholderiales; family Burkholderiaceae; genus Paraburkholderia; species Paraburkholderia sp. CNPSo 3076. The sequence goes on along the minus strand of NZ_JAPMAL010000033.1, from coordinate 2,229 downwards.
GCAGCCATGCGGCCCAGAGGAATGCCGAGTCGCCATAGCGCCAGGTTGCCGTCAATGGCGATTTCGTGACGCACCGGATCTGTTCCCATCATCGCCGTGGCAGTCGAGCCGGGACAAACAATATTGACGGTAATGTTCTTGCGCGCCAGCTCCAGCGCCATATAGCGGCCCAACTGGATAACGGCCGCCTTTGACGCTCCGTAGGCGGCCGCCGTCAATTGCGGCTGACGCGCCCCGATAGAAGCGACTAGCACGATACGGCCACGGCCTTGCTCCAGCATCCGCTTCGCCACCGCTTGAGAGACGAGGAACGCGCCCGTCGCGTTGACAGCGAAGATGCGATCCCACGTGGAGCGCGAGGTCGACGTAAACGACTCGGCTGAATACAACCCCGCCGCGAGCGCGAGGCCGTCAATTGCTCCATGGGTTTTGACGACAGCATCGACTGCAAGTCCTATTGCCGCTTCGTCGGTCACATCGATGCCATGCGCCGAATGCCGGTGCGGCTGCGGCAACTCAGTTACGAGCTCTCGCACGTGTGCCGCGTCCAGATCAGCGAGCGCGATGCGTGCGCCCTGCTCCGCCAGCATTTTCGCGGTGGCAAATCCGATGCCGTCACGTGCGCCGCCTCCAACGACAAATATGGTCTTCCCATCGAAATCGGACTGCCCCACGACAACCTCCTTGCACTGATCAATTGAGCAACGTAATTCGAGGCTCTACCGCTTCGCCTCTTGATAGAGCCCGGCCTGCGTAGCGACCTTCCAGTAAGCCGCCCCTGCAGTGAAGCCGCCATCCACCACCACTTCCTCACCGGTCATCCCGCCCGACGCCGAACTCGCGAGGAACGCCACCACCGAAGCGATCTCACTGGCCTCGACCGCCCTGCCTGCCGGCGTCATGTCGATCATCGGCCGCAGATGCGGCGAATGGCGATTGATGTCCGTAACGACGAGCCCCGGGCAGACGCAGTTGACGCGCATGCCGAACGCCGCAAACTCGAGCGCGGCCGATTTGGTCAGGCCGCGCACGCCCCATTTGCTGGCCGTGTAGGCGGGGTCGGCGTGACCCGAAAACGCCGCGTTGGAGGCGATGTTGACGATCGCGCCGCCACCCTGCTTCTGCATGATCGGCGCGACGCAGCTTACGCCAAAGAAGGTCCCGTTAAGGTTGACATCCAGCACGCGCTTCCATTCGGACTCCGCATAGTCCTGGATTGTTTTGCGAAAGAGCATGCCCGCGTTGTTGACGAGGACGTCGATACGCCCCTTCCACTGCAATACATCTGCAACTACACGGTTCCAGTTCTCAAGCGAGGTCACGTCGAGCTCGAAGAAGCGTGCCTCCAGACCGCGCGCGCGCAATTCGGCGGCGCTTTGATCCCCCTCTTCAGGCGCAATATCGCAGATGGCGACATAGGCGCCTCCCTCTGCAAATAGCGTCGACTCGACGTGGCCCATGCCACGCGCGCCACCGGTGATAACGACGACCTTGTCCTTGAATGTCAGCATTGCAACTCCTGTAAGCACCTGGCGGATTGCTCCGCTCCGGGCAGGCAAACGAATGAACGAATGTATGAGTCTATTAGCGAGGCATGATCGTCCTGCCAGCCAGCGGCCAGCCTATCGGCGCGATTGCGGGATCCTCTGCGTCGCCGGCGCCTGTACCCCAAAGGGCCGCCAGCACCCGTTTTCCATTCGGCGCATCCCGTCCTTCGGAAACAAGCCAGGCGAGCGGCGCAACCATGGCCTCCGGCGCGATCAACTGCGAGCGATCGAAGCCTGCCTCCGGCGGAATCATTGGGGTGTCGGCGGGGCCGCCTGGCAGCAGCACATTAACGGTCACGCCCGTACCCGCGAGGTCTTGCGCCATGATGGCGCACGCTGCGTTCGCGCGTTGGGCGGGTGATGCGCGATGTGGAGCGGCAGGTTGCCCAGGTGGCTGACCCAGGCTGCGCTGAATTAACGGAGCTGATCGCCCGCACGAGGCGCATCCTGACGCAGAAGCCGAAGGATAAGCACAAGCTTTATGCACTGCATGCACCGGAAGTCGAGTGCCTAGCCAAGGGCAAGGCGCGCAAGCCGTACGAATTCGGGGTGAAAGTGTCGATCACGACGACCCACAAGGAAGGACTGGTGGTTGGCATGCGCTCGATGCCAGGCAATCCGTACGATGGGCACACGCTGGCTGAAGCGCTAGAGCAGGCGGCGATCCTGTGCGACGCCACGC
>NZ_JAPMAL010000032.1:0-108933 GCF_026343935.1 Paraburkholderia sp. CNPSo 3076 | reverse complement strand
GGATCTCGGCCCCGCATGCACGGGCACGATCGGTCTGGCGGCTTCGGCGAACCTGAATCCCGAGCGCAAGTTTCCGTCGCTGTTCGAGCCTGTGCACGGCTCGGCGCCCGACATCTTCGGCAAGCAGATCGCCAACCCCATCGCGATGATCTGGTCGGGCGCGATGATGCTGGACTTCCTCGGCAACGGCGACGCGCAATACAAGGCCGCGCACGACGCGATCATGCAGGCCATCGAGAAGGTGCTGGTGGAAGGCCCGCGCACACCCGACATGGGCGGCACGGCGAACACGACCGAGCTGGGCGAAGCGGTAGCCGCCGCGCTGTGACGCCGCCGTGACGCCTATGCCGGACGCACCGAAAGCGCCGAAATCCGTCGCGTCGCCGGAGCTCGACGACTTGCGCGTGTTCTGCATGGTCGCGCGCAAGGCGAGCTTCACCGCGGCGGCCGAAGCGCTTGCGGCGTCGCCGGCCTATGTCAGCAAGCGCGTGGGCGTGCTCGAGGCGCGCCTCGGCACGCGCCTGTTGCACCGCTCGACGCGGCGCGTCGCGATGACGGAGGCGGGCGAGCGCGTCTATGCCTCGGCGGGCAAGATCCTCGACGACGTGGAGCGGCTCGTGGACGACGTTTCCACCACGCGGCGCATTCCACGCGGCACGCTGCGCGTGTCGAGCAGCTTCGGCTTTGGCCGCAACTTCGTCGCGCCCGCGCTCGCCGGGCTTTCCGAGCGTTATCCGCAACTGAGCGTGCGCCTCGAACTGTTCGACCGGCTCGTCGATGTGGCGGGCGAAGGCTTCGATCTCGACGTGCGTATCGGCGACGAGATCGCCGGCCATCTGATCGCGCGGCGTCTCGCCACGAACTATCGCGTGCTCTGCGCCGCGCCCGCGTATCTCGCGCGGCGCGGCGCGCCACAGGAGGTCGCCGATCTCGCCGAACACGCGTGTCTCGCGATCAAGGAGCGCGATCATCCGTTCGGCGTATGGCGCCTGGACGCGCATGGCGAAACGGTTTCGGTGAAGGTGGCGGGGCCGCTCTCGACCAATCATGGCGAGGTGGCCGTGCAGTGGGCGCTGGCGGGACGCGGCATCGTGCTGCGCTCGATGTGGGATGTCGCGCCATTGCTGGAGAGCGGGCGCCTGCAGCGCGTGCTGCCCGGCGTGACGCAGCCGGCCAATGTCTGGGCCGTGTATCCCGCGCGCCTCGCGCAGTCCGCGAAAGTGCGCGTGTGCGTCAATCATCTGGAAGAAACGTTCGCGCGCATCGGCATTGCCGCGCCTGCGAACGAGGACGAGAGCGGGCGCTGACCGGGTTCGGCGGGTGCCTTACTCGCCTTCGGGGAGATCGAGCGCCTTGCGCTCGCGTCGTTCCTCGTTGCCGCGCCGCGCACGCTGGCGCTGGCGCGAAAGCACGGTGATGATCTGGCCGGTGGTGGCGTCGGCGGGGATTTCGTTGCGGATTACGTTCGCGACCATCGGCAGCCCCTTGCGCTGGCGGTGCAGCGCCAGCGCGATCGCCTGGCGGCACGCTGGCCCGTGGCAATCCCATTCGTCGCGCAGTTTTCCGCAGTAACGGCAGGTGTCCATGCGTTCCAGTTTACCCAAAATCGATTGACGGTTTAGGGGCGCGATCGGCGCGCGCCGCGCTTGTGCCACTCGTGCGCCGCCAGGCGCGGGCCGGCGGTATGATCGGCTGCGGACGTGGCGGGGCCGCGGTGGGATCGCAGTGGGATATCTTGTGGCGGGAGCGGCAGATGGCGGCGATCGGCGTAGTGCTGTTCGACATGGAAGGCGTGCTGTCCCACTACGATCGCGACGCGCGCGTGGCGAGCCTCGCGGCCGCCACTGGCGCGCCGCCCGCAACGGTGCGTCACGCGATCTGGGGCTCGGGTCTCGAAGCGCGCGCCGACGCGGGCGAGCTCGATCCCGACGCTTATCTGCGCGCACTCGGCTCGATGCTCGGATGCGAGGTGGGCCGCGATATGTGGCTGGCTGCGCGGCGCGCGTCGATCACGCCGAACGTGGCGGCCCTCGCGCTGGCGCAGCGCGTGGCCGCGCGATGCCGCATCGCCGTGCTGACCAACAACTGCTCGCTCGTCACGCATCACCTCGACTATCTGAATCCGCCCGTGGCGCGGCTTTTCGGTTCGCAGGTCTACGCGTCCGCGACGTTCGGCGCGGTCAAGCCGGCCGCGCAGACCTACCTTGGCTGCGTTGCCCAGCTCGGCGCGCAGCCCCAGGAAACGCTCTTCATCGACGACAGCGAAGCGAACGTCACGGGCGCGCTCGATGCGGGGTTGCAGGCGTGCCACTTCGTCGAAGCCGATGCGCTCGCGAGCGACCTGGCGCGGCTCGGGCTGATCGACGGTTGATGGCCGTGCCGCACGCGGCCATGGCGTGAATGAATGAACGGATGGATGGCTGGCGAACGTACGGGAGCTTGCGATGAAAATGCAATGGAACTGGAAGCGGGTCGCGACACTCTGCCTGTGCGCGTTCGCGTCGCTCGCCGCGGCTCAACAACCGGGCGCGCCGCTCGTCTACGTGACGGACTTCGAACTCGACGCGGCCAACGTCAAGCAGGATTCGAATCCTGTGGAGAGTGCGCGCGAGCACATGGGCGGCTTGCTGCCACGACCGCTGTTGCGCCACCGCGACCCGCAGCAGCAGGCCGATCAGGTCGTCACGAAAATGGCCGATGCGCTGGTCAACGACCTGCGCGAGAAAGGCCTCGATGCGCGCCGCCTGCCCAGCGGCACGCCGCTACCCGCGCAGGGCTGGCTGGTGCGCGGCGTATTCCTGAGCGTGGACGAAGGCAACAGCATGCGGCGCGCGGTGGTGGGTTTCCGCTCGGGCGCGAGCCAGATCGAGCTGGCGGTGGCCGTTGACAACCTCGCCACCCAGGCGCCGCAGCCGCTTTATCAGGTGATCGACAGTCAGTCGAGCCACGCGAAGCCGGGCGCCGGCGCGGCCATCGCGCTCAATCCGTATGTGGCGGCAGCCAAATTCGTGCTTGCGCGCGCCGACGACCGCAAGAACGTGGACCGCGCGGCGGCCGAAGTGGCCGACTCGGTCGCGGCGCGCGTGAAAGCGGCGCCGCAATGACGCGCCGGGCGCCTTAGCCGCGCGGCGGAATGTTGAGCCCGCGTGCGACCGCAGGCCGCGCGACGAAGGCTTCGAGCACGCGCGCGACGTTTTTGAAATCGGCGTAACCCACGAGGTCACCGGCCTCGTAGAAGCCAACAAGGTTGCGCACCCAACCAAACGTGGCGATGTCGGCGATGGTGTATTCGTCGCCCATGATCCACTTGCGCCCTTCGAGGCGCTGGTCGAGCACGGCGAGCAGGCGCCGCGACTCGGCGACGTAGCGGTCGCGCGGACGCTTGTCCTCGTACTCCTTGCCCGCGAACTTGTGGAAGAAGCCCACCTGGCCGAACATCGGTCCAATGCCGCCCATCTGGAACATGACCCACTGGATCGTCTCGTAGCGCGCCGCGCCTTCACGGGCGAGGAAGCGGCCGCACTTGTCGGCGAGATAGATGAGGATCGCGCCCGATTCGAACAGCGCGAGCGGCTCGCCGCCTGGGCCGTTCGGATCGAGGATCGCGGGAATCTTGTTGTTGGGGTTCAGCGAGAGGAATTCCGGCGACATCTGGTCGTTCGCGTCGAAGCGCACCAGATGCGGCTCATACGGCAGGCCGCTTTCCTCCAGCATGATCGAGACCTTGACGCCATTGGGCGTGGGCAGCGAATAGAGCTGGATGCGCTCGGGGTGAAGCGCTGGCCACTTGTGGGTGACGGGAAATGCGGAAAGGTCGTTCATGCGGGGTCCTTGAAGTCCTTCAACGGCGGGGCGCGGGCAGTGCCTGGCGCGCCGCGGTCTGATCGAGAGGCGGGAGTGGAGTCAGGCCGCCAAGTTTAGTGGAAATGGCGCGCGCCGTCTTTTCGCCGCGAGGCGCGGATTACACGCTGCTACACGCTACCTTCGCGCTCGACCACGAGAATGCGCGCCTCGCCGCGCGGGTGCGCGACATGCTCGCAGCCCACGCCCGCGAAGAACACGTCGCCGGCTTCGAGCACCGCGACCTGCTCCGCACCGTCTTCGCGGTAATGCATGTCGACCACGCCGTCGAGCACGGCGAACACTTCCTCGCCGTCGTTGACGTGCCATTTGTATGGCTGGTCGGTCCAGTGCAGGCGCACGGTGGTGCCGTTCATGCTGGCGATGTCGAGCGCGCCCCAGGGGCGGCCGGCGGTGAAGGTTTTCGAACGGATGACTTTCATGGCTGTACGGGCATGGGCGTGATCGTGCGGCACCGCGGGACGGTGCTCAGGGATTGGCAGGCATGGATTGCGCAAGGCTCATCAGATTGAGCGGCGCGACGCGAATCAGGCCGCCGCGCGGGCTGTCGATATCGGCGATGAGCGTGAGCGAAAGCGTCACCGTAATGGGCAGGACGAGCAGCAGCACGCGCCGGCCGACCTGGCCTTGCGCGCCATAGCCCTGCATCAGGTTGCTGAAGATGGCAATCACGATCATCAGCGTCCAGGCGGCGACGGGAATGCGGTTGATCCACGCGGCTTGGGTGTAGCCCTGGGTGTTGATGACGTCGTTCATGCCGGCGACCACGAGCGCCATCACCGGATTCGGTTGCGCCTTCGCGGGATCGCGCACACTCGCCCAGAGCTGCGTCTGGAGCTCGCCGGTGTCGCGGTTGATCTGATCGAGTGCGCCGGGCTCGTGCACGACGTAGAAGTGGATGCGCGCCTGAAGGTAGCGCGCAAGCAGCGCCTGGGTCTGGGCCGCCGCCTCGCCGCCAAGAAGCTCGGCGCGCAGATACTCCGTGCCGATCGCGTTGGCTTCCTCTTCCTCCAGGTTCTTGCGCTGGTCGTAGCGGCCCACGGCCATCGAGAGCGTGAAGCCGATCAGGAGCGCGAGCAGCGTGAGCGTCGCGCCCTGCACGATCTTGTAGTTCTCACGCGCCTCCTCGGCGAGCGGAAAGTATTTATGCAGCACGTTTGCGCCGAGCGCGGCGGCAAGCGGCAGCGCCACGATCAGCACGATGAATAGAAGCGAGGGGCGCTGGAGGATGAGCGGCGTCATGGAGTCTCCGCGAAAAGCGTGAGAGGGACGAAGGCGCTGCAATGCAAATCGGCGTCGCCCGCGCGAGACGGGGCGACGCCGATTCTACGACAGATCCGCGCGGCGGCGCGGGGCGCTGCCAGCGCTTCAGCGCGCCGCGCGTTGCGGCCACATCGTACGGCCCCAGAACGTCAGCGAGCGGTCCCACGCGAGCTGTGCCCAGACCGGGTCGTACTGCGTGATGGGGATGCGGGTCGGGCCCACGGCGGTCTCGTTCGCAAACGCGTGGTGGGCAAGATAGCGATGGAATTCGACGTCGACTTGGGCGCCCTTGAGCTTCGTTTCGAGCTCTGCCACGGTTTCGATGCTGAAGGCCTGGTCCTGGGTCGCGAAGTGGCCGAGGATGGGCGCGGTAATCTTGCTCGCGTCGATGTATTCGAGCGGCGGGAAGCCGTACCACACCACGGCGCTCGAAAGGCCCGGCACCATGGTGGCCGCGAGCAGCGTGAGCGCGCCGCCCATGCAGTAGCCCGTCACGCCCACGCGGTCCGTGAGCGTCTTCAGATAGTTGACGGCGCCGAATACATCCTGCGAGGCCGCGTCCGCGAAGTCGAGGCCCGTCATCAGATGGTGGGCCTCTTCCTGTTCGACCGTGCTCTTGCCGCGATAGAGGTCGGGCACGAGCGCGAGGTAGCCCGCTTGCGCGAGCCGGTCGGCCACGCCGCGGATCTGGTCGTTCAAGCCCCACCACTCCTGGATCACGACGATGGCGGGCGCGCCTTCGGTCTTTTCCGGTTTGGCGAGATAGCCCTGGAGCGACTGGCCGTCAGGGCGGGTGAAGGAAATCATGGATCCGGCGGACTGTTTCATTTGGGGCAACCCTCGATGAGTCGGTTGAACGGAAGCCGTAGCATAGCGCTTGCGTACGGGATTTGCGTGTCTGCGCCTGATCTGCTCATTCGCCGATCAGATGCAGCACGATATCGCGCGTGTGCGCCGCGCGGCGATGTTCGAACACATAGATGCCCTGCCACGTGCCCAGCACGGGAGTGCCGTGCTCGACCGGGATGCAGAGCTGCGTGTGCGTGAGCGCCGTGCGCAAATGCGCGGGCATGTCGTCGGGGCCTTCGGTGTCGTGCTCGTAGCGCTGCGGATCTTCGGGCGCGAGCTGCTCGAAGTAACGTTCGAGATCGCGGCGCACCGAAGGATCGGCGTTTTCCTGGATGACGAGCGACGCCGACGTGTGGCGGCAAAAGAGGGTGAGCAGGCCGGTGGCGATGCGCTGTTCGCGCACGAACGCGCGCACCTCATGGCTGATTTCGACGAGCCCGCGCGTGCGCGTGCTCACCGGCAGATGATGGATGGCCTGGCGCATGATCGGTCTCCTTGCGGGCGGCTGCGCGCGGCTGCTGAGCCGTCGCGGCGATGCCAGCCTTCAAGCATAGCGCAGGCGCGCTGGGCGCGCAGACCGCCCCGCGGCCTGCGCACGATGCTGGTACGATGTCGGCCTTGCCGGGGCTTGCCTCGGCCGACCGCATACGAAGGAGAAAACCGCTTGAACCTCACCCGCTTCGCGAAAGCCCGCCACGCCACCAAGGCGTTCGATCCCGCCCGCAAGATTCCCGCGGCCGTCATCGACGAACTCAAGGAGCTGATCCGCTTCAGCCCTTCCTCGGTGAACTCGCAGCCCTGGCATTTCGTGCTGGCCGAAAGCGACGCCGCGCGTGCGCGTATCGCCAGGGGCATGGAAGGTTTCGCGTACAACGAACCGAAGGTCACGCGCGCCTCGCACGTGGTGGTGCTGTGCGTGCGCACCGAGATGGACGAAGCGCACCTCGCCGAAGTGCTCGCGCAGGAAGAAGCGGACGGCCGTTTCGCCAACGCCGAGGCGAAGGCGGTTCAGGAAAAGACGCGCTCGTTCTATGTGAACCTGCATCGCGAGCGCAACGACCTGCCGGCGTGGTTGGAGAAGCAGGCGTATCTCGCGCTCGGCGCGCTGCTGATCGGCGCGTCGACGCTCGAAATCGACGCCTGCCCGATGGAAGGCTTCGACGCCAAGGCGCTCGACGAGGAACTGGGCCTGCGCGAGCAGGGCCTCACCGCGCTCGTGGTGGTCGGTCTCGGCTACCGCAGCGCCGATGACTTCAACGCGAAACTGCCGAAGTCGCGCTTGTCCGCGGCTTCGGTATTCACCGATCTCGGTTGATTCGCGCAGGTTTTCGCCGCGCTCGCAGCAAGCGCGGCGATTGACACGGCACGAAGCCACGCGGGAACCGCATCAGGAGCATTCGTTCATGCAGGGTATCAAACGCCGGATCGTGTACGTCACGCTGTTCGAAGGCATCGCGATCCTGATTACCGGCACGAGCTTCGCCTCGCTCTCGGGCAGCGGCATGGACCGCGCGGGCGCGGCGGCGGTGTTTTCATCGCTGATCGCTGTGGGCTGGAATTTCGTCTACAACATGCTGTTCGAGCGCTGGGAAGCGCGCCAGACGAAACGCGGCCGCAGTGTCGCGCGCCGCATTGCGCATGCGGTCGGCTTCGAGGGCGGGCTGGTGGTGTTCCTCGTGCCGATGATCGCGCTCACGCTGCAAGTGACGTTGATCGAGGCGTTCGCGATGGATATCGGCCTCTCGGTGTTCTTTCTCGTCTACAACTACGTCTACAACCTGATCTTCGACGCCGTGTTCGGCCTGCCGGCCTCCGCCATGCCGGTGACGGGCGCTTCGGAAACGCGGCCGCGCGCGTAGCGCGGGTTCTCTCGATCAGGGGCTCGCAGCGGCGCCTTGCGTCCCGCTCGCTTCCACGTTCGCGGGACTGCTCGCGCTCGCGCCCGCCGCCGCGGCGTCGGAAGCCGGCGTCACCGCACGCGCCGGATGCTGCGCATCGTGCAGTTGCCCGGACCAGCCGCCGCCGAGATCACCGATCAACGAAGCCGTATCAAGCAGCCGCTGCTGATGCACGTTGAGCGCGCTCTGCTGATTGGTCACCTGCGTGGCCAGCGCCGTGGCGACCGTCGTGTAGTCCACGGTGCCCGCCTCATATTCGTTTTGCGCGATCTGCGCGCCACGGATGGCGTCGCGCACGGCGTCGTCGAGCACGTCGGCCTGCTGCGCGAGGATGCGCAGCCCCGAGAGATCGTTCTCCACCCCCTGGAACGCCGTCAGCACGGTGCCGCGATAGTTCGCCACCGCCGCGTCGTAGCTCGCGCGCGCGGCCGCCACCTGGCCGCTGCGCAGGCCGCCGTCGAAGATCGTCTGGGTCGCGCTCGCGCCGAGCGACCACACATAGTTGCTCATGTGCAGCAGGCCCGAAAGCGGCGACTGCGTGAAGCCGTCGAGCGCGGTGAGCGAGATCGACGGATAGTACGCGGCCACCGCCACGCCGATCGCCGCATTGGCCGACGCCATCTGCCGTTCGGCGGTCGCAATGTCGGGCCGCCGCTGCAGCAGCGTGGAGGGCACGCCGGCGGGAATCGCGGGCATCGCGGGAAGCTGCGTGCTGTGCGGGATATCGACTTCTTCTGGGTTGCGGCCCACTAGCACCGCAATGGCGTGCTCGTTTTGCGCGCGCGCCACGCCCAGGGCGATCAGGCTTGCGCGCGCCGATTCGAGCTGCGTGCGCGCGGATATCAGGTCGGACGGCGGCACCGTGCCCGCCTGGTCCTGGTTGGCCACCACGCGCAGGAAGTCCGTGTAGGCCTGCACGGTATGCGTGAGCAGGTCGATATCGGCATCGGTGATGCGCAGATCGATCACGGCGTTCGCCAACGCGATTTGTTCGGATAGCGTAGCGTTCGCCAGCGTCGCCTCGCTCGCCTGCGCCGTGGCCGACTGTTCCTCGATCTGGCGGCGCACCTGGCCCCAGAGGTCGATGTCCCAGCTCGCGTTCGCTTCGAGCGTGCCGCCGTTGACGATGCGCGCGCCGCTCGGCGTCGACGTGATGCTGCTCACGCTGCTGAGCGTGCCGGTGGAGGAGCGCTCGCGCGCGAGCGAGCCGGTAATGCCGACGGTCGGGAAGAGGCTCGCACGCGCGACGCGCACTTCGGCGAGCGCTTGCTGGTAATTCGCGTAGCTCTGCCGCACGGTCTGGTTCGAGACCTCGACGAGCGGTTCCAGTTCATCGAGCAGCGGGTCCTGGAAGACGGTCCACCATTCGCCCTTGGGTCCCTGGGCGGCTTCGGGCTCGGCCTGGGTCCAGCCGGGCAGTTCTTTCCACGTGGCGGGCGCGGCGACCTGCGGGCGGTGGTAGTCCGGCCCGACCATGCAGCCCGCGAGCAGCAGCGCGGCGGTGAGGGGCGCGAGCGGCAGCGCACGCGCGGCGGCGCTTGCGGCGGCGGAGATCAGCATTCGCATGAGCGATGGATTAAGGCGAGTCTTCATCATGATGCGCTCTCATCGGCCTCGCGACTCCACGGCAGGCGCGCGGCCCAGCGCGCGAGGCGTGCGCGCAGGCGGTCGAGGAACAGGTAAATCACCGGCGTGGTGTACAGGGTAAAGACCTGGCTCAGGAGCAGGCCGCCCATCACCGTCACGCCGAGCGGCTGGCGCAGCGAAGCGCCCTGGCCAATGCCGATGGCGAGCGGCAGCGCGCCGAGCACGGCCGCGAAGGTCGTCATCATGATCGGGCGCAGGCGCACCACGGCGGCTTCGTGAATCGCGCGGCGCGCCTCGACGCCCTCGTTGCGCTGCAACTGGATGGCGACGTCGACCATCATGATGCCGTTCTTCTTCACGATACCAATGAGCAGAATGATGCCGATCATCGCGATCACCGAGAACGGCGTGCCGAAGATCAGCATGGCGAGAATCGCGCCGATGCCGGCCGAAGGCAGCGTGGAGAGAATCGTGAGCGGGTGGATGGTGTTCTCGTACAGCACGCCCAGCACGATATAGACCACGGCGAGCGCGGCGAGAATGAGCAGCGGCACGACGCCCATGGACTGCGCGTAGGCCTGCGCCGCGCCCGCGAACGCGCCGTGGATGGAGGCGGGCATGCCGATGTCGCGCTCGGCCTGCTCGATGATCGTGCCGGCCTCGGAAAGCGAGCCGCCCTTGGGCAGATTGAACGAAATCGTGCCCGCCACTTCCGTGCCCTGGTGATTGACCTGGGTGGCCGTATGGCGAGTCTTCCAGTCCATGAGCGCCATGAGCGGCACCATGGTTTCGGCGGCCGTGCTGTCCGCGCTGCCGCTGGAGCTGCCGCCCTTGCTGTTGGCGATCGCGTTGTTCTGCTGATTGGCCACCGCGTTGGCGTTGCGCTCGTTGGTGGTGCCGCTCGCTGCGGTGGTCGTGGTCACGGCCGTGAAGGGCGTGACGCCGGAGATGACGCTCGACGGCATCTGCGTTTGCGCGGCGCCGCTCGCGTTGCCGGCCGCCGTGCTCAGCCAGATGTCCTGGAACGACTGCGGAAACTGCCAGTATTGCGGCGCTACTTCCATCACGACGAAGTACTGGTTGATCGCGTTGTAGATGGTCGAAACGGTACGCTGGCCGAAGGCGTCGTAGAGCACGTTGTCCACCTGGTTCGGGTCGAACCCGTAGCGCTTGGCGGTCGTGCGCTGCACCGTCATGTAGGCCTCCAGACCGTTTTGCTGCAGGTCCGAGTTCACATCCGACATCTGGCCGCGGTGCTTGTTCAGCTCGTCCACGAGGCGCGGCACCCAGGTGAAGAGGGCGTCGGCGTCGTCGCTCGTGAGCGTGTACTGATACTCGGCCGCCGACTGCCGGCCGCCGATCTGCAGGTCCTGCTGAGCCTGCATGAAAAGCCGTGCGCCCGAAACGGCATTGAGCTTGGGACGCAGGCGGTTCACGACCTCGGTGGCCGTAAGACGGCGCTCGTTGAGCGGCTTCAGTTCGACGAAGACTGTGGCCGAATTGAGCGCGCGCCCGCCCGTGAAGCCCGCCACCGATTGCACCGCCGGGTCGGCCTTCACGATGGCCTGTAACTGCGCGAGCTTCTTCTCCATCGCCGTGAACGAAATGCTCTGGTCCGCGATGATCTGGCCGATCAGAATGCCGGTGTCCTGCTCGGGGAAGAACGTGCCGGAAAGCAGCCGCGCGAGAAACACATTGCCGACCAGCAGCGCGAACAGGATGAAGATCGTGAGCCGCGCGTGATTGAGTGCGACGTCGAGCGTGCGCGAGTAGAACTGCTTGAAGCGCTCGAACTGCGCGTCGAGCCACACGGCCGCGCGCGAGGGCTTGCGGTGCAGCGTCTCGCGCTTCAGCACGTAGGCGCACATGGTGGGCGTGACAGTGAGCGAGATCACGAGCGAGATGAGGATCGCGATGGAGAGCGTCATCGCGAACTCGTGAAAGAGCAGGCCCACAATGCCGGGCATGAGCAGAATGGGCAGGAACACGGCGATGAGCGACAGGCTCATGGAAAGCACCGTGAATCCCACTTCGCCCGCGCCCTTGAGCGCCGCTTCCTTCGGCTCCATGCCGGCCTCGATGTGGCGCACGATGTTCTCCAGCACCACCACGGCGTCGTCCACCACGAAGCCCGTGCCGATGGTGAGCGCCATGAGCGAGAGATTGTCGATGCTGTAGCCGAGCAGGTACATGGGTCCGAACGTGCCCACGATGGAAAGCGGCAGCGCCACGGCGGGGATCAGCGTGGCGCGCGGCGATAGCAGGAACACGAACACCACGCCGATCACGAGCAGCACCGCGATGAAGAGCGTGCGCTCGGTGTCGGCCACGGAGGCGCGCACGGACTCGGAGCGGTCGATCGCCACGTCCACCTTGATCGTGGCGGGCAGCGCGGCCTCGATGGAGGGCAGGCGCGCGCGGATCTGCTGCACCGTCTTCACGACATTGCTGCCGGGCATCGGGTAGACGATCACGAGCACGGACGACTTGCCGTTGTAGAGACCCGCGTTGCGGATGTTTTCGTTGGAGTCGATGACGGAAGCCACGTCGCGCAGGAACACGGGCGAGCCGTTGCGATAGGCGATCACCACGTCGCGAAACGGCGCGGCCTTGCTGATCTGGTCATTCGACGTCACCGTGTAGCGCTGGTTGCCCTGGTCGATATGGCCTTTCGCGCTGTTCGCGTTGGCCGCGCCAATGGACGCGCGCACGTCTTCGAGGCCGATGCCGTAGCTGTTCAGCTTGCCCGGCTCCAGCTCCACACGCACCGAGGGCAGCGCGCCGCCGCCCAGCGTGATCTGGCCCACGCCGTCCACCTGCGAGAGCTGTTGCTGGATGACCGAATCGGCGGAATCGTAGAGCTGCGCCTTGGTGAGCGTGTCCGAGGTGAGCGCGAGCACCATGATCGGCGCGCTCGCGGGGTTGTACTGGCGGTAGGTCGGGTTGCTGCGCAGCGTGGTGGGCAGATCGGCGCGCGCGGCCTGGATAGCCGCTTCCACGTCGCGCGCCGCGCCGTTGATGTCGCGGTTCAGGCCGAACACCACCACGATGAGCGCCGAACCCGTGTTGCTGATCGAGGTGAGCTGGCTGACATCCGCGATGGTGCCGAGGTGGCGCTCCAGCGGCTCGGCTACGGTGGACGCCATGATGTCCGGGCTCGCGCCCGCCATGTTGGCCTGCACCACGATCACCGGGTAGGCGATGTTGGGCAGCGGCGCGACCGGCAGCCGGAAAAAGGCGAGCGTCCCCGAAATGAGGATCGCGATCGCAAGGAGTGACGTCGCGACCGGCCGCCGGATGAAGAGCGCCGAGAGGTTCACGGCGTGCCCTCGGGCGCGGGTGGCGCGCCGTTGCCGGAACCGCCGGCCGCATCGCCGCCCGCATGGCTTTCAGGCTTGCGCTTGCGGCCGAAGCGTTCGGCCAGCCGATCGAAGAGCAGATAGATCACGGGCGTCGTGAAGAGCGTGAGCATCTGTGAAAGCGTGAGCCCGCCGATGATCGCAAGACCCAGCGGACGGCGCAGCTCCGAGCCCGTGCCGCTGCCGAGCAGCATGGGCAGCGCGCCGAGCATGGCCGCGAGCGTGGTCATGAGAATAGGCCGGAAGCGCAGCAGCGACGCTTCGAAGATCGCGTCGCGCGGCGGCTTGCCCTGCACGCGTTCGGCTTCGAGCGCGAAGTCCACCATCATGATGGCGTTCTTCTTGACGATGCCGATCAGCAGCACGATACCGATAATGCCGATCACGTCGAGGTCCTTGCCCGCGATCATCAGCGCGAGCAGCGCGCCAATGCCGGCCGAAGGCAGCGTCGAAAGAATCGTGACCGGGTGCACGTAGCTCTCGTACAGCACGCCCAGCACGATATACACGGCCACGAGCGCGGCGATCAGCAGATACACCTCGCTCGCAAGCGAATCCTCGAACGCCTGCGCCGCGCCCTGGAACGACGAGGTGATCGAGGGCGGCAGGTTCACGGCGGCCTCCGCCTTGCGCACGTCGCGCACGGCGGCGGAGAGCGACGCGCCATCGGCGAGATTGAACGAGATCGTGACCGAAGGGAACTGCGCGAGGTGGCTGATCATGAGCGGCGAGCGCGTAATGCTGATCTTCGCAATGCCCTTGAGCGGCACCTGGCCTTCGCTGCTCGTCTGGCTCGGCAGATAAAGGTCGCCAAGCGATTCGACCGTGGGCAGCGCCTCGGGCTTCGCCACCAGAATCACGCGGTACTGGTCCGACTGCTGGAAGATGGTCGAAACGATGCGCTGGCCCAGCGCATCGTAGAGCGCGTTGTCGATGGTCGCCGCCGTGATGCCATAGCGCGCCGCAAGCTGGCGGTTCACTTCGACGTTGACGGAAAGGCCATCCGTGTTGAGGTCGCTCGTCACGTCGCGGATCGACGAGATCTGCTTCATGCGCGCGATGAGCGCGGGCACGTACTGGTCGAACGCGTCCTGCCCAGGCCCGCGCAGCACGAAGTTGTACTGGTTGCGCGAGACCGTGGTGTCGAGCGTGAGGTCCTGCTCGGGCTGGATGTAAAGGCGCACGCCCGCCACCTTCGCGACCGACTGCTGAATGCGCCGCCCGATTTCGTCGGCGGTTTCCGAGCGGTCGTCGTGCGGTTTCAGGTTGATGAGGAAGCGCCCGTTGTTGAGGGTGTTGTTGATGCCGTCGATGCCCACGTACGAGGTGAGCGAAACGACATCGGGGTCCTTGAGAATTTCCTCGGCCAGTGCGGACTGGCGCCGCACCATCGCCTGGTAGGAGATGGAGTTGTCGGCCACGCTGATGCCTTGCAGCACGCCCACGTCCTGTACCGGGAACAGGCCCTTCGGAATCACGACGTACAGCAGCCCGGTGAGCACTACCGTCACCACGAACACGACGAGCGTGAGCGTCTGGTGGTCGAGCACCCAGCGCAGGCCGCGCTCGTAGGCGTTGAGCGTCTTGTTGAAAAGCCCTTCGCTGATGCGCTCGAAACGGCTGGGGTGGCGCTCCGCCTGGGCGCGCAGGATGCGCGCGCACATCATCGGCACGACGGTGAGCGAGACCACGGCCGACAGCACGATGGTCACTGCGAGCGTGACGGCGAATTCGCTGAAGAGGCGGCCGATCACGCCGCCCATGAAGAGTAGCGGAATCAGCACGGCGATGAGCGAGATCGTCAGCGAAAGAATCGTGAAACCGATCTGGCCTGCGCCTTTTAACGCCGCCTGCAAGGGTTTGTCGCCTTCCTCGAGGTAGCGCACGATGTTTTCGATCATCACGATCGAGTCGTCCACCACGAAGCCCGTGGCGATGATGAGCGCCATCAGCGAGAGGTTGTCGATCGAGTAGCCCAGCTCGTACATGACCGCGAGCGTGCCGATCAGCGAGACCGGCACCGAGATGCTCGGAATGACGGTCGCGGGCAGATTGCGCAGGAACACGAAGATCACGGCCACCACGAGCGCCACGGCGAGCACGAGTTCGAAGGCCGCGTCGCTCACCGAAGCGCGGATCACGCCCACGCTGTTCGACACCACGGTGACCTGCATGCCCGCGGGCAGCGCCGCTTCGAGTTGCGGCAACTCCCGCATGATCTGGTTGACGGTGGCGATCACGTTCGCACCCGGCTGACGCTGCACGTTCAGCACGATGGCGGGCGCCTTGTTGTACCAGGCGCCGCGCTCCACGTCCTGCGCGGCCGTGGACACGCGCGCCACGTCGCGCATGAACACGGGCGAGCCGTTCTGATAGGCAATGACCGTGTCTTCGTAGTCCCTCGGGTCCGAGATCTGGTCGTTCGAATTGATCGTGTAGTTCAGCTCGGGGCCATCGAAGTTGCCCTTCGGGTTGCTCACGTTGACGTTGGCGAGCAGCGTGCGCAGGTCGTCGAGATTCAGGCCGTAGGCGGCGAGCTTCTGCGGGTCGGCCTCCACGCGCACGGCGGGCACGTTGCCGCCCGCCGTGGTGACGAGGCCCACGCCCGGCACTTCGGAAATCTTCGTGGCGAGACGGTTGTTGGCCGCGTCCTGCAGTTGCGTGAGCGACATCGACTTCGACGTGACCGCGAGCGTGAGGATAGGCTGGTCGGCCGGGTTCACCTTGGCATAGGTCGGCGGCGCGGGCAGGCCGCTTGGCAGGAAGCTGTTGGCCGCGTTGATGGCCTGCTGGACGTTCTGCTCGGCCACGTCGAGGCTCAGCGAGAGGTCGAACTGCAGCGTGATGACCGAGGCGCCCTCGGAGCTGTACGAGATCATCTGCTGCAGGCCCGGGATTTCGCCCAGTTGCACCTCGAGCGGCGCCGTGACGGTGGTCGCCATCACGTTCGGGCTCGCGCCCGGATAGAAGGTCTGCACCTGGATGGTGGGATAGTCCACCGCGGGCAGCGAGGAAACCGGCAGGAACTTCATCGCGACGAGGCCGATCAGCACCATCGCGATCATCAGGAGCGAAGTCGCGACCGGCCGCAGGATGAAGAGACGCGAAATATTCATCGGCGCTGGGTCCGGGGCTTAACCCGCTTGCGAGGCCGCGGCGCTCGCGTCGGAGGCGTTCGGCGCCGTGGCGCCGGGTTCGCTGGCCGCGCCCGGGGCGCTGCCATGATGCGGCGCACTGGCCGCGCCCGCGTGCGTGGCGGGCCTCGGCCCCGCGGGCTGGATCTTCGCGCCGTCGTTGAGGCGGTCGAGGCCGTCGGTCACGACCTGCTGACCCTGCTGCAAGCCCGCGGAGATCACCGTGTAGCGGCCATCGCTCGGGCCGAGCGTGACCTTGTGGACCGACACGGTGTTGTCGGCGTTCACGAGGTAGACGTAGTCGCCGGGCGCGCCGGTCTGCACGGCGGGCGTCGGCACGAGCACGGCGTTCTGCAGCGTGTCGACCAACAGCCGCACGTTGACGAACTCGTTGGGAAAGAGCGCCTCGCTGTCGTTGGGCACGCTCGCGCGCAGTGTGACCGTGCCGGTGGCCGTGGCCATCTGGTTGCTGAGCGCGAACAGCGTGCCGTTGGCGATCTGGCGGGTGTTGTCGCTGCTGAAGACGGTGATCGGCAGTTTCGCGCCAGCATTGACGCGCTCGAGCACGCTGCCGAGCGAGGTTTGCGGTATGGCGAACTGCACGGTGGTGGGCTTCATAGTCGTGATGACGGCAATGCCCGTGGAGCTGGACGAAGTCACGTAGTTGCCCGGGTCGACGAGCCGCAGGCCCACGCGCCCCGAGACCGGCGCCGTGATGCGGCAATAGATCAGATCGAGCTCGAACAGCCTGACGTTCGCCTTGTCGGCCTGCACCGCGGCTTCATACTGCTTGACGAGGAACTGCTGGTCGCTGTAGGTCTGCGCGGCGATCGACTGCTTTGCGTTCAACTGCGTGTAGCGCGCGAGGTCGGCGCGCGCCTGCGCCAGCAGGGCCTGGTCCTTGGCGAGCTGCGCGAGCGCCTGCTCCTTGCTGATCTCGTACTGGCGCGGGTCGATCTGCGCGAGGAACTGCCCCTTCACGACATCCTGGCCTTCCTTGTAGCCCACCTCGGTGAGGTAGCCGCTGATTTGCGGCAGAACCGTGACAGTGGCGACAGGCGTGACGGTGCCGAGCGCGTTGAGCGTCACGGGCATGGGTCCGAGCGTGGCGGCGGCCACGGTCACGACCTGCGGCGCCGCGCCGTGCTCCGTCTTCTTGTTGCGCATGATGTGCACGATCACGAGCACGCTCAGCAGGATCACGACAATGGCGAGAATGAGCGGACCGAGCCGGCGGCGCTTCGGCGCCTGCGGGGGCGGTGCGGGCGGCGGCGGTGGAGGTGGCGGCGCGGGTTGCGTCTGAGGGACGTCGCTCATGCCTGCCTCCAGGAGGTCGGACCACCGCGCGAGGCGGTGCGGAGAAACGAAGTCGGCGCGCTCAACGGCTTGGCCGCCGCGAATTGCTGCCGGTGACTGTCGAGTTGCTGCATACGCATTCTCATGATTGTTATGCCGTCGAAGCCGTGCCTCACCGTGCGGCGAAGGCCGAGACTCGCAGTCTAACCAACTCGTGCGCCAATTTCGAAACGTTAGTTATTTGTAAGGTTTTCGCGGGATTACAGCGGGCGGGCCGGATAAAAGTATGGGCATCGGCCGGGGTGTGCAATGCATCGCAGAAATGCTTGTTTGCGTGCGCGCCTCCGACTGTCTAGATTGGAAGGGATCAACGCCTTGCAAGGAGTCCGCAATGTCGAAGCTGTCGATGCTGTCCGTGTCGGCGTGGTTCGCGCGGCGCGGCCGGGCGAACCGGCCGCCGCCCACGCCGCAAGCCGATGAGCCCGAACTGCGCGACGCGTCGCGCGCAACCGAGCAGCTCGAACGAATCGCCACCTATGCACGGGCCGGTTACTTCAATATGGGCTATACGCCCGACATGTTTCCGCTAGTGGGCGATCTGCCGCCGCATTGAGCCGCGCCACGCGGCTACGCGCGCGTTACTGCGCCGCGCTTTCCTCCGCGAAACCCGCTGTGCCGCCAAGGGTGCCGGCGGGCCGGAACTCGCTGGGCGCAACGCCCAGTTCGCGGCGGAACATGTCGCTGAAGCTGCTGGGCAGAAAGCCCAGCCTGTGCGCCACGGCACTCACGGGCTCGCCTTCCGCGAGGCGCGACACCGCGAGTGCGAGTTGCACCTGGCGGCGCCATTTCGCAAACCCCATGCCAAGCTCGCGCGTGAAGAGCCGCGAGAGCGTGCGCACGCTCGCGCCCACCCATGCCGCGTGCTGTTCGAAGCCGATATCGGCCGAAGGGTTGTCGATCACCGCGCGGCACAGCGTGGCGAGGCGGCGGTCGGACGCATCGGGCAGCGGAATGCGCAGCGTGGAGCGCGGCGCGTGGGCGAGTTCGATCGATGCGAGGCGATGGGCCGCGTCTAGCCAGGCGTCATCTTCGCGAGTGCGTTCCGCGAGGCGCGTGATGAGTTCGCGCAGCAGGCCGTTGATCTCGAACACTTCGCACCGCTCGCTCAGGTGCCGGCTGTCGCATTCGTGCAGATAGAGGTTGCGCATCTCGACGGCGCTCAGCATGTGGATGGCGTGCTGCGTGCCGGGAGGCAGCCATACGGCGCGCTGCGGCGGCACGACGAGCGCTTCGCGCTCCACCTCGACCCACATCACCCCGGAGACGGCGTAGAGCACCTGCGCCCACGTATGCGTGTGCGGCTCGATCTGGAGGCCGCGCGGGTAGTGGCGTGCGAGCGAGCGGCCGCGTCCGGGCTCGTCGTCGAGTTCGGGTGGCGCGGCTTGTGGCATGGGCGGGGCTCCGGGTGAATTGCGGTGTGGCGAGTGCTCCGCGACATTATCCGCTCTGACTGGTCGTGGCCGCTTTTCTTCTGGCACCCGATTCGACGACGCACCCTTCATCAACCCGATAGATACGATCTGCCATTTCCAGCAACGCTTCACGATGTGTGATCGCGACGATCGTCGGAACGCGACGGCGGACCTGTTCCAGCACACGCGCCTCGCGGGACGGATCCTGTGAAGAGGTTGGCTCGTCGAGGACGATGACTGAAGTGCGGCGCGCAAGCGCGCGACCCAGCGCGACACGTTGCCTTTCGCCGCCGGAAAGCGCTCTGCCCTGTACGCCGAGGATGACGTCGAGTACGTTACCGCCCGACTCGCCGGCTAGTCCTTGCAGTTCCAGCGCGCAGACCAGCGCCAGCAATTGCTCGTCGGGCGGCGGGTCAGCGCAGCCGAAAGCGAGATTTTCACGGAGCGTTCCGCTGATGATCAGCGGATTTTGCGGAACGACCGCGACAATCCGCGATATCGAAGCCGGAGAGAGTGTAGAAACGTCCACGCCATTCAACTCGACTCGCCCGCGTTCGGGGCGCAAGAGGCCGAGCATCAGATTGACGAGTGTCGACTTGCCATGTCCAGATGGCCCGATCAGGACGGTTACCTCGCCTCGATTCGCGATAAGGTTGGCTCCGCGAAAAATAGTTCGCTTTCCGAATGAAATATTGACATCCGAAAGGGCATAAACGGGGTTTGCGTCGAGCGCAATTGCGACCTCGACGCCACCCGGCTCGGGTGGCAGTGCAAGAATGCCGAGGCCTTCGTGCAAGGCAAGCTGATTTCTGCGCAAATCGGAAAGCGAAGCGGCGAGGCCGGTGAATGGCGCGGTCAGCGCCACGACATAACCGGTAATCATTACAAAATCGCCGATTCGGAAAACGCCGCTCGTGACCGATGTCGCCGCGACGATCGTGAAGATTGTCAGCACGAGCCCGGTGAAAAACGCTTGCGCTGCAAGCAGCAGCGCAAGCCGTGCATTGCCGTGCGAAATTTGTGCGACATAACGGGCAAGGATGCGGTCGAGTCCGGCTTCTTCGCGCTCGTAGGCGTTGTTCAATTTGATGTCTAGCATAAAACCTAGCCGTTCCACGAGATGGCTGGAGAGAAGATTGGATGCATCGAAAATCTGGGCGTGCGCGCCTTTCGTTCTCGCAGCGAGCCGCCACGTCGCCACGAACAGTGCACCGATTGCGCCGACGAACGCGGCTGCAAATGCGAGGTTGGTCACGCGCCAAAGAATCGATGCCGTGACAACGAGCTGGAAGAGCGCAGGCACGATTACCCAGAAGAGGGTCAATGTGATTGCACTGAAAGCGGTGCGGCTCCTGGCGATGACCGATACCATCGCGCCAGGATCGATCGTCGCGAGCCGGGCGTATTCGACGCGAATAAGATGCGCATAGTAGGCTTTCTGAAACGCGGCGTCGGATCGGGCAAGCGTGGCGGACGAGAATATTGTTTTGACCCACTCCGAGACGCGTGCTGCGGTCCAGCATAGGCCATAGACGCCAGCGAGCGTGACGGCGGCTCCCCCGAAGCCAGGGGCTCGCTCGACCGAGAGCGCGTTTGTGCTTTCTCGCAATAGCCACGGCACTGCGCTTTCGAGAGCGACGACGGCGATCATCACCAGCGTTGCCGCAGCAAAGCGAGCGGGAAGTGCCTTGTCGTGGTTAACGGCAATCCGGTACGCGGCGATGTATTCGCGTACCAACTCCAACGGAAACGACATGCGGGCCCCTCGGGAATTGCGAGTGATGTGGGTTTGCGACTACGATGAAAATGTCGACATGTCATGCAGGCACGGGCTAAGTTATGTGCACGTGTGTAGACAGCTATGACCTGTGCCCGGCTCCTTGCAGGAATATCTCAGTTGCATAGATACGCGTGATCTCGCAAAGACCATCTGGGAATCCCAGCGCTGCGCGTTTGATGAGTCTTTCCAACGACTGCCGATGCACCAGAGATTTAGCAACGCAGAATCCATCGAGACAAGTCTCGCGGACGTGGTCGTAGTGAACATGAAGCCCTTGGAGGGCGGAGTGCGTCGTGTCCCCCTTGTCGGTTCGCCAGAGATTCGGCAGCTTTGATGTCGCGTAGGCCGAACGCCGAATGGTCAACCGATTATGGTAGCCCGTGAAGAGATCCTCGAGGGGCGTCCGTAATGCAAGCTCAATGATCGGCTGTGAGAGAAACGGCAGAATCGGCCTGCGTGCGGTCGGACGGACTTGAACGACCGTTTCGTCGAGCGTCGCTCCGAGGGCGGCGATCTGGTACCGCCGGCCTGGGCGCAAGCGCAACTGCCCTTGTGCCAGTACATCGTCATACACGCCGTGCGGCGCCGGCAACGGATAGGCTTGCACGACATCAAGCGAGGCATGTTGCCCAAGTGCGCCGCGGAAATATTGCGTCGTCGCACGCATTGATCGTTCGATGGCAGTCCAGATCGGGACTCGATACGTGATGGCGAGATCACGCACGACCGCGGCTGCTCGCAGAAGCCGGAAGCTGGCGGCCGCGTCCAGGGCGACGCCAAAGGGTGGTGGCGCGAGGAACAAGGCATCGCCTCCGTGCCCGTTTACAAGTGTCCCGTCTGCTCGCGCATGGCCGGCGTTAGCAAGACTGCTGGACTGCGCAAGGAAGCACAGTTGTGTTGAAGGGCGCGCAACAAACGGGATGATTGAAACTGGCGCAAACGGTAACTGCGCGAGCAAGGGAAAGGTCTTGTATCGCAACTTGCAGTGGCTGGCCACGCTTCGAGCGACGGATATTTCATTCGACGATGATCGACGCGGATCGAAATGTGTGACGGCGATAATTCGCGTGGAAAGGCCTGCACGATGCAAGGCAACGGCAAGCGCCGTTGACTCTATGCCACCGGACAACTCGAGTATTGCCTCTGGCACGGACTCGAGTAGAGAACTGACGACAGTGGTGAGCACGGCTATGGGGTCATCGTTCATCCGAGGACGAGTTGGCTTGGCTGGCGACCAGAGTCTCGAGAATTGGAGATTGCCGCCTTTGAACGTGAGCAGAGTGCCCGGCGGAAGCAGGGAGATACCCTTCCAGCCCGTCTCGTGCGCTTCGCCATAGCCGTACGTTAGATAGCCGTGGAGCCAGGAGATATTCGGTTGCGCGACGTCCCGCTCGCCGGGCGTCAAATCCGCGGCGTCGGATGCCAGATTGAGTTCGCCATTTGCGCCGGTTGAGTAATAGACGGGGAACTGGCCGCAGGGATCAGAGAAACCCAGAAAGCGGTCTCTTTGCCGATCGTAGACGACGATGGCATAGGTGCCCCAATATCGCTCAGGCACTCTTTCGCCGTCATGCAGCAATGTTGTCACCAGGTCCGTTTCACGGGCAGGCGACCCCTGTGACAGTGAGAAGATTTGACCGGCGATGCACCACGAGGCTGCTGCGCTCTCGCCGAACCTTACTGGGGAATCGACGCTTCCCTGGCGGGCAATGCGAAAGCTGGCGACGCGATCTGCACCGGAGGTCCATGTGCGCGCAGTCGGGGCATCGCCGCACGCGTGCCGGCGATCGCGTGCGTAGAGGGTGGCGTTGATCATTGGCGGCCTAGGTCATTTCATGGATTACGGCGAGTTGACGTCGACGCGCGGGGTCGTCGCCCACGACGCGACCATCCAGTTCGGCCCAGGCATGCGCAAAGAAAGGCCTGTTTTGAATACCGATTACCAGCTTCATGTCCAGTCCATAGCGGTAGCCCGCGATAATCAGCGTGCACGCCCATTCCAGACATTTGGTTTTTACGGGATAAAGAAAGCAGGTGAGGTTGAGTGACGCTGCGAGATCATTTTCATTTCGTATTATTCGCTTGTTTTTTCGCTGAATGCGCTCCGATTCAATGAGCTGAAGGAGACCGGATAATCGGTGATTTCTTGAGGTTTCGTGGACTTTGTGGAGAGTGGTAAATAATATCGCCGATTCAATAATGTTGAGGCGATTCCGCACCTGTCCTGGCGATAATTTCCAGCAGTTGACGGGAACGCCTGAAAGCTGGGGTGGCGCGCAAGTCTGGGCGTCGTAGCGGCAGGCGGAAATCGCCAGATGTTTTGCGATGAATGTCCTGGATTGATCGGGCGGCAGCACTATATAGCGGTCGTGCGCAATATCGAGCCCGATGAGTTGATCATCGAACCAGACGAAGTTCATATTTTGCGGCGGTATTTTCATGACATAGCCGCCTCATTTTCATGAGGCGGAAGACGGCCGTAAGTTAAGTGCCTTATTCGACGTATACCCATGAAATGCCTTCAAGCATAGCCCCGCCAGGGGTGCCCATCGTGCTGTCCGTGGCATTCGCCGATTCAACATCGGAAATTTCAAGAATTTCCATCAGATCGGTATCGTAATTCATCAGTGCTTCTCCTTGGCTGGCAGCGGAATTGCTGCATAACAAGCCTAGTAGTCAAATTTTTGTTATTCAATGTGGTGGTGCAAGAATGAATAAGATCTTATGATCTCGATTAAATGTAATTTCGATTTCTCTTATTTCTGATGCTTTTGGCATGGGCTTTGAAACAGATTCTCGATCGAGGAATTGACGTACCTCGATTGTTGATGGAGCAACTCAATCTCTGAAGAAGCGAAGATTATCGCGAGTGCGCACGTTGTCCGTAGCTTTTTGCGCACCTGCGGCAGGCGCGGGTAAGATAGGGCGACTTACCGCGCCACGCTGCCCGCTTCTTCTCCCATGAACGCCACCGATCCCGCACTACAAGACGAAGCCCCGCTTGGCCTCTACACCCGCGGCGCCGGCCAGGCGCGCGAATGGTGGCGCGTCACGCCTTCCGAACGCGCGCACATGTATCGCATCGAGCACGGCCAGGGCGAGGACGGTGAAGTCGACATCGACATCGACACCGAAATCGATCTCGACAATCTCGAAGCGAAACTGCTCAAGTGGCGTCGCGAGGGCTTCGTTTCCGAAGCGCAGCGCGCCGTTGAGGCGCGAGCCACACAAGCGGGCAGCACATTTTCGGCAGCGTTGCAGCGGGCCGTCGAAGCGGCGCGCGAGGCCAAAGCGGCTCGAGCCAGGCCGCAAACCCACACGCCCACCGTCCGCATCGGCCCTATAGACCTGCCGCGCGGCGAGCCAAACGCGCTGGTGCCGCGCGTGAATGCGGCCTACCTCTTCACCGAGCGCGGCAACGACATCGTTCAGGACATCGTAGAAAATCGCCGCGTCATGCTGATCGGCCATACGGGCTCGGGCAAGACGAGCTTCATCGAGCAGGTGGCGGCGCGCGCGGACTATGGCGTGCTGCGCGCGAACATGAACGGCCAGACCACCATAGGCGACTTCGTGGGATTTTGGACCGTGAAGGGCGGCGAGACGATCTGGGTGGACGGCGTGCTGCCCGTGGCGATGCGCGAGGGCCACTGGCTCGTCATCGACGAACTCGACTTTGCCGAGCCGTCCATTCTCGCGGTACTCACCGCCGTGCTGGAACCGAACGGCCGCCTGCTGCTCAAGGAGCGCGGCAACGAAATCGTCGAGCCGCATCCGTCGTTCCGCCTCTTCGCCACCGCGAACGCCGCGGGCGCGATGAGCGCGTACCGCCATCTGTACCAGGGCGCGAACCTGCTCAACGAGGCGTTTCTCGACCGCTGGCGCGTCTACGTGTTCGACTATCTCTCACTTGAAGAGGAAACCGAAGTATTGCTGCGCACGCTGCCGGTGCTCACGCGGCCGCTCGCGCACACGCTCGCTGCCATCGCCGCCGACTGCCGGGCCGCGTTCACCCGCGAGGATCTCGCGAGCGCATTCTCCACGCGGCGCTTGATCGACTGGGCCGAACTCATGCTGCGCACCGGCGATGTCGAACGCGCAGCGAGGCCGGCGATCTACGCGAAGGTGAGCGCGGACGACGCGGCGCTCATCCGCAGCGTCATCCGGCATCACGTGATCTTCGACGCGTGAGTGCGGAGGCGCCTGTGTCCAGCTTGCGGGACGAAACAGAACGTTTGACGGCGTGCGCCGATCCCGACGGCGCGCTCGGCCGTCTGGCGCGGGTGCTGACCGGCGACTCGCGCGTGAGCGTGACGTTCGGCGCGGGCGAGCCGCGCGTGGAAGGCGAACGCTTCGTGCTGCCCGCGCGCCTCGCGAGTGAAGGCGCAAATGAAGCCGCACTGCTCGGCGCGCTCGATTTGCTGGCGGCGCGGCATCGCTACAGCGAAGCGGCGCGTCTCGACACGCCGCAAGCCGGCGTGACGGGGCGCATTGCGCAGGCGATCGAGGACCGTCGCGTGCTCGCGCAGCTCGCGCGGGCGTTTCCTGGTGCGCAACGCTACGCCCACAGCTGGCGTACGCAGCGCGGCGAGGCGGTCGCGCGGCACTGGTCGAAACTGGCGTGGCGCGAGCGCCTTGCCTGGGCGATCGAGCGTACGCTGTGGGACGATGCGCCGGGCGTGCTGGAGCGCGATGCCGCGGCGCTTGCCGCCGCGCTGCGCGCGATCGACGCTCCGCTCGGCGCGGCCCGCGCAAGCCAGTCGACGCGCGCCAGCCTGAGCGCCGCCGCGGCGATCGTGGCGGGCGTGCGCTCGCTCGCGTCGCGCGGCGCGAACAACATGATGCAGACGGCGGGCCTGTCCGAAGGGCTCGACGACGAAGCGGCGCGGCTCGCGCAGGCGATGGACGTATTCGGCGAGGAAGGCGAGATCGAGCCGCCGGGCGGCGCTTTGCAGCCAGATGACGCCCGCGAAGGTGCTGGTGGCGCTTCGGCACGCGCGAGCGCCGAGTCCGATTCCGCCTCCGGCGCAGCGCTTTCCGAAGCGGATGCGCCTCACGCCGCCATGAATCGCAGCCCCGCGCCAGGGCGGCCACGTTTGTCGCTCCCGCTGACCACGGCTTACGACGCCGTCACCGATCTCACGGGCCGCGGCGACGCCGCCGCCTGGCGCAAGCTGCGCGCCTTGGCGCGCGCGGAGACCGGCGCGCTCAAGGCCCAGTTCGAGCGCCTGCTCAAGGCCGACGAGCTCACGCACTGGAAGCGCGAGCAGGAGCGCGGCGAGATCGACCGCGCGGCGCTCGCGCGTCTCGCCGCCTCGCGCGGCTACCGCACGCCGTTTCGCGTGGCGCGTCATGCGAGCGGGCGCGACACGGTCGTCACGCTGCTGCTCGACCTGAGCGGCTCGATGGCGGGCCGCAAGATCGAGCTGGCGCGCCTGTGCGCGGCGGCGCTCGCCGACGCGCTAACGCAACTCGCCTTCGATTCGGAAGTGCTCGGCTACAGCTCGACCGAAGCGCCGGAAATGCGCGCGCGCTACGAGCGCGAACGCGCCGCCGGCGCCGATCTGCGGGCCTATAACCGCTTTGTCGAGCGGCTGGATCTGCGCGTGTTCAAGCGCTTCGACTCGCGCGACCTGAGCGGACTCGCGGCCATCGAGTGCGGCCACGAGAACCCCGACGGCGAAGCGCTCGCCTGGGCGGCGTCCCGGCTCGCGCAGCGCAAGGCGCGCCGGCGGCTGCTTTTTGTCCTCTCGGACGGCTATCCTTCGACGAGCGACGGCGACCCGACTGTGTTGCGCAGCGACCTGCTCGCACGCGTGCAGGCGGTCAAGGAGCAGGGTATCGAGCTGGTCGGCATCGGCATCCTGGACGACGCAGTCGAGGCGTTCTATCCGCATGCCGTGGTCGTACGCAAGCTGCACGAACTGCCGGCCACCGCGTTCGCGACGTTGAGCTGCCTGCTCGCGGGCCGGCCGCACTGAAACCGGGCGGGCAATGGCAGCGGCGCTTTCCTTGCCGGACTGGGCGCATTGCGCTAACTTGAGCAGGGCAGGCGTTGCGCCGCCTGCCAACCCATCCACTGACGAATAGATACAGGTCATGCCAGGCCGCAATTACCGACCCGTGGATTACGACCGCCTCTACTACCGGCTCGATCTGGAGCCGGGGGCGAGCGAGGCGGACATCAAGCATCACTATCGCCATCTCGCGCAGATCCTGCATCCCGACAAATGGCGGCACCCCACGGCCGCCTCGATGCGCTGGGCCGACGACCAGTTCAAGCGCGTCAAGGAAGCGCGCGAGCTGCTCGAGGCGTACTGGTCCGTGCATCATGCGCCGCCGGTGAGCCGCTCCGCGCTGAGCGTGGCGCAGGCCGACGAACTGCACGCGCAGATGCAGGCGCTGCTGGCGCAGCGTGAACGCGTGCGCGCCGAGCTGGACGGGCTGCGCGCCGAGCGCACGCGTACCCTCGACGAGATCCAGCGCATGCGGACCGAACGCGACTCGCTGCACGGCGAACTCACGGGGCTGCGCGACGAAGCGGATGCCGCGCAGCCAGGCGAGCCGCAGGGCGCAACCGCGCCCGAAACCGATGACGTGCACGCGCGTTCAGGCGGTGTGCGCGATTTCCTGTTTGCGAAATTCGACGACCCGTCGCGGGGCTGGCTGCTCACACTCTCCGCGAGCGTGTTCGCGTGCATCGTGATCTTCGTTGCCGCGCACTGGATCGCGGGCTTGCTGCTCGCGCCCATTGCGCGCTTCGAGGTTGGCCGCTGGCTCACGCATATTCTGCAGTGGGCGCTCGTGGCGGGCGG
The DNA here is from genome assembly GCF_026343935.1 of Paraburkholderia sp. CNPSo 3076. Classification (NCBI taxonomy): domain Bacteria; kingdom Pseudomonadati; phylum Pseudomonadota; class Betaproteobacteria; order Burkholderiales; family Burkholderiaceae; genus Paraburkholderia; species Paraburkholderia sp. CNPSo 3076. The sequence goes on along the minus strand of NZ_JAPMAL010000032.1, from coordinate 81,619 downwards.
CGTGGTGCTCACGTTCGGCTGGGGCTGGTCGCAGCGCACGCTGTTTCGCGCCGGGCGCGCCGGGCGCGAGCACCCCGTGGCCTTGCCTGCCGATGAAACGCGCCGGCGCGTGAGCGCGGCGTTGCGTCACGAGGCGCACTACGGAGCGGAGTGGAGTATCGAATCGTACGAGGCCGCACCCGACGATACGCAATTCGCGCTGCGTGCGGTCATGCGCTTCTCGCCTGGCTCGCAAACCGCCACGCGACGCCACATGGTGGCGTTCCGCTGCGGGGCGCACACGACCGGCGCCGCGCAGACGGCGCTCGCGTACGACTTCTCCGTGGCCGCGCCCACGTGGTGGCTCGTTCCCGCCGCGCGTGTGGTGCGCGACCTGCGCAAGCGGCTCGACGCCGATCTCGGCGCGCCGCGCTGAAGCGGCGTCGCTTTCAATCGACGACGAAAAGCTTCGCACCCGTGCGCGTGTACGACTGGTGCGCCTCGGCGTTGTCGCCCACCTGATAGCTCATGCCGGGCGTGAGGACGAACTTGCGCCCGTCGTCGAGCGTGGTTTCGAGTTCGCCTTCGAGGCAGAACAGAATGTGCCCCTTCTTGCACCAGTGATCCGCGAGGTAGCCCGGCGAATACTCGACCATACGCACGCGGATCGGGTCGGCTTCGTCGCCGAAGAAACGCGTGCGCCAGGTGGCCATGCCCGTTTCCCCGTTGTGTTGGGTGGGTTCGACGCTGGACCAGTCGGTGGTGCCGAAGCGAAATGCGTCCATCTTCATGCGGTTTTCTCCTTGTGCGTTACGTCAGAGTGTAGCGGAGCAGGCTCACGCATCGTCGTCGTCCGCCACGCGCTCTCGCTCGTCCACACGCTTCATGTTATCGAGCAGCTTCAGCAGATAGTGCAGCGTGTGCGTCATGTCGTCCGACGAAAAATTGTCCAGCACGGCTTCGTAGTACGCCTCGATTTTCGGCGTGGCCTGCGCAACCCATAGCTTGCGGCCCGGCCCGGTCATGCAAACGAGGCGCGAGCGGCGATCGCGCGCATCCGCCTGAGTACTCACGTGGCCGTCGCGTTCCATCCGGCTGATCAGGCCCGAGAGATTCTGGCGGCTCACCATCAAATAGCGCGCGAGATCGCCCACGCTCATCCCCGGCTGGGCTTCCGGGCGCGAGAGCGCGCCGAGCACTGCCCATTGCTGCGTGGTCAAACCCTCGGCTTCCACGGCGCGCGTGCCGGTTTTATGCAACATGTTTGCGCATTGATAGAGCCGGAAGAAGAGCCGGTTGGCGAGATCGAAGCGGCTTGAATCCTGAATTTTTAGCGTTTTAGGCAAGGGTTTCTCCTGGTGATTCCGCGCTTGTCTTCGAATTGGGTGTTACCTAGTATACGTCAATATATTGACGTAATTCGCGACGGGGCCAAAAGGCAGGCCCGGCGTCGAAGGCGTCTATGGTACTGCTCAACCGAATGGAGGATCGCGGTGCGAAAACTCGAAGGCAAGACGGTCGTGGTGACGGGCGGTGGCGGCGGCATCGGCGGGGCGACCTGCCGGCGCTTCGCGGCCGAGGGCGCGCGTGTAGCGGTGCAGGATCTGTCGCTCGAAGCGGCGCTGAAGGTGGCCGGGGAGATTCACGAAAAGGGCGGCCACGCGCTGGCGCTGCGTTGCGACATCACGAACCGCGCGGAGGTGGAAACGGCGCTCGAGCAAGCGCAAGCACAGCTCGGTCCCGTGGATGTGCTCGTGAACAATGCGGGCTGGGACGTATTCCGCCCGTTCACGAAGACCGAACCGGCGCAGTGGGACAAGCTCATCGCCATCAATCTCACCGGCGCGCTGCACATGCATCACGCGGTGCTGCCTGGCATGGTCGAGCGCAAGCGCGGACGCATCATCAACATCGCCTCGGACGCCGCGCGCGTGGGCTCGTCGGGCGAAGCGGTCTATGCGGCGTGCAAGGGCGGCCTTGTGGCGTTTTCGAAGACCATCGCGCGTGAGCATGCGCGCCACGGCATCACCGTGAACGTGGTGTGCCCGGGCCCGACCGACACCGCTCTCTTCGCCGAATACAAGGAAGGCGCGGGCAACCCCGAAAAGCTTCTGGAAGCGTTCCAGCGCTCCATTCCGCTCGGCCGCATCGGGCAGCCCGACGATCTGCCCGGCGCGATCGTGTTCTTCGCGAGCGACGACGCGAACTACATCACGGGCCAGGTGCTGAGCGTATCGGGCGGCCTGACCATGGCGGGCTAACGCCGACGAACGCGCGCTCTATCGACTACGAAATATCAAAGGCATCGATCATGAACTACGAAGACATTCTCTACGAAGTGCGCAACGGCGCGGCATGGATCACCATCAACCGGCCCGACAAGATGAACGCGTTTCGCGGGCGCACCTGCGATGAACTCATTCACGCGATCAACAAGGCGGGCTACGACCGCGAGATCGGCGTGATCGTCCTTGCGGGTGCGGGCGACAAGGCGTTCTGCACGGGCGGCGACCAGTCCGCGCACGCGGGACAGTACGACGGGCGCGGCACGATCGGCCTGCCGATGGAAGAGCTGCACACGGCGATTCGCGACGTGCCCAAACCCGTGATCGCACGCGTGCAGGGTTATGCGGTAGGCGGCGGCAACGTGCTGTGCACGATCTGCGATTTCACCATCGCTTCGGAAAAGGCCGTGTTCGCGCAGGCGGGCCCGAAGGTCGGCTCGGTCGATCCGGGTTACGGCACGGCGTTTCTCGCGCGCGTGGTGGGCGAAAAGAAGGCGCGTGAAATCTGGTATCTGTGCCGACGCTATCCGGCCGCCGAAGCGCTGGCCATGGGCCTCGTGAACGCCGTCGTGCCGCACGATCAACTCGACGCGGAAGTGCAGAAGTGGTGCGACGAGATCATGGAAAAGAGCCCCACGGCCATTGCGATCGCCAAGCGCTCGTTCAATATGGACACCGCGCATCAGGCCGGCATTGCTGGCATGGGCATGTATGCGCTCAAGCTCTACTACGACACGGAAGAATCGGGCGAGGGCGTGCGCGCTTTCCAGGAAAAGCGCAAACCCGAGTTCCGCAAGTACGCCAAATAAAGGCGTCTCCATGACGATCAGGATGACGAATGAATAGAGCAGGCCGCTTCAAGGAGACACGATGAATCCGTATATCGACGAAGACCTCGCCGCGCTCGGCGAGCACGCGCGGCGCTTCGCACAAGGGCGCGTCGCGCCTGGCTTTATCGAGCGAGACACCACACGCGTGCTCGATCGCGGGCTCATGCTCGAAATGGGCGAGATGGGCTTCATCGCGCCGGAGTTGCCTGAGCAGTATGGCGGCCAGGGCCTGGGCTGCCTCGCCGCGGGGGTGATCCACGAGGAGATTGCGCGCGCGGACCTGAGCCTCTCGTACATCAACCTGCTTGCCTCGCTCAACGGACAGATCCTCGCCAAGCACGCCGCGCCCGAGATTGCGCGCCCGTGGCTCGAGCGCCTCACGCAGGGCCGCGCGCTGCTCGCCATCGCGCTCACGGAACCGCGCGGCGGCTCGGATGCCGCGAACCTGCGCCTGAGAATGGAGCGCATAGGTGATCACTACGTCCTCAACGGCGAGAAGACCTCGATTTCGGCCGCCGATCAGGCCGACGCCGCGGTGGTGTTCGCGCGCACCGGCAGCGTGGCAGACGGCGCGCGCGGCGTCTCGGCCATTCTCGTGCCGATGGATCTGCCGGGCGTCACGCGCAACCGCTTCGACTGCCACGGGCAGCGCGCCATCGGACGCGGTTCGATCTTCTTCGAGAATGTGCGCGTGCCGGTGGACCACCTGCTGGGCGGCGAGGGCAAGGGCTTCGTTCAGGTGATGCAGGGCTTCGACTTTTCGCGCGCGCTGATCGGCCTGCAGGTGCTTGCCGTGGCGAGCGTGAGCCTCGAAGAAACGTGGGAGTACGTCGCCCAGCGCGAAGCCTTTGGCAAGCCGCTTTCGGCATTCCAGGGCGTGTCGCATCCGCTCGCCGAATACGCAACCCAGGTGGAGGCGGCGCGCCTGCTGTGCCTGCAAACGCTGTGGCTCAAGGACCGTGGACTGCCGCATACGGCCGAAGCGGCCATGTGCAAGTGGTGGGGGCCGAAGCTCGCCTACGACGTGGTGCATCAATGCCTGCTTTCGTTCGGGCACGGCGGCTACGATCGTGGGCCGCTCGAACAGCGCCTGCGCGACGTGCTCGGCTTCCAGATCGGCGACGGCACGGCTCAGATCATGAAGACCATCATCGCGCGCTCGAACGCGGGCCGCGACGCGGTGCCGGCATGATGCGCGCCGCCTGCGACGTTTCCTGCAACGCCACGGGAGGCTGCATATGGAGTTCGACGCGGTATTGATCGGGCCGCGCCGCGCGCGGGAGGAGGCACGGCGCTGGTGGCCCGGGCGCACTATCAACGACGAACTGGACGCCTGCGTGGCGGAGTGTCCGGCGAAGACTGCGCTCACGGCGGTACGAATCGAAGACGGAGAGACCACGCGCTTCACCTACGCGCAGATGGCGCGCATGGCGGACCGCATTGCCGTGGGCCTGGTCAGGCTCGGTGTCGCGAAGGGCGACGTGGTCTCGATGCAGCTGCCGAACTGCTGGCAGTTCACGCTGCTATATCTCGCGTGCTCGCGCATCGGTGCGGTGCTCAATCCACTCATGCCGATCTTTCGCGAGCGCGAGTTGTCGTTCATGCTCAACCATGGCGGCAGCAGGGTGATGATCGTGCCGCAGCGCTATCGAGGCTTCGACTACGAGGCCATGCTGCGCGCGCTGCGGCCTGAACTACCTGCCTTGGAGCACGTGGTGGTCGTGGGCGCAACCGACGAAGGCGAGCCGGCGCGCAACAGTTTCGAAGCGCTCCTGAGCGGCCCGCGCTGGGAAGAAGCGAGTGACGCCAAAGCCATCCTCACGCGCAATCGCCCAGGCCCCGACGACGTGACGCAACTGCTCTACACCTCCGGCACGACGGGCGAGCCCAAGGGCGTGATGCACACGGCGAACACGCTGTTTTCGAACATTCTTCCTTATGCGCAGGCCATGCGTCTCGGCCGCGACGATGTCGTGCTGATGGCCTCGCCGATGGCGCATCAAACCGGCTTCATGTATGGCCTCATGATGCCGATCGCATTGCGGGCGAGCGCCGTCCTGCAGGACGTATGGCAGCCCGAGACAGCGCTCGCACTCGTCGCACAGGAGCGAGCGACGTTCACGATGGCGTCCACTGCGTTTCTCGGCGATCTCGCCCACGCGGCCATCGAGACGGGCACGCGCGTGCCGACGCTACGGACGTTCTTGTGCGCGGGCGCGCCGATTCCCGGCGCACTGGTCGAACGCGCACGCACGGCGCTGGGGGCGAAGATCGTCTCCGCGTGGGGCATGACGGAGCTGGGCGCGGTGACGCTCACGCGTCTGGACGACGATGACGAACGCGCGTCCACGACCGATGGCGCGCCGCTGCCGGGCGTGGAAGTGAAGGTGGTGGACGAGAACGATCACGCGCTGCCGCCGAGCGTAGCGGGCCGGCTTTTCGTGCGCGCATGCTCGGGTTTCGGCGGCTATCTCAAGCGCGCGCACCTCAACGCGACAGATGCGCAGGGCTGGTTCGACACAGGGGATCTCGCGATCGTCGACGAGCGCGGCTACATCCGCATCAGCGGCCGCAGCAAGGACGTGATCATTCGCGGCGGCGAGAATATTCCCGTGGTCGAGATCGAGTCGCTGCTCTATCGTCATCCCGCGGTTGCTCAGGTGGCGATCGTCGCATACGCGGACGAGCGGCTGGGCGAGCGCGCCTGCGCCGTAGTGGTGGCCAGGCCTGGCGCAGTTGTCGATCTGCCTTCGCTCGTAGGCTTTCTCAAGTCGCACAAGGTGGCCGCGCAGTACCTGCCCGAGCGGCTATGGCTGCTCGACGCCATGCCGACCACGCCCGCAGGCAAGGTGCAGAAGTTCCGTTTGCGCGACATGCTGCGTGAAGCCGATGTCAGAAAACCTGCCGGAACATCCAGTAAAGACCAGCAGCCAGCGCAATCGAAGCAGGCAACGTGAGCACCCACGCGAGCACGAGGTTGCGCACGGTGCCCCACTGCAGGCCCGAGCCGTTCGCGGCCATCGTGCCCGCCACGCCCGAAGCGAGCACGTGCGTGGTCGACACCGGCAAGCCGTAGACATCGGCCATGCCGATCGTGATCATGGCCACCGCTTCGGCCGAAGCGCCCTGACCATAGGTAAGGTGCTGCTTGCCGATCTTTTCGCCCACCGTCACGACGATGCGCTTCCAGCCCACCATCGTGCCGAGACCGAGCGCGAGAGCCACGGCCACCTTCACCCAGGTTGGAATGAACTTGGTCGAGTGGTCCATCTGCTTGCGGAAGGTGTCGAGCACCCTGGCGTCATCGGGTGACATCTCGGGTGCCTTCGCCTTTTGCATCAGGCGGATCGCTTCGCTCGCGACGTACATGTTGTTGCGCACGTTGTCGACGATCGCGTCGGGCACCGTCGCCATCGAGCCGGAAAGGGCAACCTGGTCGCCGATGGTGTCGGTGAGCTGGCGCAGCGCGGGCAGTGTGGCGGGCGTGAGCTGGCGCGTGCGCACGAACGCCTCGACCTCGGCGCGCGCGTTGTCGGGCGGCGTGCCGTGCGCGTATCGGCCTAGCGTTGCAGACGCCTCGCGCGCCACGACCACGAACGCCGCGGTTTGCTCGGGCGTGACGGCCTTGTTGAGCGCATAGGCGGTCGGCACGACGCCGATCAGGATCAGCATGATGAGGCCCATGCCTTTCTGGCCGTCGTTTGAGCCATGGGCGAACGAAACGCCGGTGCAGGTGAGGATGAGCAGCGTGCGGATCCAGCGCGGAGGCGCCTGGTTGGCTTTGGGCTCGGCATAGAGCGCGGGCACGCGCACGAGCAGCTTGAGGACGAGGAGCAGCAGCGCGGCCATGACGAAGCCGACCACGGGCGAGAACAGCAGCGCTTTACCCACGCCCGCCGCCTGGTCCCAGTCCACGCCGCTCGTGCCCGAAGGCCCGCTGATGAACTGGTTCATGATCCCCACGCCGATGATCGAGCCCACGAGCGTATGCGAACTGGATGAAGGCAGCCCGAAATACCAGGTGCCGAGGTTCCAGACGATTGCGGCGATCAGGAGTGCGAACACCATGGCGAAGCCTGCACCGCTGCCGACCTGAAGGATGAGTTCCACCGGCAGCAGTTGCAGGATGCCGAACGCGACCGCGCCGCTGGAGACGAGCACGCCGATGAAATTCCACGCGCCCGACCATGCCACCGCGAGATGCGGATCGAGTGAGTTCGTGTAGATGACGGTAGCGACGGCGTTGGCGGTGTCGTGAAAGCCGTTCACGAACTCGAAGCCGAGCGCGATGAGGAGCGCAAGCCCGAGCAGGATGAAGGGCAGCGCCGAGCTTCCGCGCACGGCGCGCAAATCAACGACGAGATGATCGATGACATAAATCGCCCCGGCCGCGATGACGGCGAGAAATAGGACGATGCCAATACCGCGGCGGCGTGCGCTCGGCGCGCGGTAGGGGGACAAGGGTATGTCCGGCATGAAAGCGTGGTGGCTCTGGTCAATCCGCTGGGGAAGCGCCTCGGCGCAGCGTATGCGGGTTCGCAAACTTGCGTGGCGCGGTGCCGCCTCGGCACGCTGGAAAAGCGCTGCAGACGAGACGACGCAGTGTCGCACAAATGACAAAAATCAGACACGGACGTGACGCCGCACGGGTCCGCGCGCGGGCGCGCTTTTGTGACTTTTCACAATCACCTTATCCGCTTTCCCAGTTCTCCCGGCGCGGCCAAGCCCGTAGCATGGGCGTGAAACGCGGCACCTCGCATACAAGCCGCGAATTGAATTCATGGAGACGAACGTGTCGAAAGCCCCCTGGTTCGCCAGCTATGGCGAGATTCCCGCCACCATCAATCCCGATCGGCATCCGTCGCTCGCGCATATGTTCATTGAGGCGATGCGCGAACATGCGCACCGGCCGGCATTGCGCGCGGGCGACGCCACGCCGGGCGACGCTTCGCCGGGCGACGCTTCGCCGGGCGACGCTTCGCTCAGCTACGCCGATGTCGATCGTCTCTCGCGCGACTTCGCGGCGTATCTGCAGCACCTGGGCGTGAAGAAGGGCGACCGCGTCGCCGTGATGTTGCCGAACCTGCTCGCGTTTCCCATCGCGCTGATCGGCATCGTGCGCGCAGGGGCGGTGCAGGTGAACGTGAATCCGCTCTATACGCCGCGCGAGCTTCAGCACCAGCTGGTGGATTCCGGCGCGCAAACGCTCGTGGTGTTCGAGGGTGCGCTGCCCACTTTCGATGCGATCAAGGCGCATACGGCCGTGCAGACCGTGCTGAGCGTTGCTGCAAGCGATTGCGCAAGCGCGGGCGGCGAGCGCGATGCGCAGCCCGGCTCGTTTGCGGCGGCGCTCGCACAGGGCGCCGGCTTGCCGTTCGAAGCCCCTGTGTTGTGCGGCGACGATCCGCTCTTCCTGCAATACACGGGCGGCACGACCGGGCTTTCCAAGGGCGCGCTGCTCACGCACCGCAACCTCGTCGCCAACGTCGAGCAGTTCAAGGCCTTCATGCCGGGCTTCATGAACCCGGGCGAGGAAGTCGTCGTGACCGCGCTGCCGCTCTATCACATCTTCGCGCTGACGGTGAATCTGATCACCTACTTCTCGATTGGCGCCGACAACTGGCTCGTTGCGAATGCGCGCGATCTCGACGGCATGATCGATGTGTTCAAGGCCGCGCGGCCCACGAGCTTCATGGGCGTGAATACGCTCTATGCGGGGCTCGTTGCGCATCCGCGCATCGGCGAGGTCGATTTTTCGCGGCTGCGGCTCGCGGGCGGCGGCGCGGCGATCATTCCTACGGTGTCCGAGCGCTGGCAGGCCATTACGGGCGGCTTCATCCGCGAAGGCTACGGGCTGTCGGAGACGAGCCCGGTGCTGTCGTTCAACCCGGGGAGCGTCGATCGCTTCACCGGGACGACGGGGCTGCCGTTGCCCTCCACCGACGTCAAGCTGATGAACGACGGCGTCGAGGCCGCGCCAGGCGAGCCGGGTGAGATCTGCGCGAAGGGCCCGCAGGTGATGCAGGGCTACTGGAACCAGCCCGAGGCCACGCGCGCCGCGTTTACGGACGATGGCTACTTTCGCACCGGCGACGTGGGCGTGTTCGACGCGCGCGGCTTCCTGCGCATTGTCGATCGCTCGAAGGACATGATCCTCGTTTCGGGCTTCAACGTGTATCCGAATGAAATCGAGGCGGTCGTGACCGCGCTGCCGGGCGTGGCCGAATGCGCGTGCGTGGGCGTGGCCGACGAACGAAGCGGCGAGGCCGTGCGCGTGTTCGTGGTGCCCGCGCGTGAGGCGGCGCTGAGCGAGGAAGCCGTGATCGCACATTGCCGGGCGCAACTCGCGGCGTACAAGGTGCCGCGCGTGGTGAGCTTCGTCGAGGCGCTGCCGAAGTCGACGGTGGGCAAGATCTTGCGGCGTGAATTGCGCGACGCGGGGTGAAGCGCGAGAGCGGGCGCGCCGCGTCATTCAGCGCGCCGCGCTCTTCGCCTTCTTCACCCCGAGGCGCCCCTTCTTCTCCATCTTCTTGCCATCGCGCTGGGCACCCTGCGTCGCCCCGCGCAGCTTGAGCGCGATATCGAGCCGCGCGATCCAGTGCGCGTCGGTGAGCTTCGCGCCCAGCAGCGTCTCGATGCGCTCGAGCCGGTAGTCGAGCGTATTCGGATGCACCCCTAACGTTTCAGCCGTCTGGCGCCGGCGCTGCCCACTGGCGAACCACGCTTCGAGCGTGGCGAGCAGGTCCGCCTCTGTCGCCAGTTGCTCGGCGAGCGAGACGAGATAGCGCAGCACGTTGGCGCTGCTGCGCACACTCTCCTCGATGGCGATCGACGAAAAGCGGTGCACGCGCAGGAAGTTGCCGGGTTCGTCGCCATTTTCGTCGCCGTCGTCCGCGCGGCTGCCACGCGGCGCAAAGTCCACCGCCTTGAGCGCCTCTTCCACCGAGGCCGCCCAGCCGCGCGCCCCTTCGTTCATGAGCCCGATGCCGATGCTGCGCACACGCGGCTCGGCGCGCGTGAGCGCGGCCGCATGCTCGGCCACGCGCTGATCGTTGCGCGTCATCGAATCGCCGCGCACGCACGGCAGCCAGAACACCAGCCGCTCGCGGTGCCACGCGCGCACGAGCGCGTCGGGCTTCAGTTCGAAGTGCCGCGCGGCGCTGAGTGCGAAACGGTCGAGCGCATCCTCGCGCACCGAAGGTGCGTGGTCGCGCAAGTCCAGATCGACGGCGAGTGCAATGCGCGGCAGCGTGGCGTCGAGGCCGAGCGCCTCGACGGTCTCGCGAAAACGTGCGGCGTCGTCGGGGGCATGGAACACGAGGTCGTAGAGCTGCTGCAGCAGCGAGCCGCGCCAGCGCGCCTGCTGGTGCTGCTCGTCGAGATAGGCCTCGGCGATGTGCTCGGCCATCGCATCGAAATAATCGAGCAGATAAGGCGAAATATCGAATAGCAGTTCGTGCGCGAGCGCCGGGTCGGCTTCAGCAAGCTCCGTGCAGGTGCGCCACAACTCGCGCGCGCCCAGGCGAAAGGCGCGCAGCAGCGAGCGCAGCGGCACGTTCTGGTGCACGCGGCGGCGCGCGAACGCCGCGGTCTGGTCCATGACTTCGGAGGTGGGCGGCGTGCCGTCGAGCAGGCACTGGAACCACAGGTTCGCGGAAAACGCGATCGACGAGAAGATGTCCTTGCGCGCCGCCGCCGAGAGCGCACTATAGCCTTCGAGCGAGAGCAGCGTGTCGTAGGTGCGCTGGACCGCCTTCGGCTGGGTTTTGGCGAGCGTGCGAAGCCTGCTGCGCAGGCGTGGGCTGATTGAGGGAACGGGGGGCGGCACGGTGAGTTCGCGGATTCGCGCGGGTTCGTTTAGGCGATACCCGCGAGTGTACTCAGCGCCGTGCCGTTGCGTCGAGGGGCTGCAGGCGAAACCGGGGGCCGTGCAGGCGACCCCCGGCGGTGCATCGGCACAACGTTCAGAACAACAGCGCGATACCCGCCATGCCGACGAACTGCGAGCGCGTGGACGAGGGCGTCGAGTTCTGCGAGTCGCCCACGGCCGGGCTCGCGTTGACGATGTTGCCCGCGCCGTTCGCGCCGAGCGTCTGGCCGCCCGCGTGCTGGTAGGCCTGCAGCGCATAAAGCGTGGTGCGCTTCGAGAGGTGGTACGACTCCTTGAGCGAGTACTGCTGATACCGCGCCGCGCTCGTGATGCCGTTGGCCTTCGAGGCCAGCGTGTAGGCGAAGCCGCCGCCCACGTCGAAGGCCGGCGTGAAGCGGTACACGGCGAGCGCCGCCCAGGTGTTGAAGATGGCCGTGTCGTGGAAGATCGACTTGCCACCCGCAATGTACTGAACGTTCGAATACGACGCGCCGAGGACCAGGTTGCCGATCGTGTAGTTGCCGCCGGCCGCGATGTGCTGGACCGCGCTCGCCGAGACATAGCCCGTATTCAGCGACGACTTGCCGAAGCTGCCGGTGGAGGAGCTGTCGAATCCGCTCGTCAACTGCGCGTTGTCCATACGCAGGATGGCCGCGGCGAGGCTCACCGGGCCGGCGGAATAGCGCAGCGCGGCGCTCCACGTCTGGCCCTTGCCGGTGCTGCCCGCAATGCCGCCGAGCGCGTACATGGCGCTGGCCTGCACGCCGTAAAAGATCGGCGAGGTGTAGGTGGCTGAATTGTTGATGCGCACGGTCGTGTCGAGACCGTCGATATCGCCGGGGTGCGCGCCGGTTGCGCCCGTGAGCCACGAGCTTCCCGTGAGCGGCCCGACGAACAGGTAATACGGCGTGTACTGGCGGCCAGCCGTGAACGTGCCCAGGTTCTGGTTCTGCAGGCCCACGTAGGCCTGGCGATTGAAGATCAGTCCGCTCGACGACAGCGCGCCCGAGTTGAGGTCGAAGCCGTTCTGCAGGTCGAAGATCGCGAACGTGCCGCCGCCGAGATCTTCCTTGCCCTGCAAGCCGAACTTGGACGCATACAGGTTGCCCTGGCGCAGATAGACGTTCGAGTGGCCGTTCTGGTTGTTGACGTAGGTAATGGCGTCGTCGACGGCGCCGTAAAGCGTGACGCTGCTTTGCGCGAACGCGGGGCTGGCCACGAGGGCCGCGCTGGTGGCGAGGAACGTGCCAAAACCAAGGCCTGCTTTCTTCATCGTTGTGTGTCTCCGGGTGAGATTTGGACTGCTTATATTTTTCTTTGCTACGCCGCCTGGTTTTCAGGTCGATGCGGCGTGCGTACTGCTGCGCGAAGTGACTACGGTGACTGCGTTTGAATCAATCCTGCGGGTTGCGCGCGCCCTCAGCGGCGAGTGCGCGCTGGCGCGCCTGCGCCGCGAGGCGCACGGCGGCGTTGGGCGCGCCGTAGCCGTCGTAGCCGCCGCGCCGCTCCACGATTTCCAGGAAGAAGCGCTGGTCGAGCGTTTCCGTGTAGGCGTGCAGGAACTCGCCGCCGCGCTCGTCGCGGTCGTAGAGCAGGTTGTGGTTGCGCAGCGCGTCGAGAAACTCGGGGTCGAGCGCATGGCGCGCGTCGAGATCGTCGTAATAGTTCGCGGGTACGCGCAGGAGCGGCACGCCGGCCGCCTCGAATTCGGTCACGGCGCGGAAGATGTCGCCGGTGTTGAATGCCACGTGGTTCAGGCCCGTGCCGTGGTAGGCGCGCACGGTTTCTGCCGCGGCCGTGTGCTGGTCCACCGAGGCGTTGAGCACGACGCGCAGCCCGCGGTCGCGGCTCATGAGCGCGCGGCTGCGCACGAGGCCGTACGGATCGGGCAGCAGCACGGCGGGCGTCGCTTCGAGCCCGAACGCCGACTTCAGGAACAGCACCCACGAGTCGAACGAGCCGGCAGGCAGCGAAAGGCTCACGTGATCGATGCCCGCGATCGGTCCCACTTCGACCGGACCGTCGATATCCGTGAGCGCGAAATCGGCTTCGAAGAGGGTGGGCTGGCCCGGCTCCTCGTTAACGAAATAGTTAAGACTGCCGTCCGGCCCCTGGACCGCGGGTACCACGCGCTCGTTCGGACCCACGCGGCCCGAGAACGGCTGGTAGCCAAAGCCCGCCGCGCGTTCGAGTGCAAGGCGCGCATCGTCCACGCGAAACGCCGAGGCGCAGAGCGAGAGCCCATGGCGCTGGAAAAACGCGCCGGCGAACGAGTCGGGCTCGGCGTTGAGCACGATGGCGGCCGAGCCGTGCTGATAGAGCGTCACGTCCTTCGAACGATGCTGGCCCGCGCGGCGGAAATGCAGCTTTTCGAGCCAGTTCGCCACATGCGCGCGCGCTGTATCGTCCACGGCGAACTCGAGGAATTGCCATTGCGCGTTCGCGGGCGCGGCGCTCGGGTGGTAGAGCGCGCTCGCATCGACATGCTCCGCCTGCAGGGTTTCGCGCGTGAGCGATTCGAGCAGCAAGAGCGAGCGATGGCCGTCGGCGGCGGTGGCGGCGGGCGGCGCGCCGCGAAAGCCGTCGTTGAAGATTTCGAGCGAGAGCGGGCCCGTGTAGCCGCTTTTCACCACCTGCGCCGTGAAATCCGCGAGCGCGAAGTCGCCCTGGCCCGGGAAGCAACGATAGTGCCGGCTCCATTCGAGCACGTCCATCTGCATTCTCGGTGCATCGGCGATCTGTACGAAACCGATGCGCGAGCCCGGAATCGCGGCGATGCCGTCGGGCGCGTCGTCGAGCGAGAGCGTGTGGAAGCTGTCCAGCGCGAGCGTCAGGTTCGCGTGATCGACGGTGTTGACGAGCCGCCACGCGTGGCCATAGGTGCGTACGTGGCGCCCCCATGCAAGCGCCTCATAACAGATCGTCACGCCCGCGTCTCCGGCGGCTTGCGCGAGCGCGCCAAGCTGTTCGGCCGCGAGGCCGTCGTCGCAGATCGTGTCGGGCGAGACATTGCTGCACACCAGCAAACGGTCCGTGCCCAGTTGATGCATCACGTCGAACTTGCGCTTCACGCGTTCGATATTGCGCGCGAGACGCTCGGGCGCGACGCCCTCGAAGTCACGGAACGGCTGGTATAGCACGATATCGAGGCCGAGACCGCCAGCCATGCGGCGCACGTCGGCGGGAGAACCTTCGAAATAGAGCAGATCGTTCTCGAAGATCTCGACGGCGTCGAAGCCCGCGGCGCGAATCGCGGCGAGCTTTTCGGCGAGCGTGCCGCTGATCGACACCGTGGCGATCGAGCGGCGCAGCGCGCGAGAGGGGGTGTGGAGCGGCTTGGACATGGGCATGGCGAGCGTGCTGACGGCGACTTCGGTGTTGAACAAGGGTCCGGTGCGGCGGCATGGGGCGGGCGTTTAACTAACTGGCGCACCGCAGACACACTTGCCGCTGGAGTGTCCGAAGGATACGCCAAACTAACTAGTTAGTACAAATTCTGGCAAACCCCAGGTGACCGGTGCACCGCTTCGCGGCACACTGGCGGCCATGCGGTGAAGCATGCAACGTCTCTTCAGCATGCGCCGTGCCAGTCGTCAAGCTGTTCTGGAGTGTGTGTAATGGGAATGCCTTCGGTGCTGGTCCTGAACGGGCCGAACCTGAATCTGCTGGGAACGCGGGAGCCCGCGATCTACGGCGCCGAAACGTTAGATGACGTTGCCAACCTGTGCCGCGAAGCGGCGGGGCGTCTTGGACTCGAGATCGATTTTCGCCAGTCGAACGCCGAACATCAGCTGATCGACTGGCTGCATGAGGCGCGTACGCGCGTGGACGGCGTCGTCATCAATCCGGCTGCGTATACCCATACGTCGGTGGCGATCGCCGATGCGCTTTCCGCCATCGCGAAGCCCGTGATCGAGGTCCATATCTCGAACGTGCACAAGCGCGAGGCGTTCCGGCACCATTCCTTCGTTTCGCCCATTGCAGAGGCCATCATCGTCGGCTGCGGCACGCAAGGCTATGTGCTCGCGCTGGAGCGCATGGCCACGCTGCTCGCCAGGAAGGTGACGAAATGAGCGCCCAGACCAACGCCAAAGCGAATGCGCTGGGCGCGCGCGCAACCGCCAACTCGTTTCTCTGCGGCCTGATCGGCTCGGGCATCGGCGGCTCGCTCACGCCCGCGATGCAGGAGCAGGAAGGCCGCGAACTCGGCTTCAATTATGTATACCGGCGCATCGACCTCGAAGCGCTGAAACTCACACCCGCCGCGCTGCCCGATCTGTTGCTGGCCGCCGAGCGCATGGGTTTCGACGGTTTGAACATCACCTTTCCGTGCAAGCAGGCCGTGATCGAACTGCTCGACGAACTCTCCGACGACGCCCGCGCGCTCGGCGCCGTGAACACAGTGTTGTTCCGCGACGGCAAGCGCATCGGCCACAACACGGACTGGTCGGGTTTCGCGCGCGCGTTCCAGCGCGGCCTGCCCGACGTCTCGCTCGAAGCGGTGGTGCAGCTGGGCGCGGGCGGCGCGGGCGCGGCGGTCGCACACGCGGCGCTGCAGATGGGCGCCCAGGCGCTCACGCTGTTCGACGTAGACGCGTCGCGCGCCGAGTCGCTCGCCGGCGAATTGCAGGCGCGCTTCCCGGCGGCGCGCGTGAGCGCGGGCGGCGATCTGCGCGACGTGCTCCAGCACGCCGCGGGCCTCATCCACGCCACGCCCACCGGCATGGCGAAGTTGCCCGGCATGCCGCTGCCTGCGGAGTATCTGCACGAGCGGCTGTGGGTGGCGGACATCGTGTATTTTCCGATCCGTACCGCGCTGCTCGAAGCGGCCGAGGCGCGCGGCTGCCGCACGCTGAGCGGCGGCGGCATGGCGGTGTACCAGGCAGTGGATGCGTTCCGGCTGTTCACGGGTGTCGAGCCCGACGCGGAACGCATGTATGCGCATCTGCAATCCATGCTGGCGGCGAACGCTGCCAGCGCCGGCGAATAACAACGACAGCGCGCGGCGGTAGTCGGCGCTAAAGCGCTAACTCCTGTCGACCGCCACATGGGCATGGGACGGGAGTAAGCGCTAAAGCGCCAACTCCCGTCGACCGCCACATGGGCATGGGACGGGAGTAAGCGCTAAAGCGCCAACTCCCGTCGACAAATCGGAGACGAAGACATGGCACCACCCGTATCCACGGGGCGCGGCGACGCGCCGAACCTTTCCGCAGCCGCGCCCGCCGAGGGCGCGATGCGCCGCTCGAAAGCGCGCTATCGCATCCTCGGCCTGCTGGCCGTCGGCACGATGATCAATTACCTCGATCGCACCGTGCTCGGCATCGCAGCGCCGCAACTCACCAAGGAACTGGGCATCAATGCGGCGCTCATGGGCCTCGTGTTCTCGGCGTTCTCGTGGAGCTACGTCGTCGCGCAGATTCCGGGCGGCGTGTTCCTCGACCGCTTCGGCAGCAAGTTCACCTACTGGCTTTCGATGACGCTCTGGTCGATGTGTACGCTCGCACAGGGCTTCATCAGCGGCGTGGGCGCGCTGTTCGCTTGCCGCCTGGGTCTGGGCGCCGCAGAGTCGCCGTGCTTCCCGACCAACAGCCGCGTGGTCGCCACGTGGTTCCCGCAAAGCGAGCGCGCGTTCGCCACGGGCACCTATACAGTGGGCGAATACATCGGCCTCGCGTTCTTCAGCCCGTTCCTCTTCGCGCTGATGGGCGCCTACGGCTGGCGCTCGCTGTTCTACGTGGTGGGCGGCGTGGGCATCGTGTTCGGCCTCGTGTGGTGGTTCCTGTATCGCGAGCCGCACGAGCACCCCGCGGCCAACCGCGCCGAACTCGACTACATCGAGGCAGGCGGCGGTCTGGCGCGCCACGAGCGCAAGGCCGACACGCAAGCCGCTGCCGGGCAACCGAAAAAGCAGGGCTTCGACTGGCGCATGGCCGGCAAGCTGGTGCGCCGCCGTCAGCTCGCGGGCATCTGCCTCGGGCAGTTCGCGGGCAACTCGACGCTCGTGTTCTTCCTGACGTGGTTCCCGACCTACCTCGCCACCGAGCGCCACATGGGCTGGCTCAAGATCGGCTTCTTCGCGATCATGCCGTTCATTGCTGCGTCGATCGGCGTAATGTTCGGCGGTACGTTCTCCGACTGGATGCTGCGCCGCGGCATCTCGGCCAACGTGGCGCGCAAGCTGCCGATCATCGCCGGTCTGCTGCTCGCCTCGACGATCATTCTCGCGAACTTCGTAGATAGCAACGTGGCCGTGATCGCGATCCTTTCGGTGGCGTTCTTCGCGCAAGGGATGGCCGCGCTCGGCTGGACGCTCGTGTCGGATATCGCGCCGGCCGGCATGCTCGGTCTCACGGGCGGCATCTTCAACCTGGCGGCCAATCTCGCGGGCATCATCACGCCGCTGGTCGTGGGGCTGATCGTGGGTGCGACGGGCTCGTTCGTCTGGGCGCTCGTGTTTATCGGCGTGATCGCGCTGATCGGCGCGGCGTCGTACATCTTCATCGTGGGTGATATCAAGCGCATCGAGCTTTGAGTCGCTGGTTCTGGGTCTTTGGCGGTTCCTTGTTTTCGTGTCGATCTGCAGGCGTTGGCATACCGACACGAACACAAGGAAAGGCCAAAGCAAACCCGAAGCAACCCCAAGGCCCGGCGCTTTAGCGCCCCATCCCCCATGCTAGAATCCACCGCATCCCATCCCTGCTGCGGGCCACAAAAAACATGGCAAGACCGGTGGCTTCGGCCGAACGCAACGATGCTCAATCCGAAAGCCGGCGCAAGTACGATCCCGAGCAGACCAAGCGCAATATCCTCGAAGTGGCGACGGCCGAATTCTCGGCCATGGGTCTCGCAGGCGCGCGTGTAGACGCGATCGCCGAGCGCACGAACACGACCAAGCGCATGCTGTATTACTACTTCGGCAGCAAGGAAGGGCTGTACGAAGCGGTGCTCGACAAAGTCTACGGCGACATCCGCGCGCTCGAACTGGACCTGCACATCGACGAACTGGATCCCACCGAAGGCCTGCGACGGCTCGTCGAATTCACCTTCGACTATCACGACCGCCACCGCGACTTCGTGCGCCTCGTGACGATCGAGAACATTCACGGCGCGAAGTACATCGAGCGCCTGAAAACCTTCCGCAGCCGCAATGCCAGCGCGATCCGCACGATCGAAGACCTGCTCGCGCGCGGCGTGTCGAGTGGCGCGTTCCGCGAAGACATCGATCCCATCGACCTGCACCTGCTCATCAGCTCGATGTGCTTTCACCGAGTGGGCAACCGGCACACGTTCGGCGCCGCGTTCGGGCGCGACCCCTCGCATCCGCGCCTGCGCGCGCGCCATCGCGAGATGGTCGTCGACGCCACGCTGCGCTTCGTCAAGAAGTAAGGCGGCCCCGGCACCGCGGCCGCCCCGGGTTTTTCCCGGGCGCCCGCCGATGCGGAACGCAATGGCCGCGGCGGGCTCGCCTCCCCGCACGGCGCCGCGCAGGGCTGCCAAAAGGCCCCGGCGAACTCCGCAGATTTATCTCCAAAAGTCCGTTGAGCCCCGTCCTGCGTGGCTGTCAGCTAGCATCGCTTGTCCCATAAAAGTGCGCAAACGCATTACACTACGGCGGTCAAGGCCGCCGCGCGCGGCCTCGCCCTGCGCAGCCGCGCCCCGCCTCGCCGGCGGGGCGGGCGCGCCGGTCCACGCCACCGGAGAGTCTTTAGCGCAATGAGCACCGCCATGCCCCGTTCCGGCCAAGCCGGCCTGCCTCGACAGACTCAGGGTCGCTATACCCTCGGCACACGCATCGTCCTCAGCTTTGGCTTGCTGTTCGTACTGATGCTCGCGATGGCCGCGGTCTCGTGGGATCGCCTGCGCGCCATCGACAGCGAGGCGATGAGCCTCACGGGCGATTCGGTGCCGGGCCTGTTCTACGCGACCTCGCTGCGCGCGGCGGCCAACCAGACCTATAGCCTCGTCGAGCGCGCGGCCTTCGTCGATGCCGACGCGGACAGCGTGGCCCGCGACCTGTCGGGCCTGCCCGCGGCCGTGGCGCAGGTCGAGGAGACCGCACGGCAGTACGAACGCACGCTTTTTCGCAGCGACGACCGCGAGCGCTTCCAGCGCTTTCGCGACGCCTACTCGCGCTATCTACCACTGGCGAAGGCGGTAGCGAGCCAGTTGCCCGCCTCGCGCCCCGCCGCGCAGGCCGCGTTCGCGCAGATCGGCCCGGCCTGGCAGGAGGTGCTCGCCACGGCCAACGGGCTCGTCGCCGAAAACCGTCAGCAGGCCGACGAGTCCGCGCAGACCATCCGCAACTCGGTCACGGGCACGGAGATCACGCTCGCCACGGCGCTGGGCGTCGTGCTGCTCGCCGCGCTTGCCACGGGCTACGCGCTCTATCGCGCGATCACGGTGCCGATGGCGCGGCTCGTGGAGGTGCATGACTCCATGCGTACCGGCAACCTTTCGCAGCGCCTCGCGCTGAACCGCGGCGACGAATTCGGCGTGCTCGAAGACGGCTTCAACCGCATGAGCGACGAACTGGCCAGCCTCGTCGCCCAGGCTCAGAAGTCGTCGCTGCAGGTCACGACCTCGGTGGCCGAAGTGGCCGCGACGTCGAAGGAGCAGCAGGCCACCGCGAGCGAGACGGCGGCCACCACGACCGAGATCGGCGCGACTTCGCGCGAGATTTTCGCCACGGCGCGCGACCTCGTGCGCACCATGAGCGAGGTGGCGACGGTGGCCGAGCAGTCGGCCGGGCTCGCCAGCACGAGCCAGAGCGGCCTCACGCACATGGAAGACACCATGCGCAGCGTGATGGAAGCGGCGGGCTCGGTGAACGCCAAGCTCGCCATCCTCAACGAGAAGGCCGTGAGCATCAATCAGGTCGTGGCGACGATCACGAAGGTGGCTGACCAGACCAACCTGCTTTCGCTGAACGCGGCGATCGAAGCGGAGAAGGCGGGCGAGTACGGGCGCGGCTTCTCCGTGGTCGCGACCGAAATCCGCCGCCTCGCCGACCAGACGGCCGTGGCGACCTACGACATCGAGCAGACTGTGAAAGAGATCCAGTCGGCGGTGTCGGCCGGCGTGATGGGCATGGACAAGTTCGCGGAAGAAGTGCGGCGCGGCATGCACGACGTGCAGGCCGTGGGCGCACAGCTTTCGCAGATCATCGGCGCGGTGCAGACGCTCGCGCCGCGCTTCCAGGTCGTGAACGACGGCATGCAGGCGCAGGCCACCAGCGCCGAGCAGATCACCCAGGCGCTCACGCAGCTTTCCGAGGCCGCCCAGCAGACGGCGGAGTCGCTGCGCCAGTCGTCGCAGGCCATCGACAATCTCACGCTCGTCGCCAACGAACTGCGCACCGGCGTGTCGCGGTTCAGGATCGAGGCGTGACGCGGGAGCGGCGATGCTCTTCCTGGTGTTCGAACTGGACGGCGAGCGTTACGCGCTCGATGCCCGCGAGATCGCGCACGTGCTGCCGCTCGCGCCCGTGCGCGCGTTTCCGGGCACGCCCGCGTATATCGCCGGCGTGATCGACTACGAGGGCGCGCCCGTGCCCGTGGTCGATCTGCCGATGCTCGCGCTCGGGCGGCCGGCACGCATGCTCATGTCCACGCGGCTCGTGCTCGTGTATGACCGCGACGATGACGCCGGCGCGGCTGCCGCTCATGCGAATCCGCGCCGCCTCGCGCTGCTGCTCGAAAGCGCGACGCGCACGCAGTCGATTGCCCCCGAGCGCTTTGCCGAAGGCGGCATCGCCACGCCCGAGGCACGCTGGCTCGGCCCCGTCGCGCGCGACGAGCGCGGTTTCGTGCAGTGGGTGAAAGTCGCCCAGCTGCTCGACGCGCGCGTGCGCGCGCGGCTCTTTCCCGATCCGCCTTCGTGGCAAGGCGCGCCATGAGACAGGCCGACCCGCGCTTCGCCGCCTGGCTGCTCGACGAAACCGGCATCGACGCCGAATCGCTGGGCGCCAACGCGCTCGCTCGCGCGGTGGGCGCACGGGCGGCGGTGACGCTCGAGGTCCACGCCGATCTGCATCCGGCCGTCACGCGTAAGGCGTGGATGAGCGGCGCCGCGCTGCCCGAATGGGCGCGCGAAGCCTACTGGCAGCGTCTCACGGCCACGGCTGCCGAGCGCCAGGCGCTGATCGACGCGCTCGTCGTGCCCGAGACCTGGTTCTTTCGCGAGCGCGAGGCGTTCGCCGCGCTCGCGCGCCTCGGCGCGAAGCGGCTGGCTGCGCAGCCGGGCGACGTGCTGCGCGTGCTGAGCGCGCCGTGCTCGAGCGGCGAGGAGCCGTACTCGGCGGCCATGGCGCTGCTCGACGCGGGCCTCGCGCACGAACAGTTCGCCATCGACGCGATCGACATCAGCGGCCAGTCGATTGCGGCGGCCGCGCGCGGCGTGTACGGCCGCAATGCGTTTCGCGGCGACGGCCTCGCGTTTCGCGAGCGCTATTTCGAGCCGGCGCCGGACGGATGGCGTATCGCCGCGACGGTGCGCCGCGCCGTGACCTTCGAGCGCGCGAACCTGTTCGAATGGCTCGCACCGCACCCGGTGCGCTACGACTTCATTTTTTGCCGCAACGTGCTGATCTATTTCGACCGCGCCTCGCAGGACCGCGCCATCGACTTGCTGCGTGCGCGCCTCACGGCGGGCGGCATGATCTTCGTCGGACCGGCGGAAACCGGGCTGATGATGCGCCATGAGATGGTGTCCGCCTATATTCCGCTCGCGTTCGGTTTTCGCGCGCCGGAACCCGGCGCGACGGCGGATCATCAACATCCAGCGAGCCCGGCGGCCGCCGTGCCGCCTGCGCTCACGCCGCTACCGGTCATTGCCGCTACGGCGGCGGCGCCCGCATTCGGCAGCGCGCCGGTGTTCGCGCCGCTGGACGCGCCCGTGGCCGCGGCGGCACGCGGGCCCGCGCCGCCGCGGCTCTCGCTGCGGCCCTTGCACGGCGCGCCGGCTCCGCGCGCGGCGGCCGTGGTGAGCGCCCATGCGGCGGCCGGGCAGCCCACCGGTGCCACGCCCGAAGCCGCGCTCGCCGACGCGCGGCGCCTCGCCGACGCCGGCGCGCTCGACGAGGCCGAACGCCTCGCCGCGCAAGCGGCGCAGGCGTTGGCGCAGAACGCGGGAACCTGGTACCTGCTAGGCCTGATCGCCGATGCGCAGGGCCGCGCCGTCGAAGCGCTCGCGCACTATCGCAAGGCTATCTATCTGCAGCCCACGCACTACGAAGCGCTCACGCATCTGGCGGCGCTGCTCGAAGTGCAGGGCGATGCCGAAGGCGCGCGCCGGCTGATGCGCCGTGCGCAGCGCGCAGCGCAGCGCGGCGAACCGGACGCAGGAGGCCCGCATGCCTGAGCGCGAACTCGAGCAGGACCGCGCGCAGGACCTCGCGCCGGCGGCGCAACTGCCCGAGCACTGCTGGAAAGTCATCGGCACGCTGGGTGACAACTCGTGCCCGCGCCTCGAAACGTGCGTGCGCTGTCTGAATTGCCCGGTGTTCGAAGAAGCGGCGGCGCGCATGCTCGACCGTCCCGCGCCGCTTGCGCCAGCTGCGCTTGCGCTCGAACGCGCGCCTGAGTCCGTCGGCACGCAGACGCGCCACGAAGGCTCGCTCGTGTTTCGCGTGGGCGGCGAGTGGCTCGCGCTGCCCGCCACCGCGCTGCGCCAGGTGCACGAGGCGCGCGCCATCCACACGCTGCCGCACCGGCGCAGCGCCGCTGTGCTGGGCGTCGTGAACGTGCGCGGCGTGCTCACGCTCGCGGTATCGCTGGCCGCGCTGCTGCGCATCGATGCGGCAGCGCACGCCGCACCGTCGCGCGCCGCCACCCCGCGCCTGCTCGTGACCGAATGGGCGGGCGCGACGACGGCGTTTCCCGTCAATGCCGTGGAGGGCGTGGCGAGCTTCGGCGCCGACGCGCTCCTGCCTGCGCCCGCGACGCTCGCGCAGTCGGCCGGGCGGCACGTGCGCGGCGTGACGCACTGGCGCGGGCGTTCGGTGGGCGTGCTCGACGCCGAGGTGCTATTCGATGCGCTTGCAAGGAGTTTGCGATGAGCGACGACGAACTGAGCCGCCGCTCGCTGCTCGACCTCTTCCATGAGGAGGCGGCGGCGCAGACGCGCACGCTTTCCGCGGGCCTGCTCGCGCTGGAGTCCGCGCCCGCGGATGCCGCCACGCTCGAAGCCTGCATGCGTGCGACGCACTCGCTCAAGGGCGCAGCGCGCATCGTCGGACTGCCGGAGGCGGTCGAGGTGGCGAGCGCGATGGAGGACTGCTTCGTGGCCGCGCAGCGCGGCGAACTGCGCATCGACGCGGCGCGCATCGATGCACTGCTCGTCGGCATCGACCTGCTGAGCGCGGCAGGCGATGCCGCGGCGGCGCCGCTTGCGCACGAGGCGGTCGAGGCCTTCGTGGCGCGCCTGCAGGGCGGAGCGCAGCCCGGCGCGGCCAACACCGCCGCGAGCGCACCCGGGACCACACCCGAAACCGACGACCTCGCCGCACTGGCGGCGTCATTGCGTCTGCCCGAGCCGGAGCGTGAGGCGGCGGCGTCCGGCGACGTCGAACCCGCGCCATCCCGTTCAGCCGACGCCGGGCGCATGCTGCGCGTGCGCGCCGGCACGCTCGACCGCCTGCTCGGCTTCGCGGGCGAATCGCTGGTGGAGTCGCGCCGCATGCGGCCGTTCGCGGAGGGGCTCTTGCGCACGCGCCGTGCGCAGGGCAACGTGCTCGCGGCGCTGGGCCAGTTCCAGGAACGCCACGGAGCGGCACTCGACGTCGACGCTCGCGCGGCGCTCGCCGATATCCGCAATGCGGTTGCGTCGCTCGATCGTCAGCTATCCGAACGATTTGACGACGTCGATCGCATCGACCGGCGCGGCACGCAACTCGCGCAGCGCCTCTACGAGGAGGCCCTGCAATGCCGCATGCGGCCATTCGGCGACACGGCGCACACTTATCCGCGCGTGGTGCGCGACCTTGCGCGCTCGCTCGGCAAGCGCGTGCGCTTCGCGATTGCCGGCGAGTCGACGCAAGTGGACCGCGACATCCTCGAAATGCTCGACGCGCCGCTCGGCCACCTGCTGCGCAACGCGCTCGATCACGGTATCGAGGACCCCGAAACAAGACGGCGCGCGGGCAAGCCGGAAGAGGCAAGCCTCACGCTCGAAGCGCGCCATAGCGCCGGCAAACTGCTGATCGCCGTGGCCGACGACGGCGCGGGCATCGATCTGGACGCACTGCGCGCGAGCATCGTCGCGCGCTCGCTCGCGCAGCCCCAGGCCGCTGCCGCGATGTCCGACGCCGAGCTGTTCGACTTCCTGCTGCTGCCGGGCTTCTCGCTGCGCGATACCGTCACCGATGTGTCGGGCCGCGGCGTAGGCCTCGACGCCGTGCAGAACTTCGCGAAGGCCGTGCGCGGCACGGTGCGCATCGAGAGCGCGGCGGGGCAGGGCACGCGCTTCGTGCTGCAGTTGCCGCTCACGCTCTCGGTGGTGCGCAGCCTGATCGTCGAAGTCGCGGGGGAGGCCTATGCGTTCCCGCTCGCGCACGTGCGCCGCGCGCTCAGCGTGCCGCGCAGCACGATCGAGATGCTCGAAGGCCAGCAGCACATTGCCTTCGAAGGGCGACCCGTGGGGCTCGTGACCGCGCACCAGTTGCTCGGCGCGGGTGCCGAAGCCACGACCGCGGAAGACCTGAATGTCGTGCTGGTGGGCAGCGAGGCGGGCCTCTATGGCGTGGCGGTGGACCGCTTCGCGGGCGAGCGCACGCTCGCCGTACAGCCGCTCGACGCGCGTCTGGGCAAGGTGCGCAACGTCTCGGCAGCGGCGCTGCTCGACGACGGCGAGGTCGCGCTGATCGTCGACGTGGAGGACATCGTGACGTCGGTTGCGCGTCTCGTGCGCGACGGGCAGCTCGCGGGCGTGGCGCGCGGCGGCGCGCACGATGGAGCGCGCGCACGCAAGCGCATTCTCGTTGTCGAGGACTCCTTGACGGTGCGGGAGCTGGAGCGCAAGCTGCTCGAAAAACGCGGCTACGATGTCACGGTGGCGGTGGACGGCATGGACGGCTGGAGCACCTTGCGCAACGCGCACTTCGACCTCGTCATCACCGACGTCGACATGCCGCGCATGGACGGCATCGAACTCGTCACGATGATCAAGGGCGACGCGATGCATCGCAACGTGCCGGTAATGATCGTCTCGTACAAGGATCGTGAAGACGACCGGCGGCGCGGCCTCGACGCGGGCGCCGACTACTATCTGACCAAGGGCAGCTTCCACGACGTAGCGCTGCTCGACGCGGTGAACGACCTGATCGGAGAGGCGGCGGGATGAAAATCGGTATCGCCAACGACATGCCGCTAGCGGTCGAGGCGCTGCGTCAGGCCATTGCGACACGGCCCGGCCATCGCGTGGTGTGGGTCGCCGCGAACGGCGAGGATGCGGTGCAGTTCTGCGCGGCGCAGGTGCCCGACGTGATCCTCATGGATCTCGTGATGCCGAAGCTCGACGGCGTGGAGGCCACGCGGCAGATCATGGCGCGCTCGCCGTGCCCGATCCTGATCGTCACGAGCAGCGTGGGCGCGAACGCCTGGCGCGTGTACGAGGCGATGGGCGCGGGCGCGCTCGATGCCGTCGATACGCCCACGCTCGCGGGGCCCGATACGCGCCGCACCATGGACCTGCTGCTCGCGAAGATCGAGCAGATCGGGCGCGTTTCGGGCGCGCTCGATCTCGCCGCGCGCGCGCCGGCGTTCACCGCTTCCGGCATGGCGAAAGCGCCGCTCATCGCGATCGGCGCCTCGGCGGGCGGACCCAGCGCGCTCGCCACCGTGCTCGGTGCGCTGCCTGCCGGTTTCGGCGCGGGCATCGTGATCGTGCAGCACGTGGACCAGTCGTTCGCCGCGGGCATGGCCGCCTGGCTCGACGGCCAGACGCCGCTCACGGTGCGCATCGCGCTCGAAGGCGAGCAGCCCGAGCCGGGCTGCGTGCTGCTCGCCGCGACCAACGATCATCTGCGCATGACAGCGGGCGGCAAGCTGGCTTACACTCGCGAGCCGGCCGACACACCCTACCGTCCCTCCGTCGATACGTTCTTTCACAGCCTCGTCGAGCGCTGGACGGGCGAGGCGATCGGCGTGCTGCTCACCGGCATGGGGCGCGACGGCGCCATCGGCCTGAAGGCGATGCGCGCCAAGGGCTGGCACACCATCGCCCAGGACGAGGCGACGAGCGCCGTATACGGGATGCCCAAGGCGGCGGCGGCGCTCTTCGCCGCGCGCACGATCCTGCCGCTTGGCGCCATCGCCCCCGAGCTTGCGAGCCGGGTGAAACCACCGCATCAACCTGGCGGCTAGACGCCAGCCATCACGAGACGCGACCGATATCATGACCGAGAAGTCCACTCATCCAACCAGCACAAACGTTGTCGACGGCATCGGACCAGACGTCGGCCTCGACGCGGGTCTCGACCCCAGCAGCGCCGACGACGCTTCGCTCGCCGTCGCGCTGGAGGCCGTGCGCAGCGCGCTGGAGCAAACGCTGCCCGCCGCCGACATGCCGATGATGGTGCTACTGGTGGACGACCAGCCGATCGTGGCGGAGGCCGTGCGCCGGGCGCTCGCGAGCGAACGCGAGATCGACTTCCACTATTGCGCACATCCCGACCAGGCCGTGCGCACGGCCGAGGAAGTGCGCCCGACCGTGATCCTGCAGGACCTCGTGATGCCGGGCACCGACGGTCTCACGCTCGTGCGCGCCTACCGCGCGAACGAAGCGACGCGCGACGTGCCGATCATCGTGCTCTCCACCAAGGAGGAACCCGCCATCAAGAGTGCGGCGTTCGCGTCGGGGGCCAACGATTACCTCGTCAAGCTGCCGGACAGCGAAGAGCTTATCGCGCGCGTGAAATATCATTCGCGATCCTACGTAAACATGCTTCAGCGCGACGAGGCCTATCGCGCGCTGCGCCGCTCGCAGCAGGAACTGCTCCGCGCGAACCTCGAACTGCGCCGCCTCACGCATTCGGATGGCCTGACTGGCCTCTCGAACCGGCGCTATCTGGACGAATTCCTGAGCGCCGAGTGGAAACGGGCGGAGCGCGAGCGCACGGAAGTGTCGCTGCTGATGATCGACGTGGACTACTTCAAGCCCTATAACGACACCTACGGCCACGTGGCAGGCGACAACGTGCTGCGCTCGGTGGCGACGACGATTCGCCGCGAGATACGTCAGCCGCGCGACCTCGTGGCACGCTTCGGCGGCGAGGAGTTCGCCGTCGTGCTGCCGGGCACGGGCAGCGCGGGCGCGCGGTTGCTCGCCGAGAAAATGCGCCGCGACGTGGTGGGGCTCGCGTTGCCGCACGTGGGCTCCGCCGTGAGCGAGCACCTCACGATCAGCATTGGTGTGGCGACGCTCACGCCCGCGCCGGGGCTCGCGGAAACGGCGCTGATCGAGGAAGCCGACGCCGCGCTGTACCGCGCGAAGCGCGACGGCCGCAATCGCGTGGCGTTTTCCACGCACGTGTCGGGGCGGTCGTAAAGGCGCGAAGTGCCTCAACCCGGCGTCCAGTCGTACATCAGGATCTTGGCGCGCGCGTCGTCCTCCACGAGCACCACGTAATCGCCGTTATCGCGCTGCGCGGCGCTCATGCCCATATAGATGTCCACCCAACCGCTCGTGTTGCCCACGTTCGCACCGGGCGTCATCGAACCGACGATCTGGCCGCTGCGCGCGTCGTACACGTCGATCTTCTGCGTGTATAGCTCCGCGATGAACACATAGTTGCCGGCTACGGCGATCCCCACCGTCGTCACCTGCGGGCTGCTGCCCGTGTTCCAGGGCAACGACGCCTGCCAGGTGAGCGTGGGCGAACCGCTCGACCAGTTTTCGTAACGCGCGAGCACGGGCCCGGCTTCCTTCCAGTGCGACGCATCCCACGGAATGTTCGCGGTGAAGCCGGTGATGTACATCGTGTCGGTTTCGGCCACGTAGACGATCCGCGCGATGCGGTTGAACGGCGCCGGCATCGGGAACATCTTCGACGATGCGTAGGTGTACTGCGGATTTCCCTGCGCGTCGAGCCCTTGCATCGGCATCTCGCGAATCCCCGAAAGGGGCGTGGCGAGCCACACGTTGCCGGGCGTGTCCACCCACCAGTAGCCGTTGCCGACGGTCGCGCCCGTCGAGGGGTTCGAGGCGATCTCGCTCGCGTCCACGTGGCCGTCGCCGTTCGCGTCGCGCCACATCCACTCGCCGTAGGTCGGCTGGCCGGCGGGCCAGTTGCCCGGCATCGGATTCTGGGCGAGCAGGCCCGAGGGAATCGCGACTTCGCCATCCGTTGCGGGTGAGAAGCGGTAGATGTTCAGGTAGTGCGCGTACTGGTCGAGCGTATAGAGGAATGGCTGGCCGTTGAAGCGGCGCACCATTGGCGAGCCGCGCACGCCGCGCGTGGAGTGCAGCGCGGGATCGTCGGGATAGGCGAAGCGGTTGAGCGTGAAGCCTGCATGGGTCCATTGCTTGCCGGGCGCCTGGCGGTAGTCGAGCGTGAAGCGCTTCGAGCCGGTGAAGACGTTGGCGGTGTTGGCGGGGTCGAAGGCGGCGGCATCGACGAAGGTCAGGCCATCGAGGCGCCAGCCCAGCGTGCGCGTGCCCATCGCGTAACTTTCGAGCACCGCTCCCTGGCCTACTAGCGCGGTGCCGTACGGCCGCGGCCCCTGGCCGTTTTGCGCGACGTACAGGTTACCCGCCTGGTCGTAGCCGATGCTGGTGATGCCGTTGAAGCGCCAGTCGCCGGGCGTGCCCTCCACGACGTGGAAGATGCCCTGGCGCGTGCCCAGTGTGCCTGCCGCCGCCATCTGGCCGCTCGACGTGCGGGCGTAGAGCAGAATCTGCTGCGAGGCGCCGTTGTCGGCAATCGAGAGCTGGCCGGAAGGCGCGAAGGCGAGGTCGGTCGGCAGGGTGCCCGCGGGTAGCACGGGCGCATCGTTGAGCGCGGTGCCGTCCTTGCGGTAGTGACCGATGCTCGGGCCGTTCGCGTCCTGCATGCCCTGGATCACCCAGAGCGTACCGTCAGTGGCCAGCGCAATGCGGCCCGGCGTGGGCACGGTGAAAGAACGCAGTTGACGCATGGTTTGTGCGTCGTAGACCACGATACGGTTGTCCGCGGTATCGGTAACGTACAACTCGGCGTCGGTGGCGGCGAGGCCGCGCACGGCGCCGTCGCTGCTGCCCGGCGCGGCGAGCACGCGCAGAAAGCTGTTTTTCGTCGCGTTCGCGCTGTTGCCGATGCCGCTCGCGAAGGGGGCGCCCTGCGTCACGTTCGAGCGCAGTCGGCGCGTCACGCCGAACCAGGTCTGGTTGGCGGGCGGATAGTCCGCGCCCACGAGCCCGTTGCTCTGGTTGCCAATCGACATCGCGGCGTACACGTAGGTGCTGTTCGCCGCGATGGCGTCGCCGCCCGCGTTGCCCCAGCCGTGCGTGTTGCCGGCCACGGCGAGCTTGTCGCCGCCGCGGTAGACGCCGATCTCGCTGCCGCTTTCGTCCCAGGGCGCGTTCGCGTAGACGGTGCCGTCGGGCGCGACGGCGATGGCCTGTACGTCTTGCTGCATCCACTTGCCGTCGCCGAAACCGAAGCTGTTGCCGATCCAGGACGTGGTGTAGTTGAGTGTGCTTTGCGCGACGCAGGGTTGAATGGCGAGACCTTGCAGCGCTACCGACAAGGCAATGAGGCGAGCAGCATTTTTCACTTGATTTCCCATCAATCACGAACCTGCCGCAGGGGGCGCGGCAGTTGGGCGTGATGCTCGCATGCGCTTTTAAGGAAATAATTCAAATATTATTCAGTGCGGGTAATGTGGCGTTTTTTATGCGGATGCGATGAATGGGCCGCCCGCATCGCGCAAAATCGCTCGAGCGCCGCGCAAAAAGGGGAATTTCGCCGCCCGGCGGAATAATCCGCGCCCGCCGCGTGTTAGCCCCCGCATCGCCACCCAATCAGCATCGATTCACGATCATGAAGTTTCGCGGGCCGCTCCACGAGCCGCCGGTTTCCGAAGCCGATATCCAGGCCTACAGCGACGGCACGCTCGCCGGCGCGCGGGCGGCGCACGTGCGGCGCTACCTCGCGGGCAAGCCCGGCGAATGGCATCGCATCCTGTTCTACCGGCGCCTGAACGCCCAGATCCGCGATGCTTACCCGGCGCCGGGTGTGCCGACGGCGCAGACGGCGCACTCGCGCACTGCTCCAGCCCGAAGCAGCCGGGTGTTGCGCTACGCTATCGCTCTCGCGGCTGCGGTGGCAATGGCGGGCGCCGCAGTGGCGTGGATCGACGTGACCGAGCCGTCGCAGCAAGTGCTGAACAACGCCGCGGTGATGGCGCTGATGGAAGCCGAAAACGCGCAGCCGGAGGCGCTGGAAGCGGGCGCGGCGCGTGCGCCGTTCGATTTTGGCGCGGCGGGCCTGCATTTTCTCGGCGGCGGCGAAGTGCGGGTTGGCCCGTTCGCGAGCGCGCAGCGCTATGTCTACGAGAACAACCAGGGCGAGCGCGTGGTGCTGCTCGCGAGCCGCGCCTGGCTGGCCGGCGCCGCGCCGCAGTGGAGCGCACACCGCGCGGGTCCGCTGCGGCTCCTGATGTGGCGCGAGCGCGGCACGCGCTGGGTGCTCGCGGGCAACGCCCAAACGCGCGGCTTGATGCGCGCGGCAGACCTCGCGACGCTCGCCGCGCAGCCGGCGCGCGAAGGCGAAGGATCGTGAACCCGCCCGACGATGCAAACCGCGCAATGACCCTTGCGGCAATCCAGGATGAAACATGGACATCCGTGACGAGCTGATAGAACACGTGCCGCGCCTGCGACGCTACGCGCGCGCGCTGATCAACAACCGCGAGCTCGCCGACGACCTCGTGCAGGACACGCTCGAGCGCGCCATAGCCCGCACGGAGCTGTTTCGTTCGGGCACCGACCTGCGCGCCTGGCTTTTCACGATCATGCACAACCTGTTCGTGAACCAGGTGCGAAAGTCGGCGGCGCGCGGTGCGCACGTTTCCGTCGACGACGACAGCGTGCCCGAAACCGATTACGCCGTGCCCGCCACGCAGACGGGCGCGCTCGAAGTGCGCGATCTGGACTTTGCGCTGCAGCGCCTGCCCGTGGAGCAGCGCGAGGTGGTGCTACTGGTAGGACTGGAGGAGATGAGTTACGCCGATGTCGCATTGGCGCTCGACATACCGATCGGCACGGTCATGTCGCGTCTGTCGAGGGGGCGTGAGCGCTTGCGGGCGCTCATGGCCGGTTCCGTCCCGCGTGCGAATCTGAAGGTGGTGCGATGAGCGAGCAACAAAATTCAGTCACGCAAGACGAGATCCACGCCTATGTGGACGGCACGCTTTCCGAGGCGCGCCGCGCCGATGTGGAGCGCGAACTCGAGCGCAACCCCGAGCTTGCCGCGCGCGCGAGCGACTTCTTCTCGCTCAACAACCTGCTGCACGAGCGTTACGACCGCGTGCTCAACGAGCCGCTGCCTGCGCGCCTGCGCGTGGCCGCCCCTGAGCCCGGGCCGCAAACGGTGCGAAACGCTCGCCCAGCCGCGAACTGGCCGCGCTTCGCGGGCCTCGCGGCGGCGCTGGTGCTGGGCGTGGGAATCGGGTGGGGCATGCACTACGGCATGAGCGGCACGGGCGGCCCTGCAGGCGCGGCTGGCGGCGGCGAGCTGCATACGGTGAGCGTGGACAGCACCATGCGCTTCGCGCAGCAAGCGGCGCTCGCGCATGTGGTCTACATGCCGACGGTGGGGCGGCCCGACACGATGGACGACAGCCAGGAGCAGGACTTCGTGAAGTGGCTCGCCAACCGGCTCGGCACCAACGTGCGCGCGCCGATGCTCTCGAAGAGCGGCTTCGAGCTTTCGGGTGGGCGCTTGCTGCCGGCCGACGACGGCGGCGAAGTCGCGCAGTTCATGTATCACAACGCGCGAGGCGAACGTGTGACGCTGTGTATCTCGCACCGCAAGACGAGCGCCAACACCACTGCGTTCAAGCTTTATCAGGATGGACCTGTGAATGTGTTTTATTGGGTGGATGGGGACTTCGGGTATGCGCTTTCGGGCGGGATCGATCGTAAGGAGCTACTGCAGCTTGCGCATGATGTTTATGCGCAGTTGACGCCGCGGTGAGGGGTTGGGTTTTTTCGTTGTTCCTGGCCGGTTTGGCCTTTCCTTGTGTTCGCGTACCGACGCGAAAACAAGAAAAAGCCAAAGCACCAGGAACCGCGCGCAGCGCCCATCACCTGATCTTCACCGCAACAAAGCTCCGCGCATTATTCCGCTGAATCAGCAGCGACATGCTCTTTGTCGCCTTCGCTTCCAGCGCGACAGCTTGCTCCTGCGATTCGACCAGCGTGTCGTCGAGCGACAGCACGACATCGCCTGCCCGCACGCCCGCGCTCGCAGCGGGTCCAGTCGAGGCTTCCACCATCAAACCAAGCGGCAACCCGGTCGTGCGCTTTTCCTCGGCGCTCAGCGCATGCGCGATCAGACCGAGGCGGTCGGCGGCATGGCGCGCGGCCGGTGCCGTCGCAGCGGCGGGCTGCACGTTCGGGTCCGTCATCACCGCTTTGACGGCGTGCACGTCAGACGGCGGCGCCTTGCTCACCGGATCCGCTACGGCGGGCGCGACTGGCGCGTCGGTCTTCTCCGCCGCCTGCGCGGCTTCGGTTGCCTGTGCTGCCGTCGCCCCAGCGGCCCCCGCTGCGCCTGTCGCCGCCGCAGGCGCATCCGCATCCGCCGCCTTCGCCTCGAACGCCGTGTTCGAGAAGCCGGCCACCGCGGGCTGGCGATTGCGGATCACCTTCAGCGACGCTGGCGTGGCCGGCGGCACAGCCGCGAGCGCGGCGGCGAGCGTCGCGGCCCGGTCGACGGGTTTGGTGCCGACCTGCACGATCACGTCGCCGGTCCGGATGCCCGCTTTGCCGATGGGCGAGCCGGGATCGACGGCGTCCACGAGCGCGCCGCCCGCATGCGGCAAGCCGAGCGCCGCCGCAAGCCCGGGGCTCACGTCCTCGACCTGCATGCCGAACGTGCGGATCGTGCCGCCACTGCCCGCGCTTGCTGCATTCGCCGCATTGGCGCTGCCGGCGGGCGCCGCCTTGCGCGCCTGCAACTGGGCGCGGAACTGGTTGGCGGCGTCGATCGGAATCGCGAAGGTCAGGCCCTGGTAGCGGCCGCCGTCCGCGTAAATCTGCACGCCGATGCCGATCACCTCGCCCGCGCGATTGAAGATCGGGCCACCGGAGTTGTCGGGGTTGACCGCGACGTCGGTCTGCAGGAACGGGAACGCCTTGCCGTCGGGGAGCGTGCGCGACGTCGCGCTGAGGATGCCCGTCGTCACGGTGTTCTGGTAGCTGTCCGGCGACCCGATCGACAGCACGGGTTCGCCGGCGTGCACCTTCGCTGTTTCGGCGAGCTTCACGAACGGCAGATCGTGGCCGTCGATCTGCAGCACGGCAACGTCGCTTTGCGGATCGACGGCGACGACCTCCGCCTTGAACTCTCGCTTGTCCGTGAGCCGCACGGTCACCTGCTCGGCGTTGTCGACGATATGCGCCGTGGTGAGCACGACGCCATCGGGGCTGACGATGAAGCCGGAGCCCGCGCCCGTCATCACGCGCGGCCCGCTGGCTTCGGCGTCGGACGCCGGCTTCGGCGCGCGCCGGAAGAATACGAAGAAAGGATCGTCGGCGTCGATGGCCTCCTGCTCGGGCGGCGCGGACGGGTCGTCGGCGCTGCGCGCGATCACGTGCACGACGGCTGGGCCGTAGCGCTCGGCGAGCGAGAAGAAGTCGGGTGCGGCCACGGCCGCCGGCGCGGTTGCTTCGGCGGTGGCCTTCGGCGCGGCGGCTTTGTCGCCAGTGGCCTTGTCGCTAGCGGCCTTGTCGGCGGCGGCTTTGTTCGCGGCGGCTTTGTTGGCGGGCGGCTTGGTGGAGGCCGGAGGCGGCGTTGCGGCGTTCGCCTCGTAACAGAAAGCGCTGGCAAGCGCGAGGGCGAGCGCCGCCGCAGGGCGCGAAGTGCGGGCGAAGATCAGGCGGAGCACAGCACACCTCCCAGTGGTCATCGTGCTGGCGGGCGGCATACGAACGCGGATAGCAAACGAGTGCCGACGACCATAGTGTAGTCACGCCACAAGACAATTGGGGGGCAGGGTTTGTCCTGTAGCGCACGCAAATCCGCACGCAGCCGTCATGGTGAATGCGCGGCGCATCGAAGATGACGCCTGGCTGACTTTGCGGCTGGCCAGGACGCTCAGGGAAGGAAGGGGCGGCGCCGACAAGGCGCGCGAGATGCCCCGCTCGTCGCGAGCGGGGCGTTCGGCGGTGGCGGGGGCTAGCGGGATCCGGCGATCGCTTTCAGCTACCCGAATACAGGTTGCAGAAGCTCACCGGCCCGACACACGTCGTGTGCGGTGCGCCGGCGTCGCTCGTGCCCTGCATGGGCGCGCCCATGCCGCTGGGTTCCTGCTGTTGATGCTGTGCCTTCGCACGCGCGACTTGCTGCGCGGAGATGGGGCTCACGTCGGGATACGAACTATCGGTCACGAATTGCGAACCGTTGGCCTGCGCTTCGATCAACTGTTCGCGCACCTGGGCACGCGTGAGTCCCTGCGCGGACGCGGTGGATGCGGCGCCGATGCAAGCCGTCACGACGAGCAAGGCGAAAAGCGGGCGGCGGATGATCATTTCGAACTCCTGATTAAATAGCATGGTTCGGCGACCGGCTGGAGCACGGTCGAATCAACGGAGACTGCAATGGGTATACCGCCGCGGGTTGGCAGTTATTCCCGTGGAGTTGTTGCCGCGGGGAGTTTTTCTACGTGAGCTGCACCTGGAGCCAATGCGGCAGGCCCGTGCCGATCAGGCTGACACCAAAGAGCGCGAGCGCGCCGGCCAGCAGAAGAGCGAGCGGACTGACCCGCGTTTTGAGCAGCACGCAAAGCGACACGACGGCAATGGCCTTCGCGGGCAGGCCGCCATTGAGCGACTTGAGCAGCACCCAGCCCGCCGCGAGCATCATGCCGGCCGCGATGGGGCGCAGGCCGCGCTCGAGCGCCAACTGCCACGCCGCGCCCTGATAGCGGCCCCAGATATGCGTCACGCCATAGATGAGGATAGCGGTTGGCAGCAAGAGCGCGGCCGTCGCCACGAGTGCGCCCCAGAACCCGGCAACCTGCCAGCCGATCAACGTGACGAGCAGTGAGCCCGGGCCCGGCGCCATGCGCGAAATCGCGAAGTCGGCGGCGAATTGCGAATGCGTCATCCACGGATGCACTTCCACGACCTGGCGCTGAATCTCGGCGACGATCGCCTGGCCGCCGCCGATCGTCACGAGTGAAAGTGGCGCGAAAATGGCGGCTAGCTGACCGAGCAGGCGTGCATTCATCGTGCACCCCGGCGGATCGCCACGTATTCGTAGAGCACGCTCGCGGCGCCGCCTGTCACAACGACCCACACCAGCGACAAACGCAGAATGCCGATCGCAAGAAAGGTCGCCGCCATGAGCAGCAGCGGCAGCACTTGCCGCCGCACGCACCGTGCGGTGACGACTCCCATCGACAGCGACAGTCCCGTGGCCGCCGCGGCGGCGCCGGCGATCAGAATCTGCGTGAGCGGATGGAAGATGAGCGCGCCAACGACGCTGCCAATCACGATGATCAGGCACGCGGGCGGCACGACGATGCCCGTTACGGCCACGGCGGCGCCACGCCAGCCCAGCAGCCGGTGCCCGATCCAGATCGCCATGTTCTTCACGTTGATGCCGGGCAGCGCCTGCGAGATGGCGAGTCCGTTGAGAAAGTCCTCTTCGCTGATCCAGTTGCGATCCTGGACGAATTCGCGCAACAGCCAGCCGCTCAAACCGCCGCCGAAGCTCGTCATGCCGATGCGGCTGAAGATCAGAAAGAGTCCGAACAGCGTGGGGCGCGGCGAGGCGTTTGGCGTGGAAGCGGTCACGGGGATGACGGAAAGCGGGTAATGCCGAACAGTTCGGCTATCGTCTCGTGCGGCCTTTCTTTCCGGTTTCAGCGCGATCGAGTCGATCTTTTACCGGTGTTCGAATGGTCACCGCGGCAACGGTCGCCAAAATTATAGCGCCGCAACACGTGTGACGCGGAGGGCGCGCGGTCACGCAAAATTCAGCGCGAGGCCAGGACCGTTATGATGGTCGAACTCGCAGCGGCTCGATCGCTGTGATCGCTGTATTCGCGCTGTCCGCCGTGTGCCGCCTGGCGTGACGTGAACAAAACGCCTTGTCGCCATTGCTCATGCCCAGGAAAAAGACCAGCGTCTGGCTCAAAGGTCTCGAACTGCTCACCCGCATGAGCGCACCGCGACCGAAGAAAAAGGCCGCCGCACGCAAGACGGCGCCCGCCAAGGCCACGCAGGTCGCGAGGCCGGCAGCGAAACCGGCGAGGCGCGCCGCGAAGGCGCACGTGGGGCGTGCGCAGCCGGCGGGCACGGCCGGCAGGTGGATCCGCTCCTATCATTCCGCGCCTCCCAGGGCCGGGCATCTCGTCAACCATCTCGCGTATGCGCTCTATTTGCCCACCGGCGCGGCCATGGCCACGGGCCTGCCGCTCGTGGTCATGCTGCACGGCTGCAAGCAGACGGCGGAGTCGTTCGCCGCGGGCACGCGGGTTTGCCGGCTGGCGGATCGCGCAGGCTTCGCCGTGCTGCTTCCCGAGCAGGCAAAAACGGCGCACGCACAGCGATGCTGGCACTGGCACGGCGATCATGCGCAGTCGGAGGCGCCAGCGGTCACCTCGCTCGTCGATGCCATCGTGCGCGAGCACGGATTCGATCGCGAGCGCGTGTACCTCGCGGGCATCTCGGCGGGAGCGGGTCTCGCGTCCGTGCTCGCCATGCGCCATCCGTGGCGCTTCGCGGCCGTGGGCCTGCACTCGGGGCCGGTTTTCGGTGCGGCCAGTTCCACGATGAGCGCGATGAGCGTCATGCGCCACGGCAGCCGCGAAGACCCGGTGCATCTGGTCGATGCCGCTCTCGACGTCGCCGCCCATCCCGGTGTGCCGGCCTTCATCGTGCAAGGCGAAATCGACGCGGTCGTGGCGCAGCGCAACGGCGTGCAGCTCGGCATGCAGTTCGCGCGCGTCAACCGGCTGCTCGACGCGCAGGGCGAATTGCGCGTCGGCGAGATCCGGACCTATAGCCGCGACGCGGTGGCGTACACCGACTATGTCAAGTCGGGCAGGCTCGTCGCGCGGGTGTGTGTCGTTCGCGGGCTCGGGCATGCATGGAGCGGCGGCGATCCGCGCGAAGCGTTTCATTCGGACCGGGGCCCCGACGCGATGGCGATGATGTGGCAGTTCTTCCGGCGGCAGCGCCGAAGCGCGGCAGATGACATGGTGTGAGCGGGCCGTCAGCGCTCGTTTGCGCGGCGCACTCTCGCCGGGAGCTGCGTGGCCGCCGCGAAGCACAGGAGATGCAGCCCGCAGAGCGCCGCGAACGCCAGCAGGAATTGCCGCGGTTCGGCAGCGGAAGAACTCGGCACTGCCAGGGAAATGGCGATGGAGATGAGCGTCGTTGCGACCGGTCCGCCAATTCGCTGCACGATATTCAACGCGGTGTTCGCCACCGGAAGCCGTGCCTTCGGCATGCGGGCATACGCGGCGGAAATCGAAGGAATGCTAATGGTTCCCTGACCCACGCCCGCGATAAAGAGACTGGCCAACGCGAGGCCCGTGGAGAACGCGTTGCCGGCCATCCACAGGAACGGCAGCGTGGCGACGAGCGCCAGCAACGCGCCGCCTGCCGCGAGCGCCCGGCAGCCCAGCCGCTCGGTGAGAAAGCCCATGCAGGCGAACGAAGCCATCATGCCCGCGCCCGTCGCCGCGAGCAGCCAGCCCGCGTGCGCGGCGCTCAGGCCGCAGCCCGCTATGAGGTAGAGCGGAACGGCCAGCTGCCGTCCATACATGATGCCGTTGGCGAAGAATTGCGTGACGGCGGGAACCGCGAACATCCGGTCCGCAAAGAGGCGCACGTCGATCAGCGCTGTCGTGGGCCGGCGCACCGAGTGCCACACGAATCCCGCGAGCAGCGCGGCGCCGGCGAGCAGAAACTCCGCGCCTCCGGCATGCATGGCGCTCTGGAATCCATAGACGAGCGCGGCGAGCCCGGGTGAGATCAAGGCGAAGCCCGCGAAATCGAAGCGGCGCTTTTGCGATTGGGCGGCGTCGGGCGCGAGCAGGAGCGCGGCGAGCGTGACGCCGAGAATGCCGACCGGCACGTTGATCAAGAAGAGCCAGGGCCACGCCGCCCGCGCCAGCACGGCGCCGGCAAGCACCGGGCCGAGGATCGGCCCGAGCAGGATGGGCAGCGTGGCGTAGCCCATCACGCGCTCCATGTTCTTGCCGGCGACGCGCCCGATCATCATCTGCGCCATGGGCGCGAGCAGCCCGGCCACCAGGCCCTGAACAATGCGCGCGCCGATCAGTTCCTCCATGGTTTGCGCCGCGCCGCACAGCACGGAGGCGAGCGTGAAGGTCGAGAAGGCGAAGAGATAGAGCCGCTTCGCACCGACGCGATCCACCAGCCAGCCGTTGAGCGGAAGCATGAGCGCCATGGCCAGCAGGTAGCCGCTCATGATCCACTGCGTCGTGGCAACGGGCGAGTGGAGCGCATGGCCGATGGCGGAGAGGGAAACGTTCACGAGCGTCGAGTCCATCTGCGCCATGAACGAGCCGATGGAGACGATCACGGCGACCTTCCAGACGCACCGGGGAATCCGGTTATCGGGAGCGCTGCTATCACGCGTGCCGCTCATCGTTCAGCCAGCCTTCTCATGATGTCGCCCGCCTTGAAAAGCGTGGCGCGCTCGTCTTCGTCTAGGTCCGCGATGGCCTGCGAGAGCCACAGCTGTTTCGCGTCGCGGGTCTGCTTGCGCAGTTGCCTGCCCTTTTGCGTCAGTTCGATGAGCAACTGGCGGCCGTCGGTCGCATGCGGCGTACGCTTGACGAGGGCCATTTGCTCGAGCGCCGCGATGGTGGCGCCCATCGACTGGGGCCGCATGCCTTCGGCGCGCGCGAGCGCGGCAATCGTGGCGGGGCCGTCGTTGGCGAGCCGCGACATGACGACGGACTCGGTCATCGAGAGAGCGCCCGCATCAGACTCGTTGCGCGTGCGCCGCACGAGCATGCCGATCGCCTGCATGAGGTCGATGACGGCGGGTTCAGGGGTTTTGGCAGACATGGCGATCCACGCGGATTCGGCTGGGGTATGTCAGCGCATCATGAAGATAAACAGCTAAACTTGCAAGTTTGACTGTTGAAAATTTGGGACGCGAGGAGAGGGGGCGCCGGCCTGTCAGTGCGGACCACAGGCCATTGAGGCGTATGCTTGCCATCAAACGACGGCATTCAACCCCGATGGAGACACGCATGGCGGCACTTCAAATCGACGATGTCCCGGCCGCGATCCGGCAGGCCAAGCGCATGTTGCGCGCGCAACTGCCGAATTATCGCGAAGTGTTCGAGGACGTCGCGCAGGCCATTGGCGAAGAAGCGCGGCACATCGCCCGGCTGCGCGAGGCAGGCGAGGCCGTGATTCCGGAGATCGCGTTCGCCGACATTCAGGCGCAGCGCGTGAGCGCCGAGGCGATCGCACTCGTGAAAGCGCGCGGCGCCTGTGTGATCCGCCGCGTGTTCGAGCCGGAGCAGGCCGCGCGCTGGGACGCCGAAATTGCCGATTACGTGGCGCGCAACGATCTCGACGCGCGTGCCGCCCAACGCGCGGCGCAGCGCAATGCCCTCCCGCCGCAGGCGAGCCGCCCATTGATCTATGGCCTCTACTGGTCCCGCCCGCAGGTGCAGGCGCGCGAGTCCGCCGAACTGACGGCCGCGCGCGTCTTCCTCAATCGCCTGTGGCGCCACGAGAGCGAAGGGCGCGTGCATTTCGATCCTGATGTCGTGCCCGTCTACGCCGACCGTCTGCGGCGCCGGCCGCCCGGAACGGCTGCGCCCGGCCTCGCCGCGCATTGCGACGGCGGTGCAGTCGAGCGCTGGGTCGACGAGAATTTCCGCCAGGTCTATCGCCACGTGTTCTCGGGCGACTGGCGGCGCTACGACCCGTTCGACGGCGCGTACCGCACGCACGCGAGCGAGATTCCCTCGCGCGTGGCCTCTTCGATGTTCCGCACCTTCCAGGGCTGGACCGCGCTTACGCCGCAGGGCCCCGGCGACGGCACGCTGCAGATCGTGCCCATCGCCAACGCCATGGCGTACGTCCTCTTGCGCGCGCTGCAGGACGACGTGGCCGAGGACGACCTGTGCGGCGCCCAGCCGGGCCGTGGGCTGCCGATTAGTGCCGAGTGGCATGCGCCGCTGATCGATGCGTTGATATCGATTCCTCAGATGCAAGCCGGCGACACCGTATTCTGGCACTGCGACGTGATTCACTCCGTGGAAGACGAGCACCGCGGCAGCGGCTACAGCAACGTGATGTACATCCCGGCCACGCCGGGTTGCGCGAAGAACGACGCCTATTTGCAGCGCCAGCTGCCGAGCTTTCTCGAAGGCCGCAGTCCGCCCGACTTTCCCGCCGAGCATATCGAAGCCGATCTGGCGGACCGGGCCGGTGTGGCCGATCTCACGCCGCTCGGCCGCACCCAGCTCGGCTTGCCCGGCGTTGCCTAACATGGGCACATGACCCGCGCGTGTCGGCGCATCGATTCGCGTGCTTGCCTGTAAAAGCACGCGTATGGCATGCTGTGCGCCGATCAACCGGCCATGACGACCATGGATTTCGCTTCGTCCGTCGCAACGTATGGCGCCGACCTGTCGGGCCTCATTTGCGGTTTTCGCTTCACGCCCGGCCAGCCTGGGCAGCCCGTCACGTGCGACGACGTCCTCGAGGCGCTGCGGCGTACGCACGAGAGCGGCGAGCCGCAGGCTGTGCGCGACGACACGTTTTACTGGCTGCACTTCAATCTCGCCCACGCCGCGGCGCAACCGTGGATGCGCGCGCATCTCGACGTGCCCGACGCCTTCTTCGAGATGCTCGTGGAAGGCTCGCACTCCACGCGTATCGAACACGTGGACAACGGCCTGTTCGCCGTGGTCAACGACGTGATGTTCGATTTCGAACTCACGCCCTCGCAGATCGCGACGCTCTGGTCGTACACGCACGAGCGCATTCTCGTCACGGCGCGCCTGAAGCCGCTGCGCTCGATCGACCGTCTGCGCGGCTACGTGCGCAACGGCGAGACGTTCCGCTCGCCGGCCGAGCTGCTGATCCACTTGATGCGCGACCAGGCCGACCTGATGGTGGAGATCGTGCGCCGCACGAGCGTCGACGTCGATCGCGCCGAGGACCAGTTTCTCGCCTCGCGCCGCAATGCGAGCCGCCATGAACTCGCGGCCATGCGGCGCATCCTGGTGCGCCTGCAACGCATGCTCGCGCCGGAGCCGGGCTCGATTTTCCGTCTGCTCGCGCGCCCGCCCCGCTGGCTCCAGACACCCGACATGCAGGACCTGCGCGAGGCGACCGAAGAGTTCTCGCTCGTGCTGGGCGACATGGCCGGACTCGTCGAGCGCATCAAGCTCCTGCAGGAAGA
The DNA here is from genome assembly GCF_026343935.1 of Paraburkholderia sp. CNPSo 3076. Classification (NCBI taxonomy): domain Bacteria; kingdom Pseudomonadati; phylum Pseudomonadota; class Betaproteobacteria; order Burkholderiales; family Burkholderiaceae; genus Paraburkholderia; species Paraburkholderia sp. CNPSo 3076. Next base: position 40,039 of record NZ_JAPMAL010000032.1, on the reverse strand, counting down.
AATTGCCGCGCGGCTCGAAGAGCAGAACAACCGCACGCTCTTCACGCTCACGCTCGTCACCGTGCTCGCGCTGCCGATCAACATCGTCGCGGGCTTCTTCGGCATGAACGTGGGCGGCATTCCGCTCGCGGAAAACCGCCACGGCTTCTGGCTCATGGTGGTGCTGGTCGCGACCTTCACGGCGCTGCTGGGTTGGTGGGTGTTCCGCCGGCGCGGCGACAGCTGAGGCTTCCGGGGTTGCCGCCGGACTGCCCGGCGCGCGCTATATACCAGGCGCTCGAAATTCCTGTTTGAGCGCATGCCATGACCGTCCCCTCGTCGATGCCCGAGGCCGTGCCGCCCGCCACCGAAGCCGGGTGCGCCGGGGTGAGGCAGCCGGGCGGACCGTTGCGCATGATCGGCACGACCACGGACATCACCTCGATGCGCGAGATGGCCGAGCGTTTGCGCGAGAGCCCGGCACTCATCACGAACCTCACGAACGAGGTGCCGGGCCTCGTGTTCCAGCGCCGCCAGTTGGCGGGCGGGCGCGCGTTTTTCTCCTATGCTAGCGCGGGCATTGCGGAAATCTACGAACTCACGCCCGAGCAGGCCGCGCACGACACGGCGTGCATCGACGCGCTGATTCATCCCGACGATCTCGACGCGTGGCGCGCTTCGTTCGAGCACTCCGCCACGAATCTCACGCCGTGGCATCTGGAGTTTCGCGTGCAGTTGCCGCAGCAGGGCCTGCGCTGGCGCCAGGGCGATGCGAGGCCGCAGCGGCTCGCCGACGGCACGACGGTCTGGCATGGCTTCATCACGGACGTCACCGAGCGCAAGCGCATCGAAGCGGAGCTGCAGGAATTCGCGAGCACCGACGGCCTCACGCGTCTGGCCAACCGCCGTCATTTCATGGCGCGTGTCGAGGCGCAACTCGCGCACGTGCGGCATGGCGGCACGGGCGCGGCCGTGATGATGTGTGACCTCGACCACTTCAAGTCGATCAACGACCGCTGGGGCCACGCGATCGGCGACGACGTGCTGCGCCATTTCGTCGAGATCCTGCGCACGCAGCTGCGCGCGGGCGACATGGCCGGGCGCATCGGCGGCGAGGAGTTTGCGATCCTGCTGGCAGCCGCCGATCTCGAGGGCGCGCAAAGCGTCGCGCGGCGCATTCAGGAGCGCTTCGCGGCGCAGCCGCTCGGCGTGGAGGGCGATGTGGTGGCGCTGACCGTGAGCATCGGCATCACGCTCATGAGTGCCGCCGACGTGAGCGCCGAAGCCGCGCTCACGCGCAGCGACTTCGCGCCCTACCGCGCGAAAAAGGGCGGCCGCGACCGCATCGAATGCGCATGATGGGCGCGTACGTTAGCTGACGTTTGCGTGTGCGGGGCACCGCGCGCGCCCGCTGCTGGCGCGTTGGTGTATGTTGGCGTCATGCCGTAGCCGCCCTCCCTGACGGCCCTGGTGCGGAGGACGCCTTGCCCGAAGTCTCGCCCAACCCCGGCGCGGTCCGCTCGCGAGTCTCGCGTTTGCTCGTGCTGCTGGTCGTGGCGCTGATTCCGATCCTGCTGTGTGTGGTGCTCGGGCGTTACGAGGCCGAGCGCATCGCGCAGCGTGAGGCGAGCCTCGCTTCCGCGTTCATCGTCGGGCAGGTGGTCTCGATCGTCGAGACGGCGCAGAGCGCGGCGCGCTCGTTCGCGCCGCGTGCGAACGAAGCGTGCGAGACGCTCTCGCCGTCTCTCACGCGCAAGGCCGCCACCGTGCCCTATGTGCGTACGCTCAACATCCTTTACGACGGCCGCATCGACTGCTCGTCCGCGTACCTGCAACAGGCGGTTCCCAATGGCGGCTGGCTCAATGGCAGCGTGCCGGCCTCGGAGAACGAATGGCTCCTGATCGTCAACGACACGCCGATGGTGCGCAACCGCCCCTCGCTACTGGTTGGCGTCGCGGGTGAAGCGGGGCGCGCGGTCGTGGCGGTGGTGGACGTGCAGTATCTGCTGGACTTGCTGCATGGCGCGGCGCCGCTCACGGTGTTTCGCCAGGCCGAGCTGAGGGTGGGCGACGGCACCGTGTTGCGCGAAGCCATGGCGCTCGTGAACGTGCGCGGCGCGCCGTTGCTGGTCGATGTGCAAAAGCGCATGTCGGGCGCCACGATCGATTTGAAGATCTACGGGCGGCCCGAGCGCATTCTGGAAACCTGGCGTGGCCTGCTGGTGCGCTATATGCCGTGGGCGGTGGCCTTCTCCGCGTGGCTCGTCTGGCTCGTGCGCCGCTTGCAGCAAAGCGGGCAGTCGCGCCGCGAACAACTGCTGCGGGCCATCCGCGCAAACGAATTTCATGTCGAATACCAGCCGCTCTACGGCGTCGAGACGGGGCGCTGCGAGGGCGTGGAGGCGTTGCTGCGCTGGGTGCGGCCAGGCACAGGCGCGATCCGTCCGGACGAGTTCATTCAGGTGGCCGAAGAAGAGCACGTGATCGTGCCGCTCACGCAGCATCTGCTGAAGCTCATCGAGCGCGACGTCGCCACGTGGGACGTCGCACCGGGCTTTCACCTCGGCGTCAACTTCGCGCCCGAGCATCTGTCGGGCGGACAGCTCGTGAGCGACGTGCAGGCGCTGCGCGCGGCCGTGGCGCCGCACGGCGCGACGATCGCGCTGGAGATCACCGAGCGCACGCTGGTGCGCAATACCGAGCAGGCGCGCAGCAATCTGGTGACCTTGCGGCGCGAGGGCGTGAAGGTCGCCATCGACGACTTTGGCATGGGATATTGTTCGCTCTCGTATCTCGAGAAATTTCCGTTCGATATCCTGAAGATCGATCGCGGCTTCGTGCTGACCATCGACGCGCAAGGCAGCAAGGCGGCCGTGCTCGACGCCATTATCGACCTCGCGCATAGCCTTGGTGCGCGGCTCGTGGCGGAGGGGGTGGAAACGCAGGTGCAGCGCGACTATCTGTGCGCGCGCGGCGTCACCTATATCCAGGGCTTTTTCTACGCGAGGCCCATGCCGTCGGAGGCATTCGTGCGCTGGTATCGCCTGAACGGGGCGCATATGTCGCCCAATCCGCACATGACGGCAGGCTCATAGGGCACACGCGAAGCGTATTCCTGCCGGCGTGATTTGCTTAGCGCGAAACATCGGTTCTGCGAACGCGTGCGGCCCGGTAGCATCAACGCTTCGATGGCTGCGCCGTGTGGGTGCATGCCCCACGCCAACACGGAAGCGCTGAAGATGACTCGCCCCACGCCGCCCAGGCCCTATACCCGCCGCCACTTCCTCGCCACGCTGGGCGCGACGCTCGCCGGCGCGGCGCTGCCCGCCACCGCGTTCGCCAAATACCAGCCCGACCAGTTCCGCATCGGCTATCAGAAGGCCGCGAGCACGCTCGTGCTGCTCAAGGCCAACGGCACGCTCGAAACGCGCCTCGCGCCGCTCGGTATAAAGGTGTCGTGGACCGAGTTCCCGGCCGGCCCGCAATTGCTCGAAGGCCTGAACGTGGGCGCGATCGACTTCGGCTATGTGGGCGAGGCGCCGCCCGTGTTTGCCCAGGCCGCGGGCGCGGATTTCGTCTATACGGCGTATGAATTGCCCACGCCGCATGCGGAAGGCGTGGTGGTGGCGAAAAACTCGCCGATCCATGACGTGGCAGGACTGAAGGGCAAGAAGATCGGCCTGAATCGCGGCTCGGACGTGCACTGGTTTCTGGTCGCGCTGCTGCAAAAGCAGGGCCTTTCGATCGGCGACGTGCAGCCGGTGTATCTGGCGCCCGCCGACGCGCGCGCGGCGCTGCAAAGCGGCGCCATCGACGCGTGGGCGATCTGGGACCCGTTCCTGGCGGCCGTCGAATCGCAGGACGGCGCACGCCTGCTTGCCGACGCCAGCGGCGTGGTTAGCCATCATCAGTTCTTCCTGAGCCAGCGCGAATTCGCGCAACACCGCAAGGACGCGTTGGCGATCGCGCTGGACGAACTCGGCAAGACGGGGCAACGCGTGCGCGCCAACACGGCGGCCGCGGCCGCGAAACTTTCACCGATCCAGGGCCTCGACGCGGCGACGATCCAGACCGGCCTCACGCACTACGCGCATGAATACCGGCCTATCGACGCCGCCGTAATCGCGCAGCAGCAGAAGATCGCGGACACGTTCTACGACCTGAAAATCATTCCGCGCCGCGTGGTGACGAAGGACGCCGTGCTCGCATGATTGCGCGAGCAGGGACGCCCCATGCTCATGCAACGCCAGACGCTCAGTGCTGCGACGACCAGCCCTTGTAGCTGGCCACGTTGTCGCGCGTGACGAGTTGCGGCGTCATTTCGATCATCGGGTTGGCGGGCTTCTTGCCGTTCATGATCTCGTAGCCCACCTGCACGGCCGTTTGCGCCATCTTCCACGGGTCCTGGCTTGCCGAGGCCTGCACCAGCGTATCGCTCTTGAGCGCCGTTTCGATATCGGGAGCGCCATCCACCGACGTAATCACGATGTTGCTGCGATGCAGCTGCTTCGCGGCAAGGTCGCTGCCAATGGCCTGCGGATCGTTGATGGCGAACACGCCGGCAATCTTCGGGAAGCGCGTGAGGTAGCCCTGCATCACGTTCATGCCGCCTTCGCGCGAGCCCTTGCCGTCCTGATCGTCGGAGAGGATCTTGATGCCGGGCGTCTTGGCGAGCACCTGCTTGCAGCCGTTCACGCGGTCGATCACGGCCGAGACCTGCGGCCCGTTCTGGATGATCACGTTGCCGGTGTTGTTGATCTTCTTCGCGAGGTATTCGCACGAAATCGCGCCGGCCTTCACGTTGTCGGTCTGCACGGTGGCGTCGGCGCCCGCGGCGGCCACGTCCACGGCCATCACCACGATGCCGGCCGCCTGCGCTTTCTTCACCGCCGGCAAGATCGCCTTCGGATCGGTCGCGTTCAGGAGGATCATGTCCACGTGCGCCGAAATGAAATTGTCGATCTGCGTGAACTGCTTGTTGAGGTCGTAGTCGGCGGAAACGGCCGTGACCTTCGCGTTCGGGTTGATTTGTTTGGCCTTCGCTTCCGCACCCTGCACGATCGTCACGAAGTACGGATTGCCGAGCGAACCCACGGTAATGCCGATCGACTTGAGCTGCTTGTCGGCGGCGTGCGCGCCTTGCAGTGCGAAACCGAACGTGAGGGCGGCAGCGGCGAGAACGGCTTTCTTCTTGAACATGAGGTTGTCTCCTGAGGGGTCCTGTTTGGGTGCTTTCCGGGCGAGCGCAGCAGGACCGCCTGCGCTCGCGCCTGTTTCTGGCTGATGCTGTATCCGGTGCTGCTTACGTGCGGGCCGAGCCGCGCTGGCGGTAGCGGTCGAGCGCCACGGCGCCGACGATCACGAGGCCCTTGATGATGTACTGCCAGATGTCCGAGACGCCGAGCAGCACGAGGCCATTGGTCAGGACGGCGATGATGAGCGCACCGATCAGCGTGCCGATGATCGAGCCCACGCCGCCCACGAAGCTCGTGCCGCCCAGAATCACCGCGGCGATCGCGTCGAGTTCGTAGGACTGGCCCAGTTGCAGGCCGTTGGCTGCGTAGAGACGGGCCGCCGACATCACCGCGCCGAGACCCGCGAGCAGGCCCGACACGGCATAGACGAACATCTCGATGCCCCACACCTTGATGCCCGAGAGGCGCGCCGCTTCCGGGTTGCCGCCCACCGAGTAGATGCGCAGGCCGAGCACGGTACGGCGCAGCACGAACCACGAGCCGGCCACCACCACGAGCGCGATGATCACGAGCCAGGGCACGCCGAGCACCGTGCCGTTGCCGATGAACGCGAACGACAGCTGCGGGTTGAAGATCGTCGTGTCGTGGCCCATGAGGCGCGCAATGCCGCGCACCGCCGTGAGCGAGCCGAGCGTGACGATGAACGGCGGCAGGCGCAGGAGCGCGATGAGCGCACCGTTGATGAGGCCGAAGCCGAGGCCCACCGCGAGCGCCATGGGCACGCCGAGCCAGCCCCAGCCCACGATGTTCGAGCCGATCATGGCGGCCATGGCGGCGGCGGCCAGCACCGAGCCCACCGAGAGGTCGATGCCGCCCGTGAGAATCACGAAGGTCATACCGGCGGCGAGCACGATGTTGATCGACGCCTGCTGCGTGACGATCGAAAGATTCTCCAGCGTGAAGAAGCCGTCGTTGAGCAGACCGAAGCCGATACACAGCAGCACCAGCACCGGCAGCATGCCAGCGGTGCGCACGAGCGACTTCATGCGTTGGCGATGACCGTCGACCGCGACGCTGCGTGCGGGTTGAGCGCCTTGCGCGGGCTGTGTGGGCGAGGCCGCGACACCGTGCCGGGGAAGAATGCTTTTCATGTCGTACTCCTGAGGGACGTTTCTTGCGTATGCGGTGAGGGTCAAGCGGCTTCGTCGAGCGGGTGCTGCGAGCCGGTGGCGAGTTCGATGATCGCCTCCTGGCTGATGGGTTTGGCCGTATAGCCGCCAAGCTCGCCGGCGAACATGCCTTCGCGCATGACGAGCACGCGGTCGGCCACGCCGATGATCTCGGGCAACTCGCTCGAAATCACGATGATGCCCACGCCGGTTTTGGCGAGGTCGTTGATGATGCGGTAGATCTCCGACTTCGCGCCGATATCGACGCCGCGCGTGGGCTCGTCGAGAATCAGCACGCGCGGCTTCGTTTCCAGCAGACGCGAAAGCAGCACCTTCTGCTGGTTGCCGCCCGAGAGCGCGCCCACGTTCACGCGCGCGTTCGGCACGCGAATGGAGAGCGAGCGGATGGCTTCCTTCGCACGCTCGCCGCCGCGCGCGAGGTCGAGCACGCCCATGCGCGCGTCGCGCCCGGCCACGGCGACGTTGATGTTGTCGCGCACGCTCATGTCGAGAAAGAGGCCCTGATGCTTGCGGTCTTCGGTCAGGTAGACGAGGCCCGCGTTGATCGCGTCGCGCGGCGTGTGCACGTTGAGCGTCTTGCCGTCGATGGCGATCTCGCCGCGCACGCGCGGCTCTGCGCCGAAGATGAGGCGCGCAAGCTCGGTGCGGCCCGCGCCCACGAGGCCGGCAATGCCGAGCACTTCGCCCGCGTGCAGGTCGAGGCTGCAGCCGCGTACGCGCTTGTCGTCGGCCACATCGCGCACGGTGAGCACGACCTTGCCCGGATCGTAAGGCGCGTGCGCCTTTTTGTAGAAGCCCGAAATATCGCGGCCCACCATCATGCTCACGAGGCTTTCCGCGTTGAGCGCGTCGCGCATGAGCGTGCCCACGTAGCTGCCGTCGCGCAGCACGGACACGCGGTCCGAAAGCTCGTACACCTCGGCCATGCGGTGGCTGATGTAGATGATCGCAAGCCCTTCGTCGCGCAGCTGGTTGATGAGCTTGAAAAGGCGCTCCGTTTCGCGCGAGGAGAGCGGCGTGGTCGGTTCGTCCATCACGATGATGCGCGCGTCGCTATGCACGGCGCGTGCGATTTCCACGAGCTGGCGCTCGGCGATGGAAAGCGAGCCGACCAGCGTGGTGGGCCCGAAGCTCGCGCCGAGGCGCTTGAGCACGTCTTCGCAGCCGCGCTCCATGGCGCGGCGGTCGACCGTGCCGAAGCGGCGACCGCCCTTGCGCAGTTCGCGGCCCGCATGAATGTTCTCGGCAACGGAGAGATTGGGCGCGAGGCTCAGTTCCTGATAGATCACGGCCACGCCCAGCGCGCGCGACGCATGTGGCCCGTCGATCACGACCGGCTTGCCCTCGATGAGAATCTCGCCGCCGGGGTCGGCCTGATAGGCGCCCGAGAGAATCTTCATCAGCGTGGACTTGCCCGCGCCGTTCTCGCCCATGAGCGAGTGGACCTCGGCTGGGTAGACGGTCAGGCGCACGTTGTCGAGTGCGCGCACGCCGGGGAAGGTCTTGGTGATGCCCCGCATTTCCAGCAGCGGCGGTGTGGACTCAGAGGGCGACATGGCTCTCCTCCTGCGCTTGTGCGTAAGTTTGTGCGCCGGCACCCATGAGGATGCCCGCGCGCGGCGAAAAGTTGAAGAACATGGGCAGCGTGGCCGCGCCGAGCGCCCCCGCATCGGGACCGAAGGTGCCGCGCACCAGGGCGGGCGTGCCGCGCGCCTCGGGCGCGGTGGCCGCGACCGCGAGGCGCAGGCGCTGCATGAGCGTGTCGATGAGGCCCGCGTCCACGTCGGCGTCGAGCACCACGGCCGGCACGTCGAGCACGCAGAACGCCGAGCGCAGCGCGGGCGCGAGCGCATCGATGCAGTCGTCGAGCCATTCCTGCACGCCGGGGTGGCCGCGCGCGATGCACGCTTCCAGGTCGGCGCGGCTGTCGATCGTCTCGCCGCAATACTGCAGATGGCGGCGCAGCGCGATGAGCGACGCGCGCGACAGCAGGATGTCCCACTGGCCGGGCGGTTTGTGCGCCGAGGGCAGGCGGCTCGGCGGCACGGGCATCACCGCGAAATCGCCCGCGTTGCCGGTGAGGCCGCGCACGCAGTCGCCGTCGATGGCGATGCCGCCGCCGATCGCCGGGCCGAGAAACAGGTAGAGGAAGTCGTCGCGCTGCCGCCCGCAGCCGTAGAAGATCTCGGCGATGGCGGCGGCATTGCCGTCGTTCTCGCTGAACACGGGCAGCGCCGTGGCGCGCGCGAGTTCGCCCGCGAAATCCACGTCGTTCCACACGCGGAAGGTGTCGGCCGGCAGGCCCAGTTCGCGCAGCCAACTGCCGAGGTTGTACGGCTGCGCCACGCCGATGCCGGCGAGGCGGCTGCGTTCTTCGGTCGTGAGGAGGCCTAATAGCTCGGCGATGTCGCGCTGCACGATCTCCTGCGCGACCGAGGGTTGCGGCAGCAGCATGTCGCGCGAGCGGCGCTCGATCATCTGGCCTGCGAAATCCACGAGCACGGTTTCGATGTTGGTCCGGTCGAGCCGCACGCCGATGGCGAACGCGCCGCGCGGCGAGAGGCGCAGGAGCGAGGCGGGCTGGCCGCGCTGGCCGTCGCGCCGCCCGCTCACCTCGATCAGGCCATTGGCCGTGAGCGACGTGATAATGGTGCCCACCGCGGTGCTCGTGAGATTCGCGAGACGCGCGAGATCGGCCTTCGACGCCTCGCCCGCGCGACGCAGCGCCTGCAGCAGCAGGCGTTCGTTGAAGCGGCGGACGTTGGCGGAATTGCTGCCCTGACCGACATGCGGACTTCTCACGTGTCTCCTCCGGTCCCATTGCAAAACTGAAGAGGTCGGCGCGGAATGAACTGCGTGGCCGACTAAATAAATCAAGTTGATTTATTTAATGCCAGAAATCGGAGGCTGTCAGCCTGGGGAAATCCCGTTAAGGGTAATGGGGCGCGAAGAAGGGTCCCGGCACGATGCGGGCCCTGATGCAAAAGCTTAGGAGACTTTTGCCGCGAAGGTGAAGAAGCGGGGAGCGAGCAGCTGGCGTGCCCGCGCGCGCTGATGTGGCGCGCGGGGCGTAGAGGGAGAAGGAGTGGGACTGGGTGTTACGACTGCGCTTCGCTCGCATCGCGGCAAGCGAACCATCGGCGCGCCGCGCGTGGCCGCTTGGTGCTTTCTGCGCTTTCCGCTACTTCGCGCCACCAGCGCTCCCCACGATGCGGCTCGACCAGATCGAGCCGCTCGCCCATGCGCGGCGTGGAGAGCGTCACGCCGCGTGCGAGCGCGAGGCCGGTCACGCGTTCGAACGGGTCCTGCCAGCGATGCATCGCGAGATCGAACGTGCCGTTGTGAATCGGCACGAGCCACTCGCCGCGCAAATCCACGTGCGCCTGCACCGTTTCCTCGGGCTGCATGTGGACGTAGGGCCATTGCGGGTCGTACGCGCCGGTCTCGATGAAGGTCGCGTCGAACGGGCCAAGCCGCTCGCCTATCGTGCGAAAGCCGTCGAAGTAGCCGGTGTCGCCGCTGAAGAACACGCGCAGGTCGGCGTCGGCGATCACCCACGAGGCCCACAGCGTGCTGTTGCCGTCGAACAGGCTGCGCCCCGAGAAATGCTGCGCGGGGGTGGCGGTGAACTCGACGCCCTCGACGTTCGCGCCTTGCCACCAGTCGAACTGGCGCACTTTCGCACCGTCGATGCCCCATTCGATCAAGCGGTCGCCCACGCCGAGCGGCGTGAGGAACACGCCCGTGGTGGCGGCGAGCGCGAGCACGGTTTTGCGGTCGAGGTGGTCGTAATGGTCGTGCGAGAGGATCACGCCGCGCAACGGCGGCAGATCGGCAAGCGCGATGGGCGGCGCGTGAAAGCGCTTCGGCCCGAGGTTCTGGAACGGCGAGGCGCGCTCGGCGAACACCGGGTCGGTGAGCCAGAACTGGCCGCGCAGCTTGAAGAGCAGCGTGGAATGGCCGAGCCGGTAGACGCTGCGGTCGGGCGCGGCCTCGAGCTGTTCGCGCGTGAGCGCCTGAACGGGCAGCGCGCCCGCGGGTGTGGTGCCGCCCGGCTTGTGGAAGATCATGTTCCACATGATCTTCAGCGTCTTGCCGAGGCCCTCGGCCGGGCGCGAACGCACGTTGCGAAAGCGCTCGCCGTCGTGTTGCGGCGAGGTAGACGAGAGCTCGCGGCCGCGTTGTGCGGCGCTCAGGCCCAGGGTACGGCTCAGCGATGCGAAAGGCGAGGTCATGTCGGCGGCTGCCTTTGGAAACAGGAAGTAGACTGCACAGTGTAGTTTATTCTGGCGAAAAGTAAACTGTGTGGTGTAAGATTCTCAAATGGATTGCACCCCCGCCACCCCTCAGCGCCTGACCGACCGCAAGCGCGCCGCCATCGTCGCGGCGGCCATCGACGAATTTCTGGCTTCCGGCTTCGACGCCACGAGCATGGACCGTATTGCGGCGCGCGCGAGCGTCTCGAAGCGCACGGTCTACAACCATTTCCCGAGCAAGGAGGCGCTGTTCGCGTCGATCCTGTGCCAGCTCTGGGACGCGAGCGCGACCGCCGACGCGCCGTCCTACCGCGCCGGCGAGCCGCTGCGCGCGCAACTCGTCGAGCTGCTGATGCGCAAGTTGCGGCTCCTGAGCGACGAAGCGTTTTTCAAGCTCGCGCGCGTGGCGATTTCGGCGGGCATCCACTCGCCCGAACGCGCGCGCGACATGGTGGCCCGCATTGGCGAGCGCGAAGAGGACCTCACGGTCTGGGTGCGTGCCGCCGCCGCCGATGGCCGTCTGAAAACGACCGATCCGGCATTTGCCTCGCAGCAACTGCACGGCATCGTGAAGGCGTTCGCCTTCTGGCCGCAGGTCGCGATGGGCCAGTCCCCGCTCGACGACGCGCAGCAGCGCCAGGTCGCCGAGTCGTCCGCCGATCTCTTCCTCGCGCGCTATGCGTGAGCGCATGACCGCGCGCGGCCCCGACGCGCCATGGTTTTTCTGGAATAGACTCTTGCCTTTCAGGATCGCAGGCTGACTGAGAGGACACGCTCATGCCATTCATGCTGCTCATCGCCGAGCCGCGCGGCCAGCGCGACACGCGCGCGCCATCCGAAGGCGAGGCGCTCTACGCGCGCATGGTCGAGTTCGCCGGCGAACTCGCCGCCGAGGGCAAGCTGATCGACGCGCACGCGCTCACCGCCGACACCAGCGGCGCACGCGTGCAGGTGCGCGAAGGGCGCACGAGCATCGTCGACGGCCCGTTCGCCGAGGTGAAGGAGATGATCGGTGGCTTTTTCCTCATCGATTGCGCTACGCGTGACGAAGCGCTCGCCATCGCGCAGCGCTGTCCCGCGGCGCAATGGGCGAGCGTCGAAGTGCGTGAAACCGGTCCGTGTTTCCGCTGAGCCGGCGCCCCGCCAGGTAGTTTCCCCAGGCCCGTAAAAATTTTCGCTGTCCGTTGTCGATTTCCGTGCGCCCCGCGCGTCGTGTTCATGAGCGCACCCACGGGTGCCGCTTGCTTCGAACACCCCGAACGTCACATTCAGGAGAAGACAATGCGATTCATGATCATGGTGCGCGCCAACGCGTTGACCGAAGCGGGCGAGCCGCCCGACGACGTGGAGATATTCGCCGAGATGGCTCGCTATCACGAGGAACTGGCGAAAGCCGGCGTGCTGCTCGACGCCTCGGGCCTGCAGCCCAGCTCGCGTGGCTTTCGCGTGCACTACACGAACGGCAAGCCCACGATCGTCGACGGCCCGTTCGCCGAAACGAAGGAGCTGATTGCCGGCTATACGCTGATCCAGGTCCGCTCGCGCGACGAAGCGCTCGAATGGGCGCGCCGGTTCCCATCGCCCTTCGGCAAGCACGCCGAAGGCGAGGTCGAAGTGCGGCAGCTCTATGAACTCGACGAACTTCCGCAGTGCGAGGGCGTCGAGAGTTTTCGCCAGCTCCAGGAAGAGCGTAAGGCATCCTGAACATTTACCCGATCACCGTGAGGCCCCAATCATGCATAAGCACATCTTCGTCAATCTGGGCGTGCGCGACCTCAAGCGCTCGATGGACTTCTTCGGCCAGCTCGGCTTCAAGTTCGACCCGAAATTCACCAATGACCAGGCCGCCTGCATGGTGCTGGGCGAGAACATGTACGCCATGCTGCTCACCACGGATTTCATGCGCGGCTTCACCGACAAGGCGCTCGTGGACGCCCGCGAAAGCACCGAGGTGCTGACCTGCCTCTCGTGCGTGTCGCGCGAGGAAGTGGACGGGCTCGTCGAAAAGGCGCTCGCGGCGGGCGGCAGCTCGAAGCGCCCGCCAATGGAGTGCAGCACCGAGATGTACGGCCGCAGCTTCGAAGACCCCGACGGCCACATCTGGGAACTGATGTACATGTCGCCGGCGGCGGTCGAAAAGGGCGCGCACGGTTCGTGACACCAGCGCGCGACCCTCACGACCCATTCACGGCGACGCGCCGCGCGGTCGAGGCCGTGTGGCGCCTCGAGTCGGCGAAGGTGATCGCCCACGCCGCGCGCATCGTGCGCGACGTGGGCGTGGCCGAGGAAATCGCGCAGGACGCGTTCGTCGCCGCGCTGGAGCGTTGGCCCGCGAGCGGCATTCCCGAGAACCCCGGAGCGTGGCTCATGACCGCCGCGAAACATCGCGCGCTCGACCGGCTGCGTCGCGCGGCCTCGCATGCCCGCACGCACGAGGCGATGGGCGCGGACCTCGAAGCGCTCGAGGCGCACTTCGCGCCCGACTTCGTGGAGGCGCTCGACGCCGCGCGCGAGGACGAGATCGGCGACGATTTGCTGCGGCTCGTGTTCGTGGCGTGCCATCCCGTGCTGCCGAAGGAAGGACGCGCCGCGCTCACGCTGCGTCTGCTCGGCGGCCTTACCACGGCGGAGATCGCGCGCGCGTTCCTCGTGCCCGAGGCAACCGTCGCGCAGCGCATCGTGCGGGCCAAGCGCACGCTCGCGGCCGCGAAGGTCCCGTTCGAAGTGCCGCGCCTGGCTGACCTCGAACCGCGACTTGCTTCGGTGTTCGAAGTGATTTATCTGATCTTCAACGAGGGCTATGCGGCCACGGCGGGTCCGGACTGGACACGGCCCGCACTGTGCGAAGAAGCGCTGCGGCTTGGCCGCATGCTGGCGGAACTTGTTCCGCTCGAGGGCGAGGCGCACGGCCTCGTTGCGTTGATGGAACTGCAGGCTTCGCGCCTGCCCGCGCGCGTGGACCGGGCCGGGCGCGCCGTGCTGCTCGCCGACCAGGACCGTAGCCGCTGGGACGCGCTCCTGATTCGGCGCGGGCTTGCCGCGATCGCGCGCGGTGCGGCCTGCGCGGGTGCGCCGGGCCCGTACGCGCTGCAGGCGGCGCTGGCGGCTTGCCATGCGCGCGCACCGAGCGCGGCGGCGACCGACTGGGCGCAGATCGTCGCGATCTATGACGCGCTCCTCGAACTCGACGACTCGCCCGTCGTGCGCCTGAATCGCGCCGTGGCGGTGGGCATGGCGCAGGGGCCGCAAGCGGCGCTCGATCTCGTCGATGCACTGTGCGCAGAACCCGCGCTGCGCCACTATCCGTGGCTGCCGGCCGCGCGCGGCGATCTGCTGGAAAAGCTGGCGCGGCATGCCGAAGCGCGCGCGGAATTCGCGCGTGCGGCCGCGCTCACGCAAAACGCGCGCGACCGCGAAGTGCTGCTGGCGCGGGCGCAATCGTGCGCGCCGCGCACTTGAGGGTGTCATCGCCGGAAGGGTCACGCTTGCGCTTCTGAAATATCGGGGCACAACGCTTGCTACCTGTGCGCGCGGACCCACTCTCTTTGCGCGGCCCGGCGCGCAGGCTTCCGATGATTTCAAAAGCAACGCTTCTGGCGGTTTCATGCTCGGCCTTGCTGGGCACGGCGTGTGTGCATCTCGGCCCGACGCGCTTGCGCGCCGATCAGGTCGATTACGCAAGAGCACTCGGCGATGCAAAAAAGCGCGGAATACTCGCGGCCGTGATCGGGTTGCGTTACGGCGACGCGCCCGCCTTTCTCACGGTGAGTTCGATCATCGCCGCGTATCAATTCGATTCGACGGCGGGCGCGACCGGCAATGTCGGTTCGGGCTCGGAGCCGAACTATGCGCTCGCGACCGGCAGCGTATCCTGGTCGAATCGCCCGACCTTCACGTTCTCGCCGACCACGGGCGAAGCCTTCGCCTCCGCGTACATCCGGCCGCTCGCGCCGGAACTCGTGATGCCGCTCGCCGAAGGTGGCATGCCGGTCGATCTGTTGCTGCGTATCGGCGCGCAATCGATCGGCGGGCTGCAGAACGGCAGCGCGCTGGGCGGAGAGGGCAGCGCGGGCTCGGCGGGTTTCTTCCAGTTGTTGCAGGCGCTGCGGCGCCTGCAACTGGCCGGCGAGCTGGACGTGGAGTCGCGCAGCGAGAACGGCAAGAACACGGTGTATCTCGCGCTCGGCGCGACGAACAGCGCGCAGTCGCCGCAAGTTTCGGCGGACCTGGCGCGCGTGCGCGAACTGCTCCATCTCGCGGCGGACACGCGTACTTACGAGATCGTCTATGGGCCCTCGGCGCAGGGCGGCATTCGCATCCCGATGGTGACGCGTTCGGTGCTCGGCATCCTCACGAATATCGGCGCGCAAGTGCAGGTGCCGGACGCCCAGGTGCAGAGCGGCGCGACGAAACCGACCGTCGGGCTGATTGGGGGCGAAACGCGGCCGATCATCATCGTGCATCAGGGGCCGAAAGCGCCGGCGGACGCTTATGTTGCGATCGACTACGAAGGCACGGCGTATTGGGTCGAACGTTCCGACTTCGACTCGAAATACGCGTTCACGGTCCTGCAAAACCTCATGGCGCTCGCGGAGGCCGACACGAGCAACAAGGCGCCGGTCGTGACGATTCCCGCGAACTAGGCTTAAGCCGTCGCGTCATGCAAAACGCTTGCGCGCGAACATCGCGAGGTCGATACGGCTTTCGCCCTGGGTGATCCGCTCGGCCAGCGCCTCGCCGATCGCGCTGGCGAACTTGAAACCATGCCCGGAAAAGCCGGTCGCGATGTGCACATTCGGGCAGGTGGGCACGCGGTCGATGATGAAATGCTCATCTGGCGTCATGTCGTATTCGCAGGCGCGGCCCGCGCGCAGTTTGCCCGCGCCCGGTAAGTAGCGTTCCAGGAAGGCTTGCAGATCGCCGAGATCGCTCGGCTCGGCGCCGAATGGCGCCAATGGTGCGTCCGCCGCGAGGGTCTCGCCGGTGTCGTGGCGGCCCAGCTTCAGGCCGCTGCCGTCGAGATCGGGAAACCCGTAATAGCCGCCCACTTCCGAAGCGACGAAAAAGCCCGGGAAGCGTTCCGGCGCAAAGAGGCCGGGCTCGCCCTCGAACCACGCGAAACTCTTGCGCACGCGTGTGACCGGAACCTCGAGGCCGAGCGGCGCGAGCAGATCGCGAGTCGATTTGCCGGCGCACACGATCAGGTCGCGCGCGGTGAACTTTTCGTTCCTGTCGGTCCAGACGTTGACGCTCTCCCGCCCATGGCACTCGATGCGCGTGACGCGCGTATTCGTACCCAGCGTTGCGCCGAGCGCGGTCGCGAACTGGCGGTAGGCGCTGATCGCTCGCTCGCAATAGAGCACGCCCGCGCCGGGTTCGAAGTTTGCGACCTGCTCTGGCCGCAGCCGCCACGCGGGCCAGCGCTTGCTGGCAGTGGCGGCGTCGAGCGTTTCCAGCGGGATGCCGTGGCTGGCGGCGCTCGCCTGCACCTCGCGCAGGAACGCGTCGTCGGGCAAGCCGATATTGACGACGCCCGTGCGCACGAGAAGGGCAGTCTGCGTTTGCTGCTCGAGGTCTTCCCAAAGCTGCTGGGCGCGCAAGGCGAGCGGCACGTAGGCGGCGCCTTCGCCATAGGCGTGGCGAATGAGGCGCGTCGCGCCGTGATGCGCACCCTGATCGTGCGGCGGATCGCCGGCGTCGAGCAGCAGCACCTTGTTGCCGAGGCGGCTCAGATAGTAGCCGGCCGCCATGCCCATCGAACCGGCACCGACGATAAGCGTGTCGAAATGTCGATTGCTTGCGTTTGTGTCCTGCATGTAGTGCCCCGTGCGCGCCGCGGCGCGCGAACGTGTGCGCGCCCGGTCCCGCCGATCGGGACGGGGGCGCCGTAAAGGGCATTCATTGTCGGCGCTTCGCCCGCGCCTGTCGAGCGAGGCCCGGCGCGCGCAGGGTCAGGCCCGAGCGCGCCGCTTGCGCGGCCCCGTGGACATGCGTGTGACGAGTTCGGGCGGCGGCCCGAGCACCATGGGCGGCTGCTGGTCCGGTTCGTCGATCAGCCGGATCAGGCTGCGGATCGATAGCTCGGCCACGGCCTCGGTCTGGATCGCGACCGTGGTGAGGGCGGGGCGCATCTGATGGGCGAGCTGAATGTCGGTGATGCCGATCACGGATACATCGTCGGGCACGGCGCGGCCCATGCTGACCAGCGCCTGGATCGCGCCGATCGCGAGCAGGTCGTTGGTCGCGAAGATCGCGCTCACGCGCGGGTGTTGCGCGAGCAATTGCTGGCAGGCCGCGTAGCCGGAGTCGATCGAGTCGCGCACCTGCATCTGCGCCACGTTCGCCGGGTCCACGCCGCCTTCGCGCAAGGCCGTTCGGAATCCTTCCGAACGGGCATCCTGCAAGCCGCCGCAACCGTCGCCGATCAGCATGGCGATATTTCGGTGTCCCAATTCAAGCAGATGGTGCGCCGCGAGCGCGCCCGCACGCGCGAAGTCCACGGCCACGCACGGCAGCACGGGCGGATTCTCGGGGTGCTCCCACATCGCCAGCAGAATCGGGCCGTTGTGCATGGCCGAGATGCACAGTTCGTTCATGGCGATGTCGGTGTTCATCACGAGCACGCCGTCCGCGAAGGTGCCCGCGATCTGGTTCAGGTAGGCGCGGCCGATTTGCGCGTCGTCGTCGGTGTTGCAGACCATGAGGAAGTGGCCCGCCTTGCGCGCGGCGCGCTCGGCCGCGAGCACGAACTCGGGATAGAACGGGTTGGAGATGTTCGAGAGCATGAGCGCGAGCGTGGACGAGCGTCCCTGCGCAAGCGCGCGCGCATTGAGGTTGGGCCGGTAGCCCAGCTCGGCGATGGCCTGCAGCACGCGCTCGGCCGTCTCGGGGCGAACCTTCTCGCGGTTGCGCAGCACGTTCGAAACGGTAGCCGCCGTGACGCGTGCACGCCGCGCGACTTCTGACAAGGTGACCATGTCGGACCTTTCCCATATTCAGGGAAGATGATTCAAATGTTGCAATGCTGCGGCCGGGTTTGCTACTTTTCTCCCACAACATCGACGGAGACAACGAATGCGCGACTATGCCGGATTCGAATTTAAGCGGTTAAATGCCCGCTGCGCAAGGGCTAAGCGAAGTTTTCTGCATAAAAATTTAAGCGCTTAAATTTCCAGGGGAGAACATGGCGACGATACAGCTCTCGGGCGTCGGCAAACGCTACGGCGATCATCCGCCGGTGGTGCGGCGCGTCGATCTCGACATCGGGCATCACGAGTTTTGCGTGTTCCTCGGGCCTTCCGGCTGCGGCAAGTCCACGCTGCTGCGCATGATCGCGGGCCTCGAGGAGTTAAGCGAAGGCGAACTGCGCATCGGTTCGCGCGTGGTGACGGACGTGCCCGCCGCCGAGCGCGGCGTGGCGATGGTGTTCCAGAGCTACGCGCTCTTTCCGCACATGACGGTGTTCGACAACATCGCGTTCGGCCTGAAGATCGCCAAGGTGCCGAAAGCCGAGATCGAGCGGCGCGTGCGCGACGCGGCGGGCAGCCTGCAACTGGAGGCGCTGCTCGACCGGCATCCCAAGGCGTTGTCGGGCGGGCAGCGGCAGCGCGTCGCCATCGGGCGCGCCATCGTGCGCGAGCCCGGCGTGTTTCTGTTCGACGAGCCGCTTTCCAATCTCGACGCCGCGCTGCGCAGCCATACGCGCATCGAGATCGCGCGCCTGCACCAGCGTTTCACGGATGCGAGCGTCGTCTATGTCACGCACGACCAGGTCGAGGCGATGACGCTCGCCGACCGCATCGTGCTGCTGCATGCGGGCGCCGACATGGAAGGTTACGGCAGCGTGGCGCAAAGCGGCGCGCCGCTCGATCTTTATCACCACCCGAAGTCGCGCTTCGTGGCCGGGTTCATCGGCTCGCCGCGCATGAACTTCATCGACGCGACTGTCAACTCGGTGGATGAAGAGGGCGTGCGCGTCACGCTCGAAGGCGGGCAGACGCTGCTTGCCTGCGTGAACGGCAGTGGCTTGCAACGCGGTCAACCGGTTACGCTGGGCGTGCGGCCCGAGCATTTGCGTCTCGACGGCGACGATCAGTCGATTGCGTGCGCAACGGTACTGGCCGAACGTCTGGGCGAGCATAGTTATCTGCACGCGGATCACGCTGCGGGCACGCTCGTCGCGAAAGCGCCCGCCGATTCGCCCATTGGCGTGGGCGAGCGCATACGCTTGCATGTGCCGCCGCCGGCCTGTCACCTGTTCGACGCCGAAGGTGTCGCGTTGCAGCGGCTTGCGGTGGCGCGTGCGCCGGCGCTGGCCTGATTTCGTTATACCCCGCCGGTAGAGCGGGTCACCGGGCCTGGCGGCGGGAGCGCCGTCAGCTTACAAAGGCAAAGCAGGAGACAACAGATGTTCGCTTATCGTTCAACGGTATTCGGTACGCTGGCTCGCGCATCGGCGGCCATCGCAGTCGTTGCGGCTACAACGTTTGCAAGCGCGACCGCCGACGCCGGCACACTCAACGTCAACGTTTCGGCGCGCGCCAACCAGCGCTCGACCTGGCAGGACGCCTTCGACAAGTTCAAGAAGGCGAATCCCGACGTGGACCTGAAGGTCTCCTATATCGATGAGGAAGCCTATAAGGTGCAGATCGGCGGCTGGCTCGCGACGGATCCGCCCGATCTGGTTTCGTGGCACGACGGCGAGCGCATGGCCTACTACGCGCAGCGCGGCCTGCTCGAAGACCTCTCGGCGGATTGGGCGAAGAACGGCTGGAACGACCAGTACGCTTCGGTCAAGGGCGCGTCGACGTGGAACGGCAAGCAGTATGCCGCGCCGCTCGGCTACGACGCCTATGGTTTCTTCTACCGCAAGGACCTGTTCGAGAAGGCGGGCATCAAGTCCGAACCGAAGACGCTGGACGACCTGGTCGCCGCCTGCAAGAAGCTCAATGCCATCGGCGTGCAGCCCATTGCGGTTGCCGCGCGCGACAGCTGGACGCTGGCCGCCTGGTTCGACTATCTGGACCTGCGCATCAACGGCAACGAGTTCCACCAGCAGCTGATGGCCGGCAAGGTGCCCTATACGGACCCGCGTGTGAAGAAGGTGTTCACGACGTGGAAGTCGTTGATGGACGACCACTGCTTCATGGAAAACGCACTGTCCTACGACGTGGATTCGATCGCGCCGGTGCTCGTGAGCGGCAAGGCGGCGATGATGCTGATGGGCACGTTCTTCTCGGCCAGCTTCCCGGCGAACATGAAGCAAAACGTGGGATTTTTCCGCTTCCCGGTGATCGACGCGAACGTGCCTGTGGCGGAAGATGGCCCCGTCAACGTCTTGCTGATTCCGGCGAAGGCGAAGAACAAGGCCGACGCACGCCGCCTGCTGGCCTTCATGGAAACGCCGGAGATCAATGCCCAACTGGCGCGCGGCTGGGGCCAGCTGCCGTCGAACAACAAGGCGGCCGAGCCTGACGATCCCATCTCCAAGGTGGGTTTCCAGACGCTCGCGAACACGAGTGGCGGCATCGCGCAGTTCTACGACCGCGACATGCAGAAGGAAATGGCCGACGAAGGCATGAAGGCCATGCAGCAGTTCTACAGCGATCCGTCGCAGATCGACACGCTGCTCGCGCGCCTCGAAACGACGCGTCAACGCATCTACAAGAAGTAACGCCGCCGCGTGGCCGGCGCGCTTCGCGCCGCCGGCCGCGCATTCCTCGAACCCCGACGAGGCTTCACCATGTCCGATACCCTGGCGCGCCCCATTGGGGCCGCGCGGCAGCGTCGCGTCTCTACCGTGCGGCGGCAGCAGAATCGCGCCGCGTTGTATTTCCTGCTGCCGGGCTGCGTGCTCTTCTCGCTCTGCGTGATCTACCCGACTATCAGCAGTATCACGCTCAGTTTTTACGACTGGGACGGCATGAGCGCGAAGACGTTCGTCGGTCTCGCCAACTATGTCGAGCTGTTCCATTCCGACACGTTCTATACCGCGCTCAAGAACAATCTGCTGTGGCTCGTGTTGTTCCTGCTGGCGCCGTCGGTTGGCCTCCTGTTCGCGCTGTATCTGAACCAGCACGTGCGCGGCATACGCGCCGTAAAGTCGCTGTTCTTCGCGCCGTTCGTGCTCTCTGGCGTGGTGGTCGGTCTGGTGTTCTCGTGGTTCTACGATCCCACCTTCGGGTTGCTCAAGATGATCGTCGGGCATGGCATACCCGTGCTGGGCGAGCCGAAGCTCGTGACGTTGGGCATTATCTTCGCCGCGCTCTGGCCGCAAACCCCGTTCTGCATGATCCTGTATCTCACGGGCCTCACGGGCATCAACCCGGAGATCGTGGAAGCCGCGCGCATGGAAGGCGCGAAAGGCTGGCGGCTCTTCTGGCACGTGGTGCTCCCGCAGCTTCGCCCGGCCACGTTCATGGCCATCGTGCTCACGGTGATCGGCGCGCTGCGCAGCTTCGACCTGATCGCCGTGATGAGCGGCGGCGGCCCGTTCGACAGCTCCACCGTACTCGCGTACTTCATGTACGACCAGGCGATTAAATACTACCGCGAAGGCTATTCGGCGGCGATCGCCGTCGTGCTGTTCGCCATCATGCTCGTTTATATCGTGTTCCATTTGCGCCGCATGCTGCGCGAAGAACGCTGAATTACCCATCGATTTTTCGTCGATGCCCTCGGAGTCGCTGCCCATGTATCCGCTTCCCGTCGATCGCTGGAAACCCGCGAATCGCACGCTCTACAAGATCTCGTTGCCCATTGCGCTCGTCATCTGGCTGCTGCCCATGCTCGCCGTGCTCGTCACGTCGATCCGGTCTACCGAGGAATTGCAGCAGGGCGACTACTGGGGCTGGCCGAAGCACTTCGCCTTGCTGGAAAACTACGGCGCGGCGCTCACGCAAACGCCCATGCTCCATTACTTCGCGAACAGCGTGCTGATCACGGTGCCTTCGGTGATCGGCGCCATCGCGCTGGCTTCGATGGCGGGCTTCGCGCTCTCCACGTATCGGTTTCGCGGCAACACGGCGGTCTTGTTCGCCTTCGTCGCAGGGAACTTCGTGCCGATCCAGATCCTCATGATCCCGGTGCGCGACATGGCGCTGCACGTGGGGCTCTACAACACCGTGTGGGCGCTCATCATCTTTCACGTGTCGTTCCAGACCGGATTCTGCACGCTGTTCCTGCGCAATTTCATCAAGCAACTGCCGTTCGAGCTGATCGAGGCCGCGCGCGTGGAAGGGGCGAGCGAATGGGCCATTTACTGGCGCATCGTCATGCCGCTCGTGCGGCCGGCGCTCGCCGCGCTCGGCATTCTCGTGTTCACGTTCGTGTGGAACGACTACTTCTGGGCGCTGTGTCTCACCCAGGGCGACGACGCCGCGCCGATCACGGTGGGCGTGGCCGCGCTCAAGGGGCAGTGGACCACGGCATGGAACCTCGTGGCGGCGGGCTCGGTGCTTGCGGCGCTGCCCTCGGTGCTGATGTTCTTCGCCATGCAGAAACACTTTGTCACGGGGCTTACCTTCGGCGCGAGCAAGGGCTGATCGAGCCCGGCCGCAGCCGAAGGCCCTTTTTTGTCTCATTCGTATTACTGATGTTATTCCGAGGCGGATTGTCACTCATGCAAATCGGTGTCTGCTACTACCCCGAACAATGGCCGCGCACGATGTGGGCCGACGACGCACGCCGCATGGCCGAACTCGGCATTACGCATGTGCGCATTGGCGAATTCGCCTGGAGCCGCATGGAGCCGCGCGCGGGCGTGTATGACTGGGCATGGCTCGACGACGCAATCGAAACGCTCGCGGCCCGTGGCCTGAAGATCGTGCTCGGCACGCCCACGGCCTCGCCGCCGAAGTGGCTCGTCGACGCGACGCCCGACATGCTCCCCGTGCGCGCCGACGGCACGCTCTGGAACTACGGCTCGCGGCGCCACTACGACGTTGCGAGCGAGGCCTATCGCGCGCATTGCGTGCGCATTACGGAGGCGATGGCGCAGCGCTACGGCGCGCATCCGGCCGTGGTCGCATGGCAGACCGACAATGAGCTGGGCTGCCACGACACCGTGCCGAGCTGGTCGAGCGCCGCGCAGCGCCGCTTTCAGACGTGGCTTGCGAAGCGCTACGACACGATCGAGGCCCTCAACGAGGCATGGGGCAACGTGTTCTGGAGCATGGAGTACCCGTCGTTCGAAGCGGTGGGGCTGCCCGTGCGCACGCCGACCGACGCCAACCCGGCGCACCATCTGGACTTTCGCCGCTACATGTCGGACGAAGTCGCGAGCTTTCATCGCGAGCAGGCGGACGTGCTGCGCCGCCACGCGCCAAACGCCGACGTGTTGCACAACTTCATGGGCTTTTTCACGACCTTCGACCACTACCGGTTCGCAGCGGACAAGGCCATCGACGTAGCGACGTGGGACAGCTATCCAATCGCGCGCACCGAAGTGATCGGGTTGCCGGAAGCGCAAAAGGCTCGCTACGCACGCACCGCGCACCCCGACGTCTCGTCATTCGATCACGACCGCTACCGCACGATAGGCGGCGGACGCTTCTGGGTGATGGAGCAGCAGGCGGGGCCAGTAAACTGGGCGCCCTGGAACCCGGTGCCCGCGCCGGGCATGGTGCGCCTGTGGGCCTACGAAGCGTTCGCGCACGGCGCCGAACTCGTTTCGTACTTCCGCTGGCGGCAGTGCCCGTATGCGCAGGAGCAGATGCATTCGGGCCTCAATCTGCCGAATAACGAGCTGTCTCCCGGTGGCCGCGAGGTGGAGCAGGCCGCGCGCGAGATCGCGGCGAGCGACGTGTTGCGCACGCTCGGGCCGGCGGGGCATGCTCAGGTGGCGCTCGTGTTCGACTACGAAACGCAGTGGATGTTCGAGATCCAGCGCCACGGGGCGAGCTTCGACTTTCAAACGCTCGCGTTCGACTACTACAGCGCGCTGCGCGAACTCGGCCTCGATGTCGAGATCGTTTCGCGGCACGCGGATCTTTCTGCATACCGGCTCGTAGTGGTGCCGTCGCTGGCCGTGATCGACGACGCTTTCGTCGATCAGATCGAGCGCAGCGACTGCCTGTGGGTGTTCGGACCGCGCAGCGGCTCGAAGACCGCGCACTTCGCCATTCCCGGCGATCTGCCGCCCGGCGCGTTGCAGCGCGTGCTGCCCCTGCAGGTGCTCGAGGCCGAATCGCTGCGGCCCACGCTCGCGCCAGCGGTCTCGATAGCCGGCGTACAAGGCGAGGCATTGCATTGGCGCGATCACGTGCGCGCCAACGGCGCCACGCGTGTTCAGGCGCAATTCGACGACGGCTGGCCAGCGCTGCTCTCGCATGGCCGCGTGCGCTACGCCGCTGCGTGGTTCACGCGCGAGCAGCATCTCGCCATGCTCGACGAAGCGGCGCGCGGCGCGGGCCTCGCAACACAGCGCTTGCCGGAAGGCTTGCGCGTGAGCCGACGCGGTGGACTGTGCTTCGCCTTCAACTTTGGCGAGCAACGTGCGCAGGCGCCGGCCCCCGAAGGGGCGCAGTTCGTGCTGGGCGCGCGCGAGCTTGCGCGAGGCGACGTGTGCGCATGGCGCGAAAGCGCGCTGAGCCGCAGCTAGCCCGAGCGAGTGTTCCGCGTCGCGTTATGCGCGCGCCGCGGAACACCTGCGCGTATCAGAACAGATGCCGGATGCCGATGCTCGCGCCTACCGTCGAGCCGGAGACTTCGAAGAGCGCGTTGTTGATCGACAAGCCCGTGTCCATGCGCCCATGGTTGTTCACGTAGCCGACCTGGCCATAGAGTGTCGTGCGCTTGGAGAGGAAAAACTGCAAACCGCTCGACGCCAGCAGCGAGTGGTTGCTGCCGTCGTTGCCGTCGCGCGTGTACCAGACGCCCGCGTCGACGTCGAGGTAGGGCGTGATCATGTAGCTGAGTCCGCCGGAGTAGACGCTGTTGTCGAACGAGTGCGAAACCTTGTACAGCGCATAGGAAGCGGAGATCGTGAGCGAGTTCGGGAAGCGATAGCTCGCACCGATCGTGCGGCCCGCGAATTCCACGGTACTCGGCACTGGCGTGGCGGCAGCGCTGCCTCCGGCGTTGCCGCTATACAACGCGCCTGTGAGCGTGAAGCCTGCGATGTGGTAGCGCAGGCTCGCCGAATACTGGCGTCCCGCCTGGAAGTTGCCCGCTGCGCCGCCCATGGCGAACATGCCCATCGCCTGGATGCCGGCGATTTCCGGCGACGTATACGTGAGCGCGTTGCTGTTGAAGAGGCCGGTCACATAGACGTTGTTCACGTAACTCACGAGACCACTGCCGAAGTACGACATGCCGCGCGGGTCCGTCTGGTAGAGCGAGAGGAAGAACGGTGAGTACTGCAGACCAGCCTTGACCGTGCCGTAGGGGCTTTCCATGCCGACCCACGCCTGACGCCCGAAGAAGTTGCCGTTGGAATTGCCGAACTGGCCGTTCGCGATGCTAATGCCGCTTTCGAGTGCGAATACGGCGCGCATCCCACCGCCCAGGTCCTCGGCGCCGCGCATGCCGAAGTTCGAGCCGGACATGCCGCTGTCCGTGAAGGAGAACTGGTGACCGGCGTTCTGGCCCGTCTGCGTATTCATCGTATGGCTCGTGTAGAGGATCGATCCGTCGACGATGCCATACAGGGTGACGCTGCTCTGTGCGCTCGCGACACCCGCTGTGCCCATCAAACCGGCCGCCGCGAGGCAGCGGACCAGCCATTTCACGCCGAGTTTGTCGCGTTGTAACATTTCGTCATCCTTAGTGTTATTTATGGATTGAGATCGATGTGACACGGTGCTGCGCACGCTTCAGGCAATGCTCCAGGCAAAGCCGCAGATAAAGCTTCGGGAAAAAGGGCGCCAGGGTTCCTCGCGGAACCGCACGAAACGCAATGCTGGGAGTGCTGCTCGGAGTCCTACGCGGAGTACTGTGCGTAGTCCTGCGGTCTGGCGCGGCGGCCGGGGTCCTCTCGCGTGCGCAGGAGCAGCGTGGACGAGCGCGTGGTCATCGTGGGCCTGCGGCAAGGCATGAGCCGGATTGAATGCGCGTTCACCGATCGCTTCTCCCCTGACGAGAGGTGTGCAACGTTGACGGAATGCTACGTTCGATGGAGGCTATTTTTGTACGACCGTGCGGAATCTGTCACCCTGGGAGAAACGATCACATTTGCGCATCAGTTTGTTGCAGCCGGCGCATAACTCACCCCGCCGGATTCTCCTCATCCTGCGCCGGCGGCGCGCTCCCCGCGGGCGCGCCCAGAATGCTGACCTGGAACACCGGCGTGCCTGCGAGCGATTCGAGGCTCGGGTCTTCGGGGTAGGCGAGCAGCAGCGGGAAGACGACCGATCCGCCGATCACGGCGCGGCGGCTGTTGTCGGGGGGGCGCAGGCCCCACACGTCCTGATAGACGAGCGGCACCGTCTTGCCGTCGCGCTCGGTGTTGCCCAGGTAGAGCATGACATGGCCGCCTATATAGATGAGCGTGCGCATGGGCGCGCCGTGCTGCACGAGCCAGTCGAGGCGTTGCGCGGGCGTGGACGCCGAAAGATCGGTCATCGCCCCGGCGTTCATTTGCGTGGACGAATGGCGCGGCAGCCACACGCCGAACGCCGCGAAAATGCTCTGCGTTTCGGCCGAGCAGTCGTTGTCGAGGTTCGTGTTGCCCCAGCCGTAGGGGCGCCCGATCAGCGCCTTCATCAACTGCGCGAGATGGCGCGGCGTGGCCGCGAGCGGCGCGGGCACGATGGCGTTCGCATCGAGCGCCGCCGTGCGGATCGCCGCGCGGCCGTCTACGTCGCGGGCGGGCACGAGCACTACGCCCGGCTTCGCACCCGAAGCGGGCCGCAGCGGCAGCAGCGTGCCGGCGGGCGCGTCGAAGCGGAACACGCCGCCGCCGTCGCGCAGCGCGGCCCAGGCCACGACCACGACGCCGAGCGACTGGTGCGCCGCCGCGCGCCACGTCGAAACGAAGGTGTCATCGACGCTCGCCACGCCGTCGCTGCGCACCCAGCCCTGCACGTCCGGCGTCTGCACGTAGCGCCAGGCGCCGTCGGCGCTCGTGCCGAGCACGTAAAGCGGCGTGCCCGGCCGCACGGCGCTCACCTGCAGGTTGTCGAAGGGATAGCCTTCGCCCGCGATGCGATGTGAATAGAAAGACGGGTCGATGGTGGGCAGTTCGCGCACGTACAGCGCCGTCGTGGCGATGGCGCGACGCGTGGTGTCGAAGCCGCTGGCCTGTTCGAACTGGTTGACGTTGGCGTTGCGCTCGATGGCGTCGATCCACGCCTTCGTGTGAGGCCGGAAATTCATGCCGTAGCCAATGCGGCGCGGCGCCTTGCCGGTGTTGTCGAAGTCGGCGAGGCGGCGCGTTTGCAGCGCGGCAATGTCGCTGCCGCCGTCGCGATACACGCGCTGCTCGACAAACGCGCGATTCCACGGCGAGGGATCGTTTGGACTCGCACCGAAATAGCGCGCGACGAGCGCATCGAATTGCGCGCGCTGGACGTCGGGCGAGAGGAAGGGCTTGTCGTAATCGGCGCTGGCCGGATCGATCCAGTGGTCGACGTTCTGGTCGTAATGCTCGATCGGGAAGAGCGTGACCGTATCGGGCGGGAGCGCTTGCGCGGCCTGACTCTGCGAGGCCGGCCCGGTTGCGCATCCCGGCAGCACGCACGCGGCGGCTAGCGCCAGGGCGACGAAGCGGGCGCGCGGCGCCCGGGCGAAAACGGCAAGGCGAAAGGAAGAATCGAGGGTGGTGCGCATGGGCGAGCGGGCGGTTCGACAACCCGTGGATGATACAGGACGCGCCGCGCCCGCCGCCCTCGCTGTTGCCCACCGGGGCCTGTTTTCGGCGTGAACAGGCCCGCGTCAAACCATCACTGCTCGATCTGCCGGTTCCAGCGCGAATCCCACTGCGCGCGGTGCTCGTTGATCACGTCCCAGTCCATCACCGTCACCTTTTTCACGAGCTGGTCGAGATTGCCCAGGCTCTTTTGCATGTCGGGCGGCATGGTGGCGTTCTGGTTGGTCGGAATCTGCTTGCCGGCGGCGGCCGCCTTGCTTTGCGCAGGCGCTGCAAGCAGGAACTGCGCGAGCTTTTGCGCGAGTTGCGGGTCGGGATTGTTCTTCACGACGCACAGGTCCACGAGCAGCAGCACCGCGCCTTCCTTCGGGTTGGCGTACGCCACGGGCAAGCCCTTGTCCTTCAGGTCGCCCACTGCGGTGGGCGTGAGCGGGAAGATGCCGGCCTCGCCGGTCTGGATCATCTCCGAGAGCTTGGCCGAATTCGGAATATATTCGACCACGTTCGGCCCCACCGTGCTCGCCCACTTCGTGAAGCCCGGCTCGACATTGTTCTCACTGCCGCCCATCAGGCGGTTGATGGCGAGAAAGCCATGCAGCCCGAAGGTGCTGCTCGAAGCCGACTGGAACACCACCTTGCCCTTGTATTTCGGATTGGCGAAATCGAGCCACGAAGTGGGCGGCGCCCAGCCTTTATCCGCGAACACCTTCGTGTTGTAGCCAATGCCCGTCATGCCGAGCTGCACGCCCGCGCCGACGTCGTCTCTCATGCGCGCGAACGGATACAGTTCCTTGAGCACCGGCGCATCGTCGAGCTTCTCGCACACGCCCATGCTCACGGCGCGCGCCATCACGCCGTCGTCGAGAAAGGCGACATGCATTTGGGGGCTGTTGCGGTTGGCGAGGAGCTTCGCGAGCACGTCGGAGGACGTGCCCGGCACGACCACCACCTTCACGTTGTTGGCCTTCTCGAAGTCGGGCAGGACCTGGCTCGTGTAGGCCTTCTCCATCGGGCCGCCGTTCATGCCGATGTAGATCGTCTTCGTTTGCGACCAGGCGCCAGGCGAGATGCCGAAGGCGACGAGTGCGGCTAGCGAGGCCAGGGTGCGTGTGAGTTTCATCGTGGGGACTCCTTATTTGATTGGGAGAGCGGCATGAACGGAAGACTGCGTGAAGCGGCCGATAGCGAACGCTTCGATGGGCGTGCTCGTCGCACCTTCTGTGACGAGTTCGGCGAGGACTTCGCCCACGCCGGGCGCCAGCAAGAAGCCGCCGCCCGAAAAGCCGAACGCATGCAGGAGGCGCGGCGTGGTGTTGCTGAAACCAATGATCGGGTTGCTGTCCGGCGTCTCGCCTTCCACGCCGCTCCACGTGCGGATCAGCAGCGCGTCGCGCAGGCCGGGCACCAGGGCGCACGCGTCGCGCATGACGGCGCGCGTGGTGGCGGTGGAAGGCTGCGCGTATTCGCCGTCGCCGTGCCCGCGTCCGCCGCCGATCACGCAGTTGCCGCGCTCGACCTGGCGCGCGTAAACGCCGCCGCCGTACACGCCCAGGTTGTGCTGGATAAAGCGCGGCAGCGGTTCGGTCACCCACATGTTCGGATAGATCGGTTTCATCGGCACGGTTTCGCCGAACGCACCCGCCACCGTATTGGCCCAGGCACCCGACGAGTTGATGAGCCAGTCGGCGCTGATGCGCTCGTTGCCCGCGCGCATCTGGAAACGCCGGCCGTCGAAGCTCAGGTCGCCGAGCGCGGCCTGCTCCTGCACGTGCGCGCCCGCGTGCCGCGCCGCCGCCGCGAAACCGGGCGAGACAAGACGCGGATTCGCCTGGCCGTCGCTCGCGCAGAGCGCCCCGCCAATCGCGGCCTTGCCGAGCCACGGGTAGCGACGGCGAAACGCTTCGCCGCTCATGACGAGCGACTCCACGCCGAAATCGCGCGCCATGGCGGACCATGCGTGGAGCGCCTCGAGATCGCTGTCGCGGCGCGCGAGGCGCAGGTGCCCCGACACGACGAATTCGCCGTCGCTGCCGATCAGTTCGGGCAAGCGGCTCCACACACGCCGGGCGCGCACCGCAAGCGGCAGTTGCTCGGCGCTGCGGCCGTGGGTGCGCACGCCGCCGTAGTTCACGCCGCTTGCCTGCGCGCCGCAAAAGCGCCGCTCGAACAAGCCGACGCTCACGCCCTTGCGCGCGAGCGCGAGCGCCGCCGATGCGCCGACGAGCCCGCCGCCCGCAACCACAACCTGGAAATGGCGCGTGTCACTCATCGTGGGCTTCCTCTTCGATGACCTGCACGCCGTCGTCGAACAGCATTGGGGAAATGGGTATCGGCTTGATGGGCGCCTGGCTGCGCAAGCGGCCCACCTCGTGCAGCGGCTTGCCGGTCTCCGTGCTCAGCAGCGCCATCGCGGATTCGCCGCACATGCGCCCCTGGCAGCGCCCCATGCCGATACGCGTGAGCGCCTTCAGGCGGTTGACCTCGGTGGCGAAACCGTTGCGGATGCAACTACGCAGCGTGCCCGCATCGACTTCCTCGCAGCGGCAGATGGTCAGATCGTCGGGCCAGTTAGCGGCGCAGTTGGCCGGCGGGGCGAACGCCTGCTCGATGCCCACGCGAAAGCGCGTAATGCGCGCGAGGCGCTTCTCGATTGTTGCCGCATCAGGCAACGCGGCATCGTGCTGTGGCGCTTCGATGCCCATGTCTTCGAGCACCGCGAGTGCGGCGCGGCGGCCCGCGAGTTCGGCGGCATCGGCGCCTGCAATACCCGCGCCGTCGCCGGCGAGATAGACGCCGGGCACGGAGCTGCGGCCCGCTGCATCGCGTTCGGGCAGCCAGCAGCGGTTGAGGGCGTCGAAGGCGAAGCGGCAGCCCGCGAGATCGGCGAGCTGGGTTTCGGGCCGCAAGCCGTAGCCGAAGCCGACCGCATCGCAGGCAATGGCGTGCTCCTTGCCGTCGGCCGCGCGCCAGCGGACGTATTGCACCGCCGCGTCGCCTTCGATGGCCTCGAGCGAGACGCCATGCTCGATGCGCACGCCATGCGCCTTGAGCCACGCGACGTAATAAACGCCTTTGGCGAAGGTGCCCGGCTGGTTGAGCAGCTTCGGCGCGGCGGCGGCCTGGCGCGCGAACGGGCTCGTGTCGAGCACGGCGGCCACTTGCGCGCCCGCTATCGCATATTGATAGGCGACGAGGTAGAGCAGCGGCCCGGTGCCGGCGAACACGGTGCGCTGGCCAATGGCGCAGCCCTGCGCCTTCAGCGCGACCTGCGCGCCGCCGAGTGTGTAGGCGCCTGGCAGCGTCCAGCCGGGCAGCGGCACGATGCGGTCGGTCGCGCCGCTCGCGATGATTAGATGCGACCACGGCACGCTCGCTTCGCGGCCCTCGCGCAACGTATCGAGCCGGCCCGGCTCGCACGACCAGGCCAGCGTGTCGGGCCGATAGTCGATCTTTGGGAGCAGTTCGGCCATGGCGCGATGGATCGCATCGGCCTTCTTCGCCTCGAAGCCGTAGAGCGCGGTTTTCGTGCGCGAGAAGCCCGCACCGTCGGCTGGCTGGCGATAGATCTGGCCGCCCCAGCGCGCGTTTTCGTCGATCACGGTGGGCCGCAGTCGGGCGGCCACGAGTGTTTGCGCGGCGCGCACGCCGGCCGGTCCCGCGCCGACGATGACGATGCGATCAGGCCTCGCCGTGCTCATCGCGCACCCCCATCATAAGATTCGGTATCCGAAGCGATTCGCGTCAGCACACGCATGCCTTCGCGCAGCGGCGTGGAGCAGGCGCGCAGGCGCGTGCCGTCTTCGCTGCGCACCCAGCAGTCCTGGCAAGCGCCGATCAGGCAGAAGCCCGCGCGCGATTCCGTGCTGAACTCGCTGCGGCGCACATGCCGCTGGTGTGTGAGGATCGCGGTGAGCAGCGTATCGCCCGCGAGCGCCTTGACTTCGACGCCGTCTAAAACGAAGGCAACGCTCGCGCGCGCGGTCTCGGCGACGCGGACGAACTGGGCAAGGGGAAGCGGCGTGACGGTGCTCATGGAAGGTCGGTGGCGCGGCAGCAGGAATCGAAAGAGGCGGGCGGCGTTCAGTGCTGCCCGATCAGAATGCGGTTGAGCCCGTACACGCGGTCGAGCAGGAACATCGCGCCCGCCGTGATGAAAATGACGAGCGCGGAAACGGAAGCCATCATCGGGTCGATCGACTCGGTTGCGTACATGTACATGCGCACGGGCAGCGTGACGGTTTGCGGCGAGGTCACGAAGATCGACATCGTCAGTTCATCGAAGCTGTTGATGAACGCGAGCAGCCAGCCGCCCGTGATGCCGGGCACGATCATCGGCAGCGTGATGCGGCGAAAGGTGGTCCACGCGTTCGCGCCGAGCGACGCGGCCGCATGCTCGATGCTGCGGTCGAGGCCGCTCACTGAGGCGAGCACGAGCCGCATGACGAACGGCGTGATGATGATCATGTGTGCGAGGATCAGCCACGCGAACGAGCCGGTCGCGCCGATCAGCGCGAAGAAGCGCAGCAGCGCGATGCCCAGCACGAGCCCCGGGATCACGAGCGGCGAAAGCAGCAGCGCGTTGAGAAATCCACGGCCCGGAAAGCGCGCGCGGCCGATAGCGAGTCCCGCGGGCAATGCGATGATGAGCGAGAGCGTGGCCGAGGCGAACGCGAGCTTGAGGCTGTTGAAGAACGCGGTGATGAAGTCGGGGTAGTCGAGAATGGCGCGGAACCAGCGCAGCGAGAGGCCGTGCGTGGGAAGCGTCAAGGTTTCGTCGGGCGTGAAGGCCACGAGGATGACGATGACGAGCGGCGCCAGCACGAACAGAATGACGAAGCTATGGAAAGTGAGGGCGAGCGGTCCGTTTTTGCGCATGATGTTGTGTCCTGGGGCCCTAGCCCATGCTGCGCGCGTAGCGCCGTTCGAGCACGCGGTAGTAGGTGAGCATCACCACGAGATTGGCGACGAGCAGCAGCACGGCGATGGTCGCGCCGAGCGGCCAGTTCATCGAGCTGAGGAACTGGTCGTACACGGCGGTGGCCGCCACCTTCAGACGCCGGCCGCCCAGCAGGCCCGGAATCGCGAAGGCGCTCGCCGACAGGCCGAACACCATGAGGCTGCCCGAGAGAATGCCCGGCATGAGCTGCGGCAGCACGATACGGCGCAGGGTGGTGAACGGCGACGCCATGAGCGAAAGCGCCGCGTTCTCGGTTTGCGGATCGAGCCTTTGCAGCGCGGTCCACACCGGAATCACCATGAACGGCAGCATCACATGCACGAGCGCGATGACGATCGCGGTGGTCGTGTATTCGAGCTTGAAGGGCCCTGCGCCGAACAGGCCGAAGAACTGGTTCACGAGACCGTTCATATTGAGCAGCATGCTCCAGCCGAACGCGCGCACTACCACGGAAACCAGCAGCGGCGCGAGGATCGCGAGCAGGAAGAGCGAGCGCCACGGGTCGCGCATGCGCGAGAGGATGTAAGCCTCGGGCGTGCCGATCACGACGCACAGCAGCGTGGTGAGCGCGGCAATGCCGAAGGTGCGCAGGAAGATCGTGTGAAAGTACGACGAGCCCAGCACTTCTACGTAGTTGTGCAGATCGAATGCGGCGATGGGGCCGCTCATCGGATCGAAACGGTAGAACGTGAGCGCGAAGGTCATGGCGAGCGGCACGAGCACGAGCGCGGCGAACAGCAGCAGCGCGGGCGCGCTCATGAGCCAGAGCGGCACGTAAGCCTGCCAGCCGGCGCGCACCGTGGCGCGTGGGGCAGGCTGCGAAGCGCGGAGCGTGCTAGACACGGGCGCCCTCCTGGTGGATGAAGCGGATCGCGTCGCTATGCCAGTCGATGCCCACCTGGTCGCCTTCGGCAAGCGGCTCATTGCCCTCGTTCTGGCAGCACACGAGCATTTCGCCCGCGCGGCTGTCGAGCCGGTAGAGCCACTGGCTGCCGAGGAAGAAGCGGCTCGTCACGCGCCCGGCGAGCCGGCCCGAGCCGCTCGCGCACAGCTTGAGCTTTTCGGGGCGGATGCATAGCGTGATCGCGTCGCCCACCCCCACCGCGCGGCCGCGTTCGGGCAGTTGTGCCGTCGAGCCCGTTTCCGCGAGATCGTGGCCGAGATCCACGCGGATCGTGTCGCCCTCGCGGGCGACGATGCGGCCAGCGAGCATGTTGGCCTTGCCGATGAACTTCGAGACGAAGTCGTTCTCGGGCCGCTCATACGCGCGATAAGGCGTGTCGACCTGGGTGATGCGGCCGCTTTCCATCACCACCACGCGGTCGCTGATCGAGAGTGCTTCGGACTGGTCGTGCGTGACCATCAGCGTGGTCGTGCCGATCTTGCGCTGAATGGCGCGCAGTTCGAACTGCATGTCTTCGCGCAGCTTGGCGTCGAGATTGGACATCGGCTCGTCGAGCAGCAGCACGGGCGGAGCGATCACAATGGCGCGCGCGATCGCCACGCGCTGGCGCTGGCCGCCCGACAGCTCGCGCGGAAAGCGCTGCGCGTAGGCGTCGAGGCGCACGAGCGCGAGCGCCTCGCGAATGCGATCGCGGCGCTCGGCTTTGCCCACGCCGCGCATTTCGAGGCCGAAGCTCACGTTCTGCTCCACGCTCATGTGCGGAAAGAGCGCATAGCTCTGGAACACGATGCCGAGGCCGCGCTTGTTCGGCGCCATGTGCGTGATGTCGCGCCCGTCGAGCGTGATGCGCCCGCGCGTGGTTTCCACGAAGCCTGCGATCATCTGCAACGTCGTGGTTTTCCCGCAGCCCGAAGGGCCGAGCAGTGAGACGAACTCGCCTTTTTCCACCGACAAATTGACGCCGGCGACCGCCAGCAGGTCGCCAAACGATTTCGATACATCGGTCAGGGTGAGGAACGACATGGTGTGGCCTTCCAGTGCTTGGGGTGCGCCGGCACCCGTTGAGCGAATTGCGGTGCAGGGCGTTGAGTCGACTGTAGCTAGCCAAATTTTCGGTCGTCAATTTAAAATTCCATCAAACGATAGAAATCTGATTTATATTCCATTTGACGGAATACGTGAGTGGCCCAGCGCGGCGGATATTTCATCCCGTGAACTACGGGAAATTCCTGGATGAGCCCACAACAAGCACGACGGCGTATGGCGATCGAACCTTTCGGACAGCACGCCAATTCGTACGAGTTTTCAGCGCTTATTCCGCTGAATGGAATAGATCGAGGTCGATATGACGGCAGTGGAAGAGAAAAGTGGAACGCCGGCCGACGATGCCCGCGGCGCGGGCGTATTGCAGCGCGCATTCGCGGTGATCCGCGCACTGGGGGCAAGTCAGGCGGAAGGCAGCCGCGTGACCGCGCTCGCCAAGGCCGTGGGTCTGACCCAGGCCACTGTGCATCGGCTGCTGCAAGGGCTGATCGCCGAAGGCGTGGTCGAGCAGGACGAAGGCACGAAGCGCTATCGGTTAAGCGTCGATTTTTTTGCGCTCGCGGCGCAGGCGGGCAATCCCAGCGGCATGCGCACGCTATGCCGGCCCGCGTTGCTGCGCCTGTGCGCGAGCCTTGGCGATACTATTTTCCTGCTCGTGAAGAGCAGTTTCGATGC
Source organism: Paraburkholderia sp. CNPSo 3076 (assembly GCF_026343935.1). Classification (NCBI taxonomy): domain Bacteria; kingdom Pseudomonadati; phylum Pseudomonadota; class Betaproteobacteria; order Burkholderiales; family Burkholderiaceae; genus Paraburkholderia; species Paraburkholderia sp. CNPSo 3076. The sequence goes on along the minus strand of NZ_JAPMAL010000032.1, from coordinate 5,032 downwards.
GGTATGCCTCGACATGTGCGAAGGTCCGTTTCCGATCTGCTCGTTCACGGGCGATATCGGCGGGCGCGTCGCGCTGGGCGTGGGTCAGGGCAGTCTTGCCATTCTCGCGTTCCAGCCCGAGGCCGAGCGTGAGGAGATCATTCGTTTCAACGTGCCGCGTTTACGCAGCTACGGCGTGCTGGACGAGGTGTATTTGCGCACGGAGATCGAGCGCGTGCGCAAGCTCGGCTACGCGGGGCGTAATACGGGCGTGCTCGAGGGCATGGCGGGCGTGGCCGTGCCGATTCTGGACCAGAACGGTTGTGCCGTGGGCGCATTGAGCGTGGGCACGCTGGCTGCGCGTCTCACGGAGGACCGGTTGCCGACGATAGTGGAACTGCTCAAGCGGCAGGCCGAGACCATCGGGCCCCAAACGAACCCTTTCGACGTGGCGGTGCGCCGCCCCATGCATGGGCTCACGCGAGCGATGACGACACAACCATTGGCTTGAGCGATGCAGGGCAGGATTGAGCCGGTAGAATGCATTCCTAACTAAATTACCTGATCGCGAATCGTTCTCGTTAGGTAATCGGTGTGCAAACGTTCAGCAGGTGCGTGCATTGCTGCATTGCGAAATCGAGCAGTATGATCGGACGAAAATTGACCAGGGAGATAACCTATCCGCATGCGTCTTGGTTTTGGCGTAAATGGGCAGGTGGCTATTCGTAGACTGAAGGCGATGTACGAAATGGCAGTCCGCCGCCATGGAGCTTCGCAAGCCATCGCGGCGCGAGCAGGTGACCCCGGAAACGAAAACAGAAGCGCCCGAAGCGCGGTCTTGCGCGTAGTCTTGCAAGACCCGGGAGGGACAAAACGACCCGCCGCGTGCACTGTCATATTGCGTACATGCCGTTGCCATTCGACGAGAAGTCATTGAGGAGCATGAGTGCTGGGGGAGATGGAGCGCATGTGTGATCCCGCGGCGCTTGCAGTCAGAATTTACCGGTGATCGATGACGACCATAAACGACCGGACGTTGCCCGTTCTCGAGGCGCCGGCTGCTTCTGCTACGCCGGTGCCGGTACGCGCGGCGCCTTCGATCTTTCATGAACACTGGTGGCTCGACATCGCCACGCAAGGCGACTGGAAGCTTGCGGTGGTGAAGCAGAACGACGAGGTCATCGGCGAGATGCCGTACGCGATGCAGCGCACGCGGCTGTGGCGTGTCTCGCACCTGCCGCCGCTCACGCGCACGCTCGGGCCGGTCATCAAGTCCGTGACGGGCAGCGGGGCCCGCCAACTGCATCATGAACTCGACGTCACCGGCAAGCTGATCGAACAGTTGCCCGACTGCGACAGCTTTTTTCAGGTACTCGACCCGCGCATCGACGACGCCCTGGCGTTCGCACTGCACGGCTTTACGGTGTCGGCGCGCTATACGTTCCGCATCGACCGGAATACTACGGCCGACGAAGCGTGGAAGTGTCTGAACAGCAAGACGCGCAACGTGATCCGCAGCGCCTCCCGTGAACTGACCGTCGTGCCGGACATCACGCCCCAGGAGTTCATCGCGTTCTACGACTCGAATCTCGCGGCGCGTTCGCGTACCAACGCATACGGGGATGCGGTCATGCGCGACCTCATCAACGCGTTCGTCGAGCGCAAGGCCGGGATGCTGCTCGGCGCCTATGGGCAAGGCGGGAAGCTCGTGGCGGCCGTCGGCCTCGTCTGGGACCATCACGCAATGTATTACCTGCTTTCGTCGCGCGCGCAGGACGCGCACAGCGGCTCGATCAGCCTGCTGCTGTGGACCGGCATTGGCCGCTCACTCGAGCGCAAGCTCATCTTCGACTTCGACGGCTTTTCGAGCCCGTCGACATTCAGCTTCCTCAACGGATTCGGCGCGACGCTCACGCAGCGGCTGGGCGTCGAGCGCCACGGCACGGTTTATTTGCTGATGCGTACGCTCAAGCGGAAGGTCGCGCCCGGGCGTGTGTTCGCCCCCAATCTCTGAGCGGCGGGGCGTCGCGTAGCGAGCGATATGGCGCGCTAAACGAGTTCGTGCCGCGCGGGGTCGCTTGCGCGGCGGGTCGTGACCTCGGCAAGCTCCAGCGCGCTCGAGGCGAAGAGCAAGGGCGTCCAGCGCCGGATCGTGCTTTGCGCGCCGGCGGCGAAGCGTTCGCGCAGCGCGGGCTCGCCGCCCAGCTCGCCGATACGCTGCGCGAGGGTCGAGACGTCGCGCGGTTCGACCACGAAACCGTTCACGCCGTCGATCACCACTTCGCCAGCTACGCCGCAGGTGCGCGTGACGATGGCAGGGCACCCGGCCGCGAACGCTTCGTTCACGCACAGGCCCCATTGATCGAATTCGCTCGCGAGTACGACGAATTCCGCGAGCGCATAGAGATTCGGCATTTCCTGGTTGGCGAGCGAGTTGAGTATCGTCACGTGCGGCGTGAGGCCGAGCGACACGATGCGCGCGCGCAATTGCGCTTCGAGCGGACCCTGACCTACCAGAACGAGGCCGATATTTTCGTTGTACACGCCGGATTTGCGGTAGGCGTCGATCAGCACGTCGACGTTCTTGCGCGCGACGAAGCGGCTCACGCACAACACGTAGCGCTGCGGCAGGCCGAAGCGCGATCGCACGGCCTCGGGGTTATCGCTCGCGGCCTGCGCGAGATCCGAGAAATAGTCGACGTCGATCACATCGAAACCGATGCGGGATCGCTCCTTCGGTATGCCAAGTGATTGCGCATAACGGCGATGCTTCTCGCCCGCGACGAGCGCGCCGTCGAAGCGGCTCACGATGAAACGCTTGAGCCGCTCCTTGGTGCGCTGGCGCAGTCCGTCGTCGGCCTTCGAGTCCGACATGTAGATGAGCTTGAAGCGCCGCGTGAGATGTCTGAGGAAACAGAGCACCGCCGAATAGCCGGTGCTGTAGCCGAGCGTGATGACCACATCGGGCTCGAAGTTGCGCACCTTCGCAATCAGGCGCGCGGTGTCGCGCGCGCCGAGGCCGTCGCTGTCGGCGCCGTTCTCGACCAGCGTTTCCGCCATGCGCGGCCGGTTCGCGAAGAATGCCGCGCGGCGTTCCTGAGGGAAGCCGTAGACGCCCGAGCGTGCGAAGACCTCGAGCAGCGCCACCTGATGGCCGCGACTGGAGGCCGCGCTGACGAGAGCCTCATAGCGAGGGACGTGATAGTCGCCCAGGTTGCCGATGACGAAGAGGATGCGCATGGACAATGACGGCTCACGGTGGCGCTTGGTTGGGCGGGCAGCGCACCAGGGGTGCCTGGCCTGCATGAAATCCCGGCCAGTCGTCCTGACCTGCCGGGCAGCGTTGGCCGCGCCACACCGCTCGCACATTCGCGGCGGGGACCCGCAGTCACGCCGTTTGCTGCATCGTAACCCGATTGTGAGACGTTTTTACGCGATGTCGGCGATCAGCGAAAACTTGTCCGATATGGCGGAGGCGTTGCAAAGCAGATGAAAACCTGTCGGTCAGTTCTTCCGAGAAATACGCAAGGCGCACGCACGTAGTGGCACATGACTTGCATCCCTTGGGGTCGATTGACGCGATTTCTGGGTGCCGGAGGGCGGGTTGTGCCTCGCTTGTAAGCGATTGTCATCACAACGGACATCAATTGGCGCGGTGCGATGAAAACTGTCATATCAATTCGTCACACTGGAGGTTTGGCATGTTTCAATACGTCGGAAGAAGGGAAAGCGCTTAAGGTCAGCATCAGATTTTCGGCTTAATAATGAAAACGCTGTTTCTGCAGGCCCCGTCGTATGACGGCTTCGACGGTGGCGCGGGCTCGCGCTACCAGGCAAAGCGCGAGATCCGCTCGTTCTGGTATCCCACCTGGCTCGCGCAGCCCGCGGCCCTCGTGCCCGACAGCCGCGTGCTCGACGCGCCGGCCGACGGCCTCTCCGTCGAAGAGACGCTGAAGATTGCAGCCGCATACGACCTCGTCATCATCCACACGAGCACGCCGTCGTTTCCGACCGACGCGCTGTTCTGCGAAGACCTCAAGAAGCGCAAGCCGTCGATCGTCATCGGTCTGGTGGGCGCGAAGGTGCAGGTCGATCCGCACAATTCGCTCACGGCCACCGAGGCGGTCGACTTTGTCTGCCGCGAGGAATTCGACTTCACCTGCAAGGAAATCGCCGAAGGCATGCCGCTGGCCGAGGTCAAGGGCATTTCGTGGCGCGCGAAGGACGGCTCGATCGAGCACAACGCAGGCCGTCCGGTGCTCGAGGACATGGACTCGCTGCCGTTCGTCGCGCCGATCTACAAGCGCGACCTGAAGATCGAGAATTACTTCATCGGCTACCTGAACTACCCGTACGTGTCGATCTACACGGGCCGTGGCTGCAAGTCGCGCTGCACGTTCTGCCTGTGGCCGCAGACCGTGAGCGGCCACGTCTACCGCACGCGCTCGGTCGAGAACGTGCTCGAGGAAGCGAAGTGGATCCGCGAGAACATGCCGGAAGTCAAGGAGCTCATGTTCGACGACGACACCTTCACCGACGACCTGCCGCGCGCCGAAGCGATCGCCATCGGTCTCGGCAAGCTCGGCATGACGTGGTCGTGCAACGCGAAGGCGAACGTGCCATACAAGACGCTCAAGGTGATGAAGGAAAACGGCCTGCGTCTGTTGCTCGTGGGCTTCGAGTCGGGCGACGACCAGATTCTCGTGAACATCAAGAAGGGCGTGCGCACGGACTTCGCGCGCCGCTTCAGCGCCGACTGCAAGAATCTCGGCATCAAGGTTCACGGCACCTTCATTCTGGGGCTGCCGGGCGAGACGCAGGACACCATCAAAAAGACGATCGAGTACGCGAAGGAAATCAATCCGCATACGATTCAGGTGTCGCTCGCAGCGCCCTATCCGGGCACGACGCTCTACAAGCAGGCCGTGGAAAACGGCTGGATGGAAGAGAACAAGACCATCAACCTGGTGAGCAAGGAAGGGGTGCAGCTCGCGGCGATCGGCTATGCGCATCTGTCGCGCGACGAGATCTATCACCACCTGGAGCAGTTCTA